>CAZJGU010000060.1:0-7411 GCA_964545455.1 uncultured bacterium | reverse complement strand
GCCGGCGACGCGATGCTGGCCGCCTGCGGCGAGCTCCTTCAGGGCGGCCCCGACGACCTCTGGTTCACCACCCACCTGAACGAGACGCCCGAGGAGATCGCCTACGTCCGAGACGCCTTCGCAGGCGCCCGCGACTACCTCGACGTCTACGACCGGCACGGCCTGATCGGTGCGCGCAGCGTGCTGGCGCACGACGTGCACCCGACCGAGGCCGAGCTGGGACGCCTGGCCGAGACCGGCGCCATCGTCTGCCACTGCCCCGGGTCCAACCACTTCATCGGCAGCGGCCTGTTCCCGATGGCACGTCACCTGGGCGCCGGCGTGCGCATGGCGCTGGGCACCGACGTCGGCGGTGGGCCCGGCTTCTCGCTGCTGCGCGAGGCGCGGCTGGCGTACGAGACGCAGATGCTGCGCGGCGACGACGGCGTGCGGATGGGGCCCGCGCGCGCGCTGTGGCTGGCCACCGGGGCGGGCGCGTCGGCGCTGGGCCTCGCGGACCTGGTCGGCGACCTCACGCCCGGCAAGCGCGCCGACCTGGCCTGGATCGCCCCACGTCCCGGCACGACCCTGGCCGAGCGGCTGGCGCGAGCCACCGGCCCGCTGGACGCCGCCGGCGCCCTGATCGCGCTGGCCTCCGAGGCGGACGTGGCCGGCACGTGGGTCGATGGCCAGCGCGTGCACGTCCGGGCCGACGGCGCCGCGGCCTGACGCGGGATCGACCCGGCGGCCCCGGGGGTCAGGGCGAACCGCGCTCTACGACGACGGCAGCGCCGGCGCGTACGTACCGTCGTGGGTCGAGAATGCGGGTTCTGGACGCGCTCGGCCGTGCGACGGGGTACGCAGCCCGGCCGCCGTACCCTCGTCATGGAGGCGCGTCGAGGCGAACGCCCCGCCCCGCGTCGATCGCGCGGATCCGGTCCAGCGGCGCCGGATGGCTCAGCGTCAGCGCCGATGACGCAGGATCGTGGCGGGAGGTACGATCCCCGCCATGCTCCTCCACCTCGTCGCCGACTTCGGGACCGGCGATCTCGCCTTCGCCGAGGTCGCGCAGCGCTTCGCCCTGCACCTGCCCGACGCCCGCATCTGGCCGACCGCCGTCCCGCCGTTCGCGACGCTCACCGCGGGCTTCCTGGTCACCCAGCTGGCGCTGGGCGAGGGTCCGGACGAGCGCGCCGTCTTCCACAACGTCGCGCCCCGTCGCGACGACGCGGCGGGCCGCCGCGACAACGACGGCGAGCGGCTGCTGCACGCCCGGCTGCCGAACGGCGTGCAGGTCGTCGGCGTCGACGCCGGACACGCCTTCTCGTTCCTGGCCGAGGCCGGGGCCGAGCTGCGGACCATCGACGTCGCGACGTCGGGCTCGCAGTTCCGCTCGCGCGACCTGTTCCCGGCCGCGGCCGTCGCGGCGCTGCGCGGCGAGGGGCTGGGCGACGTGCTGCCGTCGGCTGCGGTGCCTCCGGTCCCGACCGGCCGGATCGCCTACGCCGACGGCTTCGGCAACCTCAAGACGACGATCTGCGAGGCGGACGCTCCGGCGCCCGGCAGCGAGGTCGAGGTCGAGATCGCCGGCGTACGCCGGACGGCGCTGCGGACCGGCGGGACCTTCGCCGTCGAGCAGGGCGGCCTGGCCTTCGCGCCGGGCAGCAGCGGCTGGCCCCTGCCGGATGGACGCCGGCGCCGCTGGATGGAGGTGTTCCTGCGGGGCGGCAGCGCGCACGGCGCGTTCGGCCATCCCCCGGTGGAGGCCGAGGTCCGGGTCCGGCCGTCGGGCGCGCGGGCAGGCTGACGACGCGCACGCTGCGGTAGCGTGACGCATCATGCGCATCCTGGTCAGCAACGACGACGGCGTCCACAGCCCCGGAATCCACACCCTGGCGCGGGTGGCGCAGCGTTTCGGCGACGTGCGCGTCGTCGCCCCCGACGTCGAACAGTCGGCGATGAGCCACGCCATCACCGTGCGCCGGCCGCTGCACTACCACCGCACGCGCATCGACGGGCTCGAGGCGTACCGCGTCGATGGCACCCCGGCCGACTGCGTCGCGATGGGCGCGCACCACTGGGACCGGGTCGACCTGGTCCTGACCGGCATCAACCTGGGCCTCAACATCGGCCACAACATCTGGCACTCGGGCACCGTCGCGGCGGCCAAGCAGGCCAGCTTCCTGGGCATCCCCGCCATCGCCTTCAGCGCCCCGGTGGGCGAGGAGGAGCCCGACTTCGGCATCTACGAGCAGGCCGTCGCCGACGTGATCGAGCTGTTCCTCGCGACCGACGACGTGCCGCTGCTGAACGTCAACTTCGCCGAGCGGCCGGGCGAGCTGCGCTGGACCCGTATGTCGGTCCGCCACTACGAGGGCCTGGTCATCCCGGGGGAGGACCCGATGGGCCGGCGCCACTACTGGTTCGCCGAGCGTCCACGCGAGCGGGTCGAGGAGGGTACCGACCGCTGGGCGATCGAGCACGGCCACGTCTCGCTCACGCCGCTGCGCCTGGACCTGACCGACGACGCGCGCCTGGACGCGGCGCGTGGCGCCGCCCGCTGACGTGACCCTGGAGGTCCGGCGCGATCCGGACCCGGCGGCCTTCCGTGACGAGGCCAACCCGACCTCGAACGCCATCTACCGTCGGATCGGCTACCGGCCGGTGCGGGACGACACGCACTGGGCCTTCGTCCCGGCCGACGGGACGGGCTGAGCGCGGGTGCGGCGCTGGGTCGCCCTGGCGTGGCCGCTGGCGATCGTCGCCGCCTGGGGCGTCGTCGCGCTGTCGGGCGCCGACCCGCGCAGCGTGCTGGCGCGACCGTTGACCGCACTGGACGGGTCGCCCTGGTTCGCCGCGGGTCTGCTGGCGGCGTACCTCGCGCGGGCGCTGGTGCTGCTGCCGGCGACGCTGCTGACGGTGCTGGCCGGCATCGTGCTGGGTCCCGCCTGGGGGGTGGCGGTCGCGACGGCGGGCGCGACCGGATCGGCGCTGCTGGCCTACGCGCTGGCGCGACGGACGCGCTCGTCCTCCGCCCACGATTCACCGCCGGCCACGGGGCGGCTGCGGCGGTCGCTGGCCGGCCTCGGCGTGCGGCTGCGCGAGGACGCCTTCACGGCGACCCTGATCGCGCGCCTGGCGCTCCTGCCGGGCGACGTCGTCAACGTGGTGGCGGGCGCGTCGCGGGTGCCGTGGCGACCGTTCGCGGCGGCGACGGCGCTGGGCGGCTCGCCGGGCCTGGTGGCGGCGGTGCTGGCGGGCGCGTCGCTCGAGGGGACGGTCACGCCGGGAGGGGCGCCGATCGACGCCCGCTTGCTGGTCGGCTCGCTGCTCCTCGCCGCTGCCGCAGCGGGCGTGGCCGCCTGGCTGCGCCGCAGGTCCGACTGACTCAGACCGCTCGCCGGAAGGGGTGGATCTCCCAGCGCACCCATACGCCGGCGCGGACGTAGACGTCGGCCTCGACGACGCGGCGGGCCTCGGCCCCGTCCTGGGCCTCGAGCACCATCATCGATCCGCGCATCGTGCCCTGCTCGTCGAGGATCGCGCCGCCGATGACCAGGCGCCCCTCGTCGACCAGCGGGCGGACGGCGGCGAGGTGCTCGTCACGGACCGCGGCGCGGCGCGCCGGCGCGCCCTCGTCGTCTCCGTCGTAGCCGAGGATCAGGTAGGTCATGCTGCCTCCTTGGGGCCCGCCTGGGACCGCGCCCAGGGTACGCCGAGGGCCGGACGGCAGGTGGGCACGACCCCCACGCCAGACTTGAGTCGATGACACTCATATCTGTTGACAGGCGCACGGAGGCCTGCTATTGTCGCACGTAGTGAGCGTCCTGCGCCCGCTCCCCTCAGGTTTCGCGAGGGCGTCGCGGGCGCGTCGCACGCCCAGGCACGCACCCAGAATGGAGGCCCCCTCATGGCCAAAGCCGTAGGCATCGACCTCGGAACCACCAACAGCGTCATCGCCGTCATGGAAGGCGGCGAACCCACCGTCCTCGTCAACGGCGAGGGCGCCCGCACCACGCCCTCGGTCGTCGCGTTCAAGGACGACCAGCGCCTCGTCGGCCAGGTCGCCAAGCGCCAGGCCGTCCTCAACGCGCGCGGCACCCTGTTCGAAGTCAAGCGCTTCATCGGCCGCACCTGGGAAGAGGTCGAGGACGAGGTCGAGCGCGCCCCGTACGAGGTCGTCAAGGCCGATGACGGCGGCGTCCGCTTCGTCGTGAACGATACGCAGTACACCCCCGAGGAGATCTCGGCGATGGTGCTGCGCAAGCTCGTTTCCGACGCCTCCGATCAGCTGGGCCAGAAGATCACCCAAGCGGTCATCACCGTTCCGGCCTACTTCAACAACGCCCAGCGCGAGGCCACCCAGAACGCCGGCAAGATCGCCGGCCTCGAGGTGCTGCGCATCGTCAACGAGCCGACGGCCGCTGCGCTGGCCTACGGCCTCGAGAAGAAGGGTAACGAGACCGTCCTGGTCTTCGACTTCGGCGGCGGGACCTTCGACGTCTCCGTGCTGGAGGTCGGCGAGGGCGTCTTCGAGGTCCGCAGCACCCACGGCGACACCCACCTCGGCGGCAGCGACTTCGACTACGCCATCGTCGACTGGCTCGCCAAGGGCTTCAAGGACGAGTACGGCGTCGACCTGAAGAAGGACAAGCAGGCCCTGCAGCGCATGCTCGAAGCGGCCGAGAAGGCCAAGATCGAGCTCTCCGGCCTGCCCGAGACCACCATCAGCCTGCCGTTCATCGCCATGGACCCCGGTAGCAACGCCCCGCTCTACCTGGAGCGGAAGCTCACCCGCAGCACCTTCGAGGACCTCGTCGCGCCGCTGCTGAAGCGCCTGCGCGGCCCCGTCGAGGACGCGCTGCGCGACGCCAAGATCGATAAGAACGGCATCGACGAGATCATCCTGGTCGGTGGCTCCACCCGCGTCCCGGCGGTCAAGAAGATCGTCCAGGAGATGCTCGGCAAGCAGCCCAACCAGTCGGTCAACCCCGACGAGGTTGTCGCGCTCGGTGCCGCCGTCCAGGCGGGCGTGCTGACCGGCGACGTCGAGGACATCGTGCTGCTCGACGTGACCCCCCTCAGCCTCGGGGTCGAGACCAAGGGCGGCGTCTTCACCAAGCTGATCGACCGCAACACCACCGTGCCCGTCCGCAAGACCGAGACGTTCACCACCGCCGACGCCAACCAGACCGGCGTCGAGGTGCACGTGCTGCAGGGCGAGCGATCGATGGCCCGCGAGAACAAGTCGCTGGGCAAGTTCAAGCTCGACGGCATCCCGCCGATGCCGGCCGGCATGCCGCAGATCGAGATCACCTACGACATCGACGCCAACGGCGTGCTGAACGTCACCTCGCGCGAGAAGTCGACCGGCAAGGAAGCCTCGATCACCATCCAGAACACCACCACCCTGTCCGAGGACGAGGTCGACCGGATGGTCGCGGACGCCGAAAGCCACGCCGACGAGGACGCCAAGTTCCGCGAGCTGGCCGAGGCCCGCAACCAGTGCGACTCGATGCGTGCCCAGGCCGCCAAGATCCTCGATGAGACCGAGGGCGCCACGAATGATCAGAAGCAGCCGGTCCAGGAGGCGATCGACGAGGCCCAGAAGGCGGTCGACGATCCCAACGTCGACAAGGCGCGCTACGACGAGCTGACCCAGAAGATCGCCGAAGCGCTGCAGACCTTCCAGCAGGCGACGGCCGCCCAGGGCCAGTCGGCCACCGGCGACGACGGCGAGGGTCCGTCCGACGACGGCGCCGCCGACGACGACGTCATCGACGCGGACTTCAAGCCCGCCAGTTGAGTCCCGCCGCGTCCGGCTCGCCCGGTGGCGTCCCGAACGGGGCGGCACCGCGCGGGCCGCGCGGCCTTCGGGAGATGCCATGAGCGACCACGACCGCCGCCCCGACGATCCGCAGGAGCGCGCCCGCCACGAAGCGACGGGCGTCGAGCCCGAGGCCGATCCCGCCCTCTCCGAAGACGCGCCGCCGGCCGGCGCCGAGGCCCACGCGACCGAGCCGATCGACGTCCCCCAGACCGAGCTCGAGATCCTCCGCGGGGAGCTGGCCGCGCTGCAGGAGCGCGTCGCCGCGGCCGAGAAGGCGCTGGCCGAGCAGGAGGCCAGGGCGCTGCGCGCCCGGGCGGAGGCGGACACCGTCCGACGCTTGGCCGCGTCCGACCAGAGCCGCGCCCGCGACGCCGGCATGGACGCCGTCGTGCTGCCGGTGATGGCCGTGTACGACGACCTTCGCCGCGCGTTGAGCGCGGCCGAGGGCGGCGACCCGGCCACCATCGTGCCGGGCGTACGGGCGGTGATGGAAACGCTGCAGCGCGAACTCGGCAAGCTCGACATCCAACGGGTCGGCGACCCCGGCGAGGCCTTCGACCCCGACCTGCACGAGGCGCTGACCGCCGTGCCGCCGACCGACGGCGCCGGGCCCGGCACCATCGCCGAGGTGTTCGAGGCGGGCTTCAAGCGCGGCGATCGCCTGATCCGCCCCGCGCGCGTGATCGTCTACCAGGACGACCAGGGGTGAGCGGAAGGGCGGCCCGGCGCCTCCGCCGGTCGCCCGAAGGGAGGTGAACGGATGGCGTCCTACAAGGACTACTACGAGACCCTCGGCGTCGCCAAGGACGCGACGCAGGAGGAGATCCGCCGTGCCTTCCGCAAGCTCGCCGCCAAGCACCACCCCGACCGCAACCCTGGCGACGCCGGCGCCGAAGAGCGCTTCAAGGAGATCAACGAGGCCTACACCGCCCTGTCCGACCCCGAGAAGCGCAAGATCTACGACACCTACGGAAGCACCGGACAGGTTCCGCCGGGCGCCTGGGGCGGGGCGGGGCCGCAGGGCGCGACGATGTGGACGAACGTCGACCCCGACGACGTCGCCGGCTTCAGCGACTTCTTCCAGAGCCTGTTCGGCGGCGGCTTCGGCGGCTTCGCCGGTACGTCGGCGCGCGGCGGCGATCCGTTCGCCGACCTGCGCGCGGGCACGCGCGCCACGCAGGCACGGCCGCGGCCTCGCAACGTCGAGGGCGACTTCGAGATCGACCTCGCGCGCGCCTTCGAGGGGGGCGAGGTGCCGATCACCGTCAGCGGCAAGCGCGTCACGGTGACCGTCCCGCCCGGCGTCCGCCACGGGTCCAAGCTGCGCCTCCGCGGCCAGGCGCCGGGGGGCGGCGACCTGCTGCTCGTGGTTCGGCTGCGGCCGTCGCACGGTCTGTCGCTCGAGGGGGACGACGTGCGCGCCATCGTGCGGGTCCCCGACCACCTGGCCGCGTTGGGTGGAACGGCGACCGTTCCCAGCCTGAGCGGCCCCATCGAGGTGACGGTCCCCGCCGGCAGCTCGTCCGGCCGGGTGCTGCGCCTGCGCGGCCAGGGCTGGCCGCGCAGGGAGGGAGGCCGCGGCGACGAGCTGGTCGAGGTGCG
>CAZJGU010000059.1:0-18377 GCA_964545455.1 uncultured bacterium | reverse complement strand
CTTCGTCCAGTCGGCGGCGCTCCCGGCCCTGTTGACCGCGCCCGCCCTGATCGCCCTGGGGATCGAACGGGGTGCGCCACCGCTCTTCTGGCCGGTCGCGGCGGCGGCCCTGGCGGCGCTGTACGCCCTGCCGGTGGCGCTGGGCGCGGCGCTGGCGCTGGTGCTGATGCGGCTGGCGCCGGCCGGGCGGGTGCAGGAGGTCGCCACCGGCGCCAACGTGGTGCTGGCCGCCGGACTGGTGGTGGGCCTGCGGGCGCTGCGGCCGGAGCGGCTGACCGCCGCGACGCCGGAGCAGTTCGAAGCGTTCCTGCTGGGGTTCGCACGGCTGGAGCTGGGCTGGGCGCCGACCTCGTGGGCGTCGCAGGCGACCTGGGCGGCGCTCGAGGGGCGGGCCGGCCTGGGACTGGCGGCGCTGGCGGCGCTGGCCGCCCTGTCGTTGGCGCTGGTGTCCCGGATGGCGGCGTGGGCGTACCGCGTCGGCTGGATCCGTTCGCTGGACACCGCCCGGGCACGGCGCGACGCGCGCTCGCGCCCACCGGCGGCGTGGGAACGACCGTTGGCGCGACTGGGGCCGATCGGCGGGATCGTCGTCAAGGACCTGCGCAGCGGAGCGCGCGACGCGACGCAGTGGTCGCAGCTGCTGGTGCTGGTCGCCCTGGCGGCGGTCTACCTGGTCAGTACCGCCTCGCTGGAGGTCGAGGGGCAGCGCTTCCGGGATGCGCTGGGGACGCTCAACCTGGCGTTCCTGTCGTTCCTTCTGATCGGCATTGGGGTGCGGACGACCTTCCCGCTGCCGTCGCTGGAGGGCGAGGGCTGGTGGATGCTCCGCACCGGTCCGCTGCGGGTGCGGCAGATCGTGGTCGCCAAGGCGCTGCAGGCCTTCCCGGCGATGGCGCTGTTGGGCCTGGCGGTCGGCCTGGGCGCGGCCTGGCTGCTGGACCTGTCGCCGGCCCTGGCGGCGGCCTCGCCCTGGACCGGCTTGGCGGGCGCGGCGGTCGCGACCGGCCTCGGGATCGGCCTGGGGTCGGCGCTGCCGCGCTTCGACGCGGCCGCCCCGACCGAGGTGCCGCTGTCGCCGGGCGGCCTGGCGTACATGGGGGCGGGGCTGGCCTGGGCGATGGGGCACACGCTGCTGCTGGCCTGGCCGGCCTGGCAGGTGCTGCGCGGTGCGCCGGGCGCGGCGGTCTGGACGTCGCCGGGCGGCCTGGCGGCGGCCGGCCTGGCGCTGCTCTGGGCGGCGGCGTTCACGCTGCTCCCCCTGGTGTTCGGAACGGCCCGGCTGGCGCGCTGGGAGCCGGGCGACTGAGGCGCGCGGCGCGTCGATCGGGCGCTACCAGCGCAGCGTCACCCCGAAGCGCGCCTCGGCCGCGGGGGTCGAGATCGTCGCGCCCCCCTCGATCGCCAGCAGTGGCGTGAGCTGGTAGCGCAGCGTGCCCGACAGCTCGGTGGTGGGGGCCAGGTCGGCCGCGTCGGGGAAGCCCAGGCGGGTCTCCAGGTCCAACGACACCGGGCCCAGGTCGTAGGTGAGCGCCAGGGTGTTGCTGAGCGCCCCGTCGCCGTCCTCGCCGGCGACGCGACCGATCTCGAAGCTGGCGAACAGCCCTTCGCTCAGGTACCCGCCCAGCCGCAGCGACACGCCGAACGGATCGTCCCCTCCGGCCAGGACGTCGCTGAGGGCGCTGGTGCGGATCTCGACCAGGTCGACGCCCAGCGCTTGCGCGACGGCGCTCTGGAGCTCGGCCAGCACCAGCAGGTCGACGGCGTTGTCGAGGGCCGAGCGCGCCACCCCGCCGGCGACGTCGCCCGCCGCTGCGCCGGGGGCCAGGTCCAGCCGCCCGAGCGCGACGAGCTGCACCAGCTCTGCCTCGCTGAGGGGACGCGCGAGGGTCGCGCCGTTCCCCCCGTCGCCGCCGTCGGGGATGGAGATCTCGGCGTTCGAGGTCAACACCGGATCGATCGACAGGTCGAACGGTCGGGCCCCTCCGGGCGTCGGGATCACCTCGGCGTCGAACGCCAAGCGGACGTCGAAGGTCGACCCGCCCGGCTGGACGAAGGCCACGCCGGGCGCGACGCCCTGAAGGACGGCCCGCTGGTCGAAGGTGGCGACGGCGACCACCTCCAGCTCGGGGAAGGCGCCGCGCGACGGCTGGAAGCGCGCGACGGCGTCGAGCAGCCGGAAGTCGCGGCCGGAGAAGCGGAAGGTGCCGCGTCGGGCGATCGCCTCGCCGTCCAGGCGAGGTGCGGAGGCGGAGCCGCCGAGGCGCAGGTCGGCGTCGAAGTCGGCGCTGCCGAAGCTCTCGGAGAACGACAGCTGGCGACCGACGATGGTGACGTCGTCAAAGAGCAGGGCGGCGCCCGAACCGCTGCCCGTCCCGCCGCCCGCGCCGGCGTCCTCCCGTCGCGGCGGCCGGATCCCCAGCGCGAACCGCCCCTCGGCTGCGTCGATGCGGCCCGCCAGGCGAAGGCCGGCGTCGTAGCGCAGCGTGAGGTCCACGTCGGCGGTCGCCCGGTCCAGCAGCAGCGTGGGGATGCGCAGCGTGACGGCGCGGCCGCTGCCGCTCAGGTCCAGCGGTGCCAGCGTCCCCTCGATGCGGACCGGTGCGCCCAGCCAGGCGTCCAGCGCCAGCGCCGGCCGCCCCTCGGGGTCGGCTTCGATGGTGCCGTCGAGGCGCTCGAGGCGGCCGACGAATGGCGCCTCCAGGTCGCCCTGCAGCCGCACGGCCGCGTCCTCCAGCCGCCGGCCGGCCAGGTCCACGCGGGCGGTACCGTCGACGTCCAGGCGTCCGCCGACCGGCTCGACACCGGTCACGACGCCGCTCACGCGGGCGTCGGGACCGTCCAGCGTGGCGGAGGCTCGTTCGACCCGGTAGCGCGTGCCGGCCAGGCCGACCTCGAGGCCGGGGCTGTCGATCGCGATCCGCGGCGACGCGGGCGTGCCGCTGGCGGTCGCCGTCAGCGTGCCGACGGCGGTCGTCCGGAGACGGGCGAGGGCGGGCACCAGGCCCAGCAGCGGGGTGGCGTCGGCGTCGTCCGCCTGCAGCCGGGCGTCCAGCAGCTCGGGCGTCACGACGACGGAGGCGGTCCAGCGACCCTCGCCCCGGAAGTCGGCGTCGAGGGTCAGCGCCTCGCGCGTCACGTCGGCGGTCAGGACGCCGGTGGTGACGACGCCGGCACGTCGCAACCGCACCAGCTCGGTCGCCAGGCGCACCTCGCCCGCCCCCGGGTCGCGCCAGGGCAGGCGCAGGCGCAGGGCGCCGGTCGCCTCGACGTCGGCGTCGAGGGGGCCCAGCAGCGCCTCGATCGGCGCCTGGCCGGGGAAGCGTTCCAGGATCGCGAGCAGCTCCAGCGCCTGGAGCGTGAGCGAGCCCTGCAGCCGCGATCCGGCCAGCGTGCCCCCGAAGCTCAAGGCTCCGTCGCCGGCGAGGTCGCCGGCGCCCTCGACGCGGAGGGGGAGGGCGCGCCCGGCGGTGCGCAGCTCCGGGGCGGCCAGCTGCACGATCAGGCGACGGTCGCGCAGCTCGGCCACGCCGCTTACGCTGCCCTCCAGGTAGGGCAGCCGGTCGCCCACGCCGGGCAGGGCGGACACGTCGATCGCGGCCAGGCGCAGCGACGCACGGCCCGCCACGGGGGCCGCAGGCGCACGGTAGGCGGCCGGGAGCAGCTCGGCGAGGGGCCAGTCGACCTCCAGGCCGACGCGGCCCGGTCCGACCAGGCTCAGGTCGAGGCGGGCCCGGTCGCCCGAGAAGGCGGCGGTCCCGCTGGCCCGGGCGTCCAGCTCGCCGGGCAGGGGCAGGCGCACCTCGTCGATACGGAGCTGGCCCTGCACGCCCGCGCCGCGTGCCAGGCGCAGCGACGCGTCCAGGCCGTCCCCGGCGAGCTCCACGGTCACGCCGCCGTCGCCGCCGTCCCAGTCGAGCCGGCCCAGGAGCGGTCCCTCGGTCAGGTCCGCCCGTACGGAGCGGGCACTGCCGCGGACGACGTACGCCTGCGGGGCGCCGTCGGCCACGGAGGCCCAGGCGGCGGCCCAGGCGGTACGCGGGTCGGTCTGCGGCGCCAGCGATCCCGCCAGCTCGATCGCATCGGGCGACGCCTGGCCGGTGACGCTCAGCCGGCCCAGCGGCGAGGTCCAGACCAGGCCGTCGCTGGTCGCCGTCCCGGTGGCGGTCAGCGTCACCCGCCCCGCCAGCGCCCCCTCGCCCTCGAAGCCCAGCCCGTCGCGCGCCAGCGTGGCGAGGGCCTCGGCCGGTGCCGCGCGCGGCAGCTGGGCCCGCAGCGACGCGCCGGTCACGGCGTCGGCGCGCAGGCGGACGACCGGACGTTCCTCGCCCCGGACCGCTTCGCCGGCGATCGACGCCTCCAGGCCGGGCAGCGCCACCCGCGTCGCGCCGGTCAGGCTCCAGGGCGCCTCGCCGACCCAGGCGTCCGCCTGCAGGCGGGCGGTGCCGTCGCTCCCGCTCAGGCGCAGGTCCAGGCTGGGCCAAACCTGCCCGGCGACCCGCAGCGGAGCGCCGCCCGGCAGCGTGGCCGTCAGGTCGGACGACGCCGCGGCGTCCGACAGCGTCAGGGTGCCGCTGGCGGGCAGCGGACCGTCGACCTGGAGGTCGATGCGCGCGCTCGGCAGCAGGCCGGCGCCACCCAGCGTGGCGCTCGCCTGGAGCGGACCCAGCGGCGTCGCCACGCCGCTCAGGTCCCCCCGGCCGGTCCAGGGCGCGGCGCTCCGGGCGTCCAGACGCTCGGCGATCAACAGCACCTCCCCGCCGGCCCAGCGGCCGCGCAGGTCGACGGTCGTGGCCTCGACGTCGCGCGTCGCCTGGAGCCGCAGGGCGTCGCCGTCCGGCGCGGCGAGCGTCGCTTCGATGCCACCGAGCGCGCCCTGACCGGCCGCGTCGGCGTCCAGGGTGCCGACGTCGTCGACGGGGAGCGCGACGCTGCGGACGCTCCACGCGCCCTGCAGCGGGTCGACGCTGGCCTCGAGCGAGCGATCGGGCGCGTGGGCCAGGAGCGTCGTCCCCTCGGCGCGCAGCTCCAGCGCGGGGAGCGTCCGGCCGAAGAGGGTCGGGTCCTCGATCCGACCGCGGACCCCGTCCTGCTCGGCCGCCAGGCTGGCCACCAGGCGGCCGGACAGGGCGTCGGTCAGCGTCGCCAGGGGCAGGATCGCCTCGACCCGGCCGCGCTGGCCCTCGAACGGTTCCAGCACCAGTTGGCTTCCCGTCCAGCGTCCGTCGCCCGTGAGCCGGATGCGCTGGTCGTCCGCGCGCGCCGTCCAGCCGCCCGCCGGGGTGGTGACGGCCCCGCCCGCATCGACGACGCCGTCGGCCGCCGCGAGGCGCAGGGTGGCGGTCCAGGCCGGGTCGCCGCTGCGCGTGTCGCGCAGGTCGGTGGCCAGGTCGATCCTTCGGCGCTCCGGCAGCCAGGTCGCGCGCAGCGTGCCCTCCAGCGGTCCGGCCAGGCGCAGGTCGGCGCGCACGTCGGGGAAGGGCAGGCTGCCGTCCAGCGAGGCCTCGCCGTCGACGGCGACGCCGGCCAGGCGCACCTCCTGCGCCCGCAGCGAGGCCGCCACCTCGAGCGAGTCCAGCGAGGCGAGGTCGTCCGCCCGCACGGTGAACGGTCCGACCAGGCGTCCCGATGCGCCCTCGCCCAGCGCCAGGGCGAGGTCGGCGTCCAGGTCCAGGGTGGCCAGCAGGCCGTCCTGCCAGAGGGCGTCGCCGCTCAGGCGGGCGCCGTCGGCGCTCAGGACCAGGCGCCGGGCGGTCCCTCGCGTCCCGCCGCTCCCGTCGCGGGCGACGTCCGCCTCGAGGTCCAGGCGCGGTGCCGCCAGCTCCGGCAGCCAGGCGTCCAGCGGCAGCGCGCGCGCCACGAGGCGGCCGCGCCAGCCCGCGCCGTCCAGCGTGCCGGTCAGGTCCAGCGACGGACCGGTCAGGTCCAGCACGATCCCGCGGGCGCCCGCCTCGACGCGTCCGTCCGCGTTCGCGACGCCCTCGAGGGCCAGCGGGCCCGACGCGCGCGGGGAGGCCAGGAGGCCGCTCAGCGCGACGTCCCCGGTCAGGGTCGCGGCCACCGTCCCGTCGCGGCCGTCGGCGTGCGCCTCGATCGTGGCGCCGCCGCTTAGCGGGGCGGCCCACGGGGGCCCGTCGGCCTGCGCGGACAGGCTCAGGCGGGCCTGGCCGGGGGTCACGCCCTCGGTCCGGGCCTCGACCTCGCCGGCGAGGCGCAGGAGGCCGTCGTCGCCCCGGGCGCGCACCTCGCCTGCGAGGGCTCCGGCGGGCGAGAGGCGCGCGTCCAGACCGCCGCGCCAACCGTCGCGTGCCGACCAGGACAGTCCCAGCTCAGGATCGACCGTCAGCGTCAGGGGCGCGAACGCGTCGCTGGCGCCCTCGGCCTGCAGCAGCTGCGGCCGCAGCCCCGCGCCGACGGCGTCGAGGGTCAACCCGGCCAAGCCGACGCGGGCGGTCCAGGCGTCGGCGTCGCCGCGCAGCGCCAGCGTGGCGGGAGCGTCCGCACCGGCGGGCGTGCCGGACCAGGATCCCTCCAGCGCCACGGTCGGCCAGAGCGGCCCGGCCAGCCGGCCCTCGCCCCGGATCGGACCGGCGAGGCTGGCGTCCAGACGGTCCAGGACCACCTGCCCGTCGCTCAGGCGGGCGCTGGCGTCCAGGCCGCCGGCCCAGGCGCCGGGGTCCGCGACCGGACGGCGGGCCTCCAGGTCGGCGCGCCAGCCGTCGCCTCTGCGCAGGACGCCGAGGTTCAGCTCGGTCGCCTCCCAGCGGCCGACGGCCAGCAGGCCGGCGTCGGTGCGGGCCAGGCGCAGGTCCAGCGGGCGGTCGGCCACCGAACCGCTCAGGCGACCGACGCGGAGCGCCGCGTCCAGGCTGCCGCGCAGCGCGTAGCCGGCGCCCGCCGCGTCCAGCGTCCAGCCTCCCGCGGCCGCGTCGCGGGCGACCGCGACCGCGTCGTCCGCCAGGTCCAGGCGCAGGGCGACCGCACCGTCCTCGACCCTCGTGACCAGGCGCAGCGGCGCGTCGCCCAGCCGGCCGACGACCTGGGTGGTCGCCCGAAGGCTGGCGCTGCCGTCGAGCGATCGCGCGTACACGATCCGACCGGTCCCAGCGGCCGCGAGCTCCGGAACCTGGGCCTCGCCCGCGCCCCAGCGGGCCAGGGCGGGCAGGTCCCAGCCGGCGACGTCGCTGCGGACGGTCAGGCCGCCGTCGTCGGCGCCGGCGTCGCCCTGCAGCAGCCGCGTGCCGTCCGGGGCGGCGGCGGTCCAGACGGCGTCCCCCGTGCGGCCACGGCCGGCCGCGTCGGCGCGGACGGTCAGCGGTCGTCCGGCCGGGGCGAGGGTCGCGTCCAGGGTCGCGCTCCAGACCCCGTCCTGTCCCAGGGTCGCGTCGAGGGTCGCGTCGCCGGGATCGGCGGCGCTCCAGGCGTCGGGCCAGAGCTCGGGGGTCGCCCGTACCCGTGCCGTGCCCTGGTCGCGGTCGCGGTCGTAGCTGACCTGGGCGACGACGGCCGGTCCGTCCAGGCGGGCGTCGACGCGCGGGGCGAGCGCCGGTCCGTCGACGGCGGCGGTCAGGCGGTGCGTCGTCCCGTTCAGGTCGAGGTCGGTGGCCACGGTGCCGGACCAGCGGCCGTCCCGCAGGGCGACGCGTCCGAGCGCTCCACCGTCCAGCTCCAGCGCCGTCGGCGTTCCGCGCAGCATCGCCTGGAGCGGAGCCAGGGTGTAGGTCGTCCCGGCCACGGTGCCGTTGGTGGCCGGCAGGGTGACGGTCCCGTCGACGGTCACGTCCGCCAGCGTCCAGGCGCCCGTCGCGTCGGCCGTACCGACCAGGCGTGCGCCGCTGGGAACGTGCAGCGCGTCGAGGTCGAGGGCCAGGTCGGGGAGGAGCACGCCGTCGAGGGTCGCGTCGATCCCGGCGACCTCCACCTGGCCGCGGGCGCGCAGGGGCCCGTCGGTGGCGCTCAGCTCGATGCTCGCGAGGTCGGGCGCGGCGACCTCCAGGCGCCCGCGCCAGGTCGCGTCGCGCCAGGCGTCGGGACCCTCGCTCCAGCGACCGCTGAGCGCGCCGTCCAGGCGCAGCGCGTCGGCCGCGGGCAGGAAGTCGGCGATGCGGGCGCCGTCGGCGGTCAGGCGCACCCCGCCTGCGTCCACGCTCAACTGCAGGCCGGGCGCCGCGAGGCGCGCCACCAGACCGTCGGCGTCCAGGTCGGCCTCGATCTCGGCGCGCGCTGCGCCGGCCGTCCACGTGCCCGTCGCGGTGCCGGTCCGGTCGGCCAGGTCCACGCGGCCGCTCAGGCTCACGTCGCCGCGCGTGACCAGGTCCAGCTGGGCGGTGGCGACCAGGCGCTCGGCGGGCGCGTCGACGCGCAGGTCGAGCGTCGGCCAGGTTCCCCCCAGGCGCGCCCAGGCGGCCCCGTCGGGGGTGAGCACGGCAGCCTCGACCGAGGTCGCGTCGGGGCTCCAGGCGAGGGGGCCGGTCAGGCGCGCAGGGGCGCCACCGATCGTGACCGGCAGGTCGAGGTCCAGCGTCAGGCGACCGTCCGCGTAGCGGCCCGCACCGTCCGCGAGCCGCAGGGCGAGGACCGGCAGGGGACCGCCGGAGGGCGCGCCCTCGTCGGCCTGCAGCGACCACGGCAGCGGGCCGACGGTCGCGCCGCGCCAGACCTGGGCCGGCACGGTACCGGCGCCGACCGGGCCGTCCGCGTCCCAGACCAGGCGGCCCCAGGGGTGCGTGGCGGTCACGGTCCACGGTCGGCCGGGCGCCCAGCCGCCGGCCAGGGCGACGTCGCCGACGGGGCTGGGAAGGCGGCCGCTCAGGTCGCCGTCGCGCCAGGCGACCTCAGCCGCGAGCGGCGCGTCCAGGGTCGCGTCCAGGCGACCGGAGGCACCGTCGGGCGTGAGCGCTACGCCCTGCGCCCGGAGCGTGCCGGCCGCGTCCAGCCCGATCCAGTCCGCCGCAGCGGTCAGGTCCAGGTCGCCGTCCAGCGTCACGCGCGCCTGGCTGGCGTCGGCGCTCAGGCGGGCCTCGGCCTCGCCGCTGCTCAGCACCCCGTCGGTGGCCAGCCGGGCGGGATCGCCGCCGTCGGCCCGCAGCGTGCCGCGGTAGGCCAGCGACCCGAGGCCGATCGTCAGGTCGCCCATGGTGCCGTCCAGCGGCAGGCGCGCCGTGGCCTGCGCCGGTCCCGGGAGCGTCGTGCCAGCCAGGACGACCCCCGTGCTCAGGCGGGTCTCGGCGCGCCAACCGTCGTCGTCGGCCGAGGCGCGCAGGGCGACGCTGGGCGTCGTGGACTGCGCCGGATCGGCGGGCGACGGCGTCACGGCGCGGGCGGTACCCCGCAGGCTCGCGAGCGGTTCGGGGGTCCGCAGGCGGACCTCCGCGTCCAGGGGCGCACGCACGCCCGCCACGGTCGCCGGGTGGCCGGTGGCGTCCAGGCGCAGCCGGTCCCCGGTCCAGGCGGCGGAGAGCGTGGCCGAGGTCAGGCGTGCGGACGGCGCCATCGCCTCGCCGGTCCCCAGGACGGGCAGGCGGACCTGGAGCGCGCCCACCACGTCGTCCAGGACGGCGCCGGGCAGCGCGAGGTCGGTCGCGCGCGCGCCACCGTCGAGGCGCAGCCCCTCGTCGGTCCACGGGACGAGGGTCATATCCCGGACCTCGACCCGCGCGCCTGCGCCCCCCGCCGCGAGGCGCACGGGCTCCAGACGGCCGGTCAGCGACCCCGGATCGTCCCCCGGGGCGAGGGCCAGCTCGCCCGCCAGGCGCAGCGGGCCCAGCGACGCCTCCAGGTCATCCAGGCGCCCGGACCGCAGCACTGCGGAGGCCGTGCCGCGCAGGTCCAGGTCGGGCGCGAAGGTCCAGGCGGCCGGTCGCCACGGTGCCTCGCCCTCGAGCGTGGCGTCGAGGGCGAGGGCGTCCAGGCGACCGTCCAGCGCGAGGCGCAGCGCGACCGGTTCACCGGCCAGCGGCCCCGCGTCGGTCAGCCGCCCCCCGCCCGACAGGCGGCCGGCGTCCAGCGTGACGGCGCCCTCCAGGCGACCGCCGATCTCCGGTCGGCCGGTCACGAAGAGCGCCAGCGCCCCGTCGACCAGCTCCCCGTCGACCTCGGCGGTGCCCAGCGGAGGCGCCTCGGCGTCCGACCCGCCGGCCAGCGCGCCGGTCGCGGCGAGGACGGCGCGCGGGGGGCCGTCGCCGGTGACGACGGCGACCTCGCCACGGACCTCGCGCGCCGGGCCGTACGAGGCCCCGACGACGGTCGCCTCGGTCCGGACGGGGGTGAGGCCGGACGCGCCGCGCGCCGCGCCGGCCACGTCCACGTCCAGACGGGCGCCCAGCGCCTGGCCGGACGCGACGATGCGCAGGCCCGAGGCGCTGGCGTAGCGCGCCGTCTCGGTCGTCAGCGCGACGGGCCGGCCGTCCAGGGCGCCGTCCGCCCGGGCCGAGGCGTCGATCGTCACGTCGCGCCACCCGGACGCCGTGGCGGTCACCAGCGCGTCGCCCTGCGGCAGCAGCTCCTCCGGCCAGCCGGGACCGCCCGCCCAGCGCATCGTCGCTGCCAGGTCGGGCGTGGCCCGGGCCGAGGCGCTCCAGCTCCGGTTGGCCAGGTCCACCCGGCCGGTCGCTGCGACCGGTCCGCCCAGCGTCGCGCCGGACAGCTCGGCCTCGACCAGGGCGTCACGCAGGGTGACCGGACCGGCGACGTCGTCGACGCGCCAGCCGGCGACCTCGAAGGCGCCGCCTTCGACCTCCAGCTCGGCGGTGAACCCGCTCTCCGGCGCGTACGCGACGCGGCCGGTCGCGACGCCGGCCTCGACGTCCGACCACCAGTAGCGCGCCAGGCGCACGTCCAGCTCGCGCACGTCGGCGCGGAAGGACGGGCCGGTCGGGTCGACGCTGGCGTCCAGCACCAGGCCGCCGTCCGGGGTGGAGAGGCGACCGGAGGCCTGCAGCGCCTCGGCGCCCCCGCGGACGGTCAGGTCGTCGATCGACAGGTCCGGCAGGCGGTAGGCGGCCCCACCGACGCGCAGCCGCAGGCCGCTCAGGTCCACGTCCCGCAGCTCGGGCCGGATCAGCGGCGCGCCACCCCCGCCGGACAGGCCGCCGAAGCCGCCGGGGTCCAGCGCGACGTCGGCGTTACGGACCTCGATCCAGAGCGGCAGCTCGCCGGTCAGCAGGCCGGGCGCGAACCAGGTGACGCGGGCGTAGCCGGCGATCGCGTCGACGCCGGGGCCGACCACCTCGAGTCCGCGCAGCTCCAAGCTTCGCCACGGGTCGCCCGCCGCCTCGCGCCAGCGCAGCGACCAGCCCGCCTCCTCGGCGGCGATCTGGACGCGGGTCAGCACGAAGTCCCGCCCCACCTGCGTGCGCGGCGCGAGCACCGCGACGGTCACCAGGGCGGCGAGCGCGAGGAGGGTCAGGAGGGGGCGTCTGGGCATGAACGAGGTCCGGTCCGGACGGCACGGATCGGCACTCATGCTAGCACCGCGCGGGGCGCGTCCTGGACGCGTCCCCCACGTTCCGGAACGGCCCGAGCGCTGGGGTAGCATGGCAGCCGTGAGGGACACCAACGCACGCCTGACCGCACTGATCTCCGGACGGGTGCAAGGGGTCGGCTACCGCGCCTTCGCCCGACGCCACGCGCTGGACCTGGGGCTGGCGGGATCGGCCGAGAACCTGAGCGACGGCCGGGTCGAGGTCGTGGTCGAGGGGCCGCGCGAGGAGCTGGAGCACCTGCTGGTCTTCCTGCGCCGGGGCCCGGTCCACGCCGACGTCGCGACGGTCGAGACCCACTGGAGCGAGGGGGGCGGCCTGGATGGCTTCCACGTCTACTGACGGGCCCGCGCCGCTGACCGACGATGTGTTGGCACGGGTCCCGGGCACCCTGGGCCGCATCGCGCGGGAGCGGGCGGTCGACTACGCCGGGGCGCCGGTCGACGCGCCCTGCACCCCGGTCGCGGCCGGGCGCTTGGAGGCCGCGCTGCGGGGCCCCGGCCTGGCGCTGATCGCCGAGGTCAAGCGTGGCAGCCCCTCCGAGGGCGCCATCGCCGACCTGGACCCGGTGGCGGCGGCGACGGCGTACCTGCGCGGCGGGGCGGCGGCCGTGTCGGTCCTGACCGAGCCACGCCACTTCGGGGGCGACCTGGCGCACCTGTCCGAGGTCGCCGGCGCGACCCGGGTGCCCGCGATGCGCAAGGAGTTCGTGGTGCACCCCGCGCAGCTGCGGGAGGCGGCGGAGGCGGGGGCGGCGGCCGTCCTGCTGATCACGGCGGTGCTGGGCGCCCGGCTGGGCGCCTACCTGGCCTACGCCGACGCGTTGGGGCTGGACGCTCTGGTCGAGGTGCACGACGAGCAGGAGCTGGACCGGGCCCTGGCGGCCGGCGCGCGCATCGTCGGGGTCAACAACCGCGACCTGGCGACGCTGCGGATCGATCGCGCGACCGCGCCGCGGCTGCTGCGCCGGGCGCGGGAGGCGGGCTTCGGCGGGCTGGCCGTGGCCGAGTCGGGCTACGACCGACCGGAGGACCTGGCCGACGTCGTGGGCCTCGCGGACGCGGCGCTGGTGGGGACGGCGCTGGCGCGGAGCGGCGACCTGGAGGCCGCGGTCCGGCGCTGGCGGACGGTGCTGGACGTGGATCTGGGCGGAGGTGCGACGTGAGCGTACGGGTGGTGACGGGGGCGTCGAGCGGGATCGGCGCCGCGATCGCACGGACCCTGGCCCAGCCGGGCGCGACCCTGGTCCTGCACGGCCGGAACGAGGCCGCGCTGGCCACGGTCGCCGACGACGTGCGCGCGGCGGGGGCCGAGGCGCTGGTCCGGACGGCCGATCTGGCGCACGAGGAGGCGGTCCGTACCCTCGTCGCGGAGCTTCCGGAACGCATCGACCTGCTGGTCCACAGCGCCGGCGTCGCCCGCCTGGGGCGCATCGAGGGGCTGAGCGCCGACGACCTGGACGTCCAGTGGACCGTCAACGTCCGCGCGCCCGCGCTCCTCACGCGCGAAGCGCTGCCGCGCCTGCGGGCCGCGCGCGGCCTGGTGGTGTTCGTCAACTCCGGCGCCGGGCAGCGCGCCAAGGCCGGCTGGGGCGGCTACGCCGTCAGCAAGTTCGGCCTGCGCGCCCTGGCGGATGCGCTACGCGAGGAGGAGGCCGACAGCGGCGTTCGCGTCACCAGCGTCTACCCGGGGCGCGTCGCGACGCCGATGCAGCGTTCGGTCCGCGAGCAGGAGGGGGCCGCCTACCAGCCGGACGACTACCTGCGGCCCGAGGAGGTCGCGCAGGTCGTGGCCGACGTGGTGCGCCTCCCGACCGGCGCGACGGTGCCGGACGTGAGCGTCCGACCGGGGTGACGACGGCCGCGCCGGGGCGCCTGCAGCGTTCCCTGGACGGCGGCCTCCGCGTCGCCGTCGAGGAGCGTCGCTTCGCGCCCAGCGTGGCGATCCGGATCTCGCTGGCTTTCGGCGCGGTCGACGACCCGGTGGACCTGCCCGGCGCGACCCACCTCGCCTGGATCTGGCAGGAGCGGGGCGCCGCCGGCCTGGACGCCCGCGCGCGGGCGGACCGCTTCGCGTCGCTGGGTGCGCGTGTGAGCGGCCAGGTCGGGCGCGAGCGCGCCCTCCTCGCCGTGCGCCTGCCGGCCGACGGTTGGCGGGCGGCGCTGGCCCTCCTGGCCGAGGAGGTCGTGCGCCCCGACCTGGACGACGGCACCTTCGAGGTGGCGCGACGGCACGCGGCGGACGCCCTGGCCGCGCGCGACGCCCGGCCGGCCGAGGTCGCCCACGACGCGCTGCTGGCGCGGACGTTCGCGTCGCTGCACGGGCGGGCGGTGGTGGGGGAGGCCGGCGCCCTGGCGGCCGCCACGCCGGACCGGATCCGCCGTCACCGCGCCGCGACGCTGCACCCCCAGGACGCCGTCGCAGCGCTGGTCGGTCCGATCGACGTCCAGGAGGCGGCGGACGCCGTCCAGGCGGTGCTGGGCGCCTGGAGCGCCGGGTCGGGCCCCGCGGCCCCCCGGCCGCACCGCAGCTTCGCGTCCCCCGGTCGGCACGAGGAGCGGCTGGACGCCGAGCAGGCGCAGTTCGGCTGGAGCTGGCCGTCGCTGCCGCCCGGCCACGCGCTGGCCGACGCGCAGGCGCTGGCGGTCACGATCCTGGGGGACGGACCGGGCAGTCGCCTGTTCGACGAGGTGCGCGAGGCGCGCGGCCTGGCCTACCAGGTGGACGCGGCGCTCCACGAGGCGCCCGACGCCGCCTGGACGACGGTGACGGCCCAAGCGACGTCGCGCCAGGTCGACCGGGTCGTGCGCACGGTCGAGGAGCAGCTGGCCCGCCTGCAGGACGGCGTGAGCGAGGACGAGCTGGCCTGGGCCCGCCTGCGCCACCGCGCCGCCACGGCGGAGACGGCCGAGACGACCTCCGGTCGCGCCTGGCAGCTGGCGCGCGACCTGCTGCTGCTGGGGCGGGTCCGCTCGCTCCGGGACCGGCTGGACGCCTGGAGCGTGCCGACCCGCGCCATGCTGGCCGAGGCGGTCGCCGCCGCCCCGCCCGACCGGGCGACGGCGTACCTGGGCCGGCCGCGGGGTCCGGCGTGAGCCGGCGGCCGCCCGCGCGCGTCGTGCCCCTGCCCGGCGGCGCGGTGGCGCTGCTGCAGCCGTGGCAGGACGCCGCGACGGTGGCGGCGGCCTGGGGCGTGACCGTCGGGGCCCGGGACGAGCCGGAGGCCCACGCCGGCGTCGCGCACCTGCTGGAGCACCTGGCCTTCAAGGGGGACGCCTCGGATGACGCGGCCGGGCTGGCGCGCGCCTTCGGCGCGATCGGCGCGGACGCCAACGCCTACACCGGCGAGGACCGCACCGTCTACCACGCGACCGTCCTGGCCGAGCACGCCGGCGCGCTGGAGCGCACGCTGCCGCGGCTGCTGCGGCCCGCGCTGCGGCCGGAGGACGTGCGCCTGGAGCGCGAGGTGGTGCTGGAGGAGATCGCCGCCGACGCCGACGACCCGGACGCGCGGGTGGCGGACCTGGCCGCCGCGCACGCCCACCCGGGCCACCCGGCGGGCCGGCCGATCCTGGGTCGGGCGGAGACCGTCGCCGCCCTGGACGCGGAGGCGCTGGCCGCCTGGCGCGACGCGGCCCACCGGCCGGGACGCCTGGTCGTGTCGCTGGCGGGGAAGCTGAATCCCGAGGCGGCGCTGGAGCGGACCCTGGAGGTCGTGGACGCCTGGCCACGGACCGCCGCGCCAGCGATCCCGCCCCGCACGCCACCGCCGTGGCGGGGCGGCCTGACGCGCGTGGCCGATCCGCACGTGCACAGGGTGCACGGCGTCGTCAGCGCCCCCGGCGTGGCCGCGTCCGACGACGATCGCTACACCGCTGCGCTGCTGGCGCGCGTCCTGGGCGAGCCCGGCCTGGGCGCCCTCCACTGGGCGCTGGTCGAGGCGGGCCTGGCCGAGTCGGCCGGACTGACCCACGAGGCGGCCGTCGACCACGGTCGCTTCGTCGGCTGGTACGAGACCGACCCCGACCGCGCCGATCGGGTGGCCGACGTCCTGCACGCCGTCGTGCGCGACGCGACGCCGGACGCGATCGACGAGGACGCCTGGTCCCGGGCCCGTACCGCCTGGGCGGCGGACGTGGCGCTGGACGCCGAGACGCCGGAGGGCGCCATGCTGGCGACCCTGGACGCCTGGATCGAGCGGGGGGAGGCGTTCGACCTGGAGGCCGAGGTCGCGCGCATCCTGGCCACGCCGGTCGAAGCCGGGCGGGCGCTGCTGGAGCGTGCGCCGTTCGCGACCTGGTGCCACACGATCCTGGAGCCCGCAGGATGAGGGGACGCTGGCGCGACCTTCACCGTCGCGGGGTCGTCGGGATCGGCCAGGGACGGTACCCTCGGTCCATGCTGCCGGCGTCCCCCGCCCCGAACCGCGTTCCCCTCGCTCGCGCCGTCCGCACGGTGCTCGCCCCCGTCCTCGTCGCGACGCTGGCGGTGCTGCCCGCCCTTGCGCAGGACGATCCCGCCGGCGTGGATCCGACCCAGGACGCGGTCGCTCGCCTGACGGTCGTCCCGACCGGCGAGCAGAGCTTCGACCTCCTCACCGGGGAGACGACGCTGCCGCAGGGCGGCACGATCCTGGACACGCGGACCGGCCTGCGCCTGGAGGCGGCGTTCATCCGCTACCGCGAGGGCGCCTACATCGAGGCCCAGGAGGCGACCGCCGACACGGCGGGCGGCCGCCTGGTCGCGCCCACCCTGTCGATCGACGTGCCCAGCCTGGTCGCCGTCGCACCCAACGGGGTGCGCTTCGTGCGGGACGGACTGGAGGTGCACGCGGCCGCGGCCCAGCTGCGCTTCGGGCCGGAGCTGGCCCGCTTCGACGCGCCGGCCGGCGATGAACCGGAGCTGTCCGCCCGCGCGCTGCTGCTGGACCTGCGGAGCGGCGACGCGCTGCTGCTGGGGCCGTACCGCTTCCAGGATGGACCGTTCACGCTGTCGGACGAGCGCGAGGACGCGGCGCTGCAGGTGCGCCCGGTGACCTCCGAGGACGGGACCCCCTCCTACCGCGCCGCCAACGAGGTGGACGAGGACCTGTGGATCCGCCTGGACCCGATCCGCTGAGCCCGATCCCGACGTCGCCGCGGGCCCTGCGGCTGGCGTGGCTGCTGGCGGGACTCCTCGTCGCGACGATCGCGAGCGCCCAGGCGCCCGCCGTCGTCGCGGGGGACGCCAGCCCCGCCCAGGCCACCCTGACCCAACTGCTGGCCCTCCCGGCCGGGACCGCCTGCGAAGAGTCCGGCGCCGCGGTCGAGATCGCCGGCGTCGGCCGGGCGGTCTACGACGCGGTCGCCTTCGACGGCGCCGCCGGGACGGCCACGCTGCGCGGCGGCGTGTGCATCGATGCGCTGGAGGGGCTGCTTCGGGTGCGGGCGGAACGCGTGGACCTGGCCGGCCTGAACGACCCGGACGGCGTGGTGGTGGACGCGAGCGACGTGCTGCTGGACGTGGCCGACTGGCGGTTGGGCGTCGGCGCGATCGAAGGGTCGGTCGAGGACCTCACCCTGACCGGCGTGGTGGTCCTGGGCCCGGGCGTGGTGGGGCTGGCGGACGTGGGTCGCCTGGCGGGCGAGGACCTGGGTCTCCAACGGGTGTCGCTGGCGACGCCGGCCTACCTGATCGACGCGGCGGAGGCCCGCCTGGACGGCGGCGACCTGGTCCTGCGCGAGGCCAGCGCCACCAGCTGCGCCTGCGGGATCGAACGGTACCGGCTGTTCGGGAGCGAGGTCCGCTCCAGCTTGGACGGCGGGCCGCTCCGGGTCGAGGATCCTCGCGTGCGGATCTTCGGGACGATGGTGCCGCTGGGGGACACCCTGGAGCTCCGTGGGGACGGGAGCGACCTGGAGCTGCCGGTGGCGGTCGAGGCGCGCGACGAGCTGGGCACGGTGGCGATCCTGCGCGCCCGCGCGGCGGACGGGACGCGACTGGAGCTGGGGGCCAGCACCGACGGGACCCCCTTCCCGCTGGCGTCGCTGCGGGTCGCGCCCGACGGCGCGCTGGCCGAGGTGACGTTCGACGCCCGCGGCCTGGAGCTGGGCGTGTCGCGCGACCACGCGCTGGCGGGCGGCGGCACCGTCACCCCGTTCGTCCGGGTCGAGCTGCAGCGGGACGAGCCGCTCCTCCGCAACGGGGTCGAGGTCCGTACGCCCGACTGGAGCGGCGGGGGCGAGGCCGTGACCGTGCGCGCGTGGGCCCGGGCCGGGCTGGAGGTGGCCGCGGAACCGGAGCGGACCGTCGCCGCCGCTCGCCTGCCGGTCCGGGCGGAGGCGACGGCGACCGTGCCGCTGGCCGCGCGGCTGGAGGTCGAGGGGACCCTCCGGGGCGACGCGACCGGCTACCTGGGGCCGGCCGATCCCGCGGAGGCGGGTCAGCTGGCCGGGACCGCGACCGCACGGCTGCGCGCCGGGGGTCCCGGGGCGCGGCTGGACGCCTTCGCGACGCGGCGCGTCGTGGGGGGCGCGTCGCCGTTCGTGTTCGACGCCGTCGAGGAGCGCGCCCGCGTCGGCGCCGAGGTGGACCTGAGCGCCGGGCCGGCCGCGGCGTGGGCGCGGGCCGAGTGGCGACTGGCGCCGGAAGCGCCGGGGGCCGAGCACCTCGAGGCCCTGGCGTCGCTCACGCTGCTGGAGGCCCGCGGCTGGCGCCTCGTCACCGAGGCCGAAGCCGACGCGGCCGCCCTGATGGACGGTCCTGCCAATGAAGACTGGGTCGAGGCGCGGCTGCTCCTCGGACACGAGGTGGGCGTGAGCCTGAGCGCCGCGCACCGCTGGGTGGTGGATCCGTGGACGCCGGATTCGCTGACGCTGGGCGCGGCCTTCGATCCGCAGGCCGACGCCTCGCTGTCGCTGG
>CAZJGU010000058.1:0-19100 GCA_964545455.1 uncultured bacterium | reverse complement strand
ATCATCCTGCCGGCCTTCGGCGTGATCTCCGAGGTGATCCCCACCTTCTCGCGCAAGCCGCTGTTCGGATACCCGGTGATGATCCTCTCCGGCATCTTCATCGGCTTCATGGGCTTCGCGGTGTGGAGCCACCACATGTTCACCACCGGCCTCGGTCCGGTCGCCAACACCGCGTTCAGCCTCACCAGCTTCGTGATCGGCATCCCCACCGGCGTCAAGGTCTTCAACTGGATCGGGACCATGTGGGGCGGCTCGGTCCGCTTCGCGACGCCGATGTACTACGTGATCGCGTTCCTGTTCATGTTCGTCGTCGGCGGGATCACCGGCATCATGCTGGCCATGCCGCCGTTCGACGCGCAGGCCAACAGCACCTACTTCGTCGTCGCCCACTTCCACTACGTCATGGGCGGGGGCGCGCTGTTCGCCTTCCTCGGCGCGGTCTACTACTGGTTCCCCAAGATCAGCGGGCGCATGCTGCCCGAGCGCTTCGGCAAGATCTGGTTCTGGCCGCTGTTCATCGGCTTCAACATGATCTTCATGCCGCAGCACTTCGCCGGTCTGCTGGGCATGCCGCGCCGCACCCAGACCTTCGACGCGGGCATCGGCCTGGAGATCTGGAACCTGATCTCGACGCTCGGCACCTTCGTCATGGGCGCCGGCATGATCATGATCTTCTTGAGCGTCATCTACGCCTTCCGCCGCGGCGAGAAGGCGCCCGCCGACCCGTGGGACGCGCGCACGCTCGAGTGGGCGACCACGAGTCCGCCGCCGCACCACAACTTCGACCAGCAGCCGATCGTCACCGACCGTGACGCGTTCTGGGCGCAGAAGTACCCCGAGCACGCGCACCCGGACGACGGCAGCGAGTTCGAGGGCATGGACTTCGACAAGGGCGGCATCCACATGCCCGGCCAGAGCTGGTACCCGTTCCTGCTCGCGCTTGCGGTGTTCATCGCCAGCTACGGCGTGCTGTACGACAACTGGCCGCTGGCCATCCTGATGGGCCTCGTCGTGGTCGCCTCGACCTACGGCTGGGCGTTCGAAGGGGTCGGAGGGCACCACGTCCACCCGCGCGCCCAGGCGCAGGAAGGAGCCGGCGACTGATGGCCGCGCACGCACCCGCCGCCGGAGCGCCGGCCGAGCACGCCCACGGCTGGCGCAGCAGCAAGCTTCCCGACATCAAGCTGATGATGTGGATCTTCCTCGCGTCCGACATCATGTTCTTCGGGACGCTCATCGGCACCTACCTGATCTACAAGGGACGAAGCCTGGTCGGGCCCTACCCGCTCGACGTGCTGGACATCCCGCTGACGACCGTCAGCACCTTCGTGCTGCTGATGAGCTCGTTCCTGATGGTCATCGCGCTCGACGCCCTGCGCAAGGACAAGATCCATCAGTTCCGCCTGTGGACGCTGGGGGTCGCCTTCTTCGGCGCGATCTTCCTCGGCTTCCAGGTCTACGAGTTCCTGCACTTCGTCGACCTCGGCCTGACCCTCCAGGGCAACCTGTTCGGCACGACCTTCTACGTGCTGACCGGCACGCACGGGGTGCACGTCGCCATCGGCGTGCTGTGGCTGGTGTCGATCGTCATCGCGAGCTACGTGCGTCCGATGACGTCGAGGGACGAAACCTACCTCGAAGTCGCAGGCCTCTACTGGCACTTCGTCGACATCGTCTGGATCGTGATCTTCACCCTCGTCTACCTCGTGGACTTCGTCTGAGGCGCGCATGGCACACGATTCGAACGATCACAAGAACCACAGCATCATGCCGTACATCGTCGTCGGGGTCATCCTCGCCGTCATCACCTACATCGAGTTCGCCATCATCGAGTACGAGATCCCCTTCCTCGGGGACGCCGCCACGCTGTGGTGGCTGATGATCCTCTCGGTCGCCAAGTTCATCCTGGTGATCATGTACTTCATGCACCTCAAGGACGACGAGTTCACCTACTCCGGCTTCTTCGGGAGCGGCATGGTGATCGGCCTCGGCACCTTCATCGCCTTCGCCTTCCTGATGACCGCGCCGGCCAGTCTGGACTACGTCCGTGCGCAGCTGGCGCCCGACGGGCGTTTCGTGCACGGCGGGGGTCACGGGGGCGACGAGGGCTACGGCTACGACGACGGCCTTCCCGAGGAGACCGTCGCCCTGATCGAGAGCGACGGCTACAGCCGCGAGCTCGACGCGGTCCTGGCGGGTGGCCGGCCCAAGGACCAGTCGTGGCGCGTCACGCCCCCGGCCGCCGCGACCAGCGGCTGGACGGTAGCGTCGACGGCGCCCATGGCGGTCGCCGACGCGGCGCCCGCCGCCGCGCCCGAGAGCGACGCCGCGCCCGCCGAACCGGTGGCGCAGGAGAGCGCCGACGGCTGGGACGAAGCGCTGGGCCAGCAGGTGTACGCCGCCAACTGCGCCTCCTGCCACCAGGCGACCGGCGCCGGCATCCCGGGCGCCTTCCCGCCGCTCGCCGGGCACGCGCCGGAGCTGGTCGAGGTCGATCGCGGCCGGACCTACCTCGTCGACGCGCTGCTGTACGGCCTGCAGGGTCAGATCTCGGTCTCGGGCGTCACCTACAACGGCGTCATGCCCGCCTGGGCGTTCCTGTCGGACGAGCAGATCGCGGCCGTCGCCAACTACTCCCTCTACAACTGGGACAACGACGCCGCGCTGCCCGACGGGTTCGCGCCGATCACGCCCGACGAGGTCGCCGGCGAGCGCGGCAAGGGCTGGACCGGGACCGACGTCCACGACGTCCGCAGGGAGATCGGCCTGCCTTGACGTTCGCAGCGGCCCACGGAAGCGTGGCCTTCCGCACCCTGTTCGTGGGCCGGAGCGACCGCTCCGGCCCACGTCGTAGCATGGAGACCTGATGCCTGAGCTCTACCTCGGTTGGCAAGTCGATCCCGTCCTGCTCGGGGGCCTCGCCACCCTCGCCACCCTGTACGCGCTGGCGGCTGGACCGCTGCGCCATCGCTTGGCGCCCGGTACGCCGTTCCCCACCCGCTCCGCGATCGTCTACTACCTGACGCTCGGCCTGCTGTACCTGTTCGAGGGGTCGCCGCTGCACGACCTGGCCGAGCGCTACAGCCTCACGGCCCACATGGTCCAGCACCTCGGCATCGCCTACTTGTCCGCCCCGCTGCTGATCGCGGCCACGCCGGTGTGGATGCTGCGACCGTGGATGACCTCGCCTCGCGTCCTGCCCGTCGCGCGGGTGGTGCTGAACCCGGTCGTGGCGATCTTCGCCTTCACCTTCTTCTTCTCCGCCTGGCACGTGCCGTCGATCTACGAGGGCGCGCTCCGCAACCCGACCCTCCACCACACCGAACACCTGGTGTTCCTGCTCACCTCGCTGATGATGTGGTGGCCGCTGATGAGCCGCGTGCCCGAGCTGCCGCGGCTGGGCCACCTGCCGCGGTTGGTCTACCTGTTCCTGCTGCCGGTCTTCCAGATCCCCGTCTTCGGCGCCGTCACCTTCGCCGATCAGGTGCTCTACCCGACCTACGCCGCCTCCCCCTGGGCGCTGGGCATGGACCCGTTGGCCGAGCAAGCGCTGGCCGGCGCGATCATGAAGGTGGGGGGCCTGATCGCCTTCGGCGTACCGTTCGCCGCGATCTTCTTCGCCTGGTACCGGGAGGAGACCGCCCGCCCGTCGCGTCCCGTCCCGCCCTCCGCCGCCGAACCGACGTGATCCGCGCAGTCGCGTTCGACTGGGGCGGCGTGTTCACCGAGGGCACGTTCGACGCGTCGGCGATCGACGCCCTGGCGGCGGCCAGCGACCGGCCGCGCGACGCGATCGAGGGTCCCTACCTGGCCCTCATGGCCGAGTTCGAGACCGGCGCCTTCGACCTTCCCACCTTCCACCGCCGCTTCGTGGACGCGACCGGCGCCGAGCTGCCGGCCGAGCGCTTCGAGGAGGTCTTCCTGGGGGCGGTGAAGGAGCGGACGGCGATGTTCGCCGTCCTGGGTGCGCTGCCGGTCGAGGACTACGTCGTCGGCGTGCTCTCCAACAACGTCCCGGTGCTGTGCGACCGGGTGCGCGACGATCCCCGCATGCAGCGCGTGCAGCACTGGCTGTTCAGCAACGAGATCGGCGTCCGCAAGCCCGATCCGCGCGCCTACCGGGCGCTGACCGAGGCGCTGGGCGTGCCCCCCGCCGAGACGGTCTTCGTCGACGACGCCCTCCGCAACGTCGAGGCCGCCCGCTCGCTCGGGTTCAAGGCGATCCACATGAGCGACCTGCCGTCGTTCCTGGCCGGCTGGCGGGCGCTGCTCCCCGACGTTTCGACCGGCATCGACGAGCACGCATGACCCCGGCCGACGCCCCCGACGACGCCGCCGTGCCGGCCACGATCGGCGACGACGAGCCGCGCCCGATCAAGCTCCTGCAGGGCTACCTGTGGTTCCCGAAGGAGCTCGAGCTGGACCTGGCCGACTACCTGCCGGCGACCCTCGACGGCGACGTGCACGTCCTCTGGGACGAGCTGCCGCGGCCCCCCTTCTCGTTCTTCGACGACGGCACGCTGGCGGCCACGCAGCGCATCCACCAGCTCACCGTGCTGACCTTCGCTCCGGACGAGGAGACCGCCGGCCGCCTGGTGCCCTGGCTGGCCGAGGTCCTCCAGGACCGGCTCGAGGCGACGCCGGACGGCGTCGGCTGGCAGGTCATGGAGGACCTTCGACCGATCGAATGACGCCGAACGGTCGGCGACACGGCGCCGGGACCTCCGGTCAGGCGCGCGGCTCCGAGGCGAGCGAGCCCGTCGCCTCGACCAGCGTCCTTACCCCGTAGCCGGTCGCCCCTTCGTTCCAGACGCCGATCGGTTGGTCCGTCCAGGCGATCCCGGCGATGTCGAGGTGCGCCCAGCGCGGCGGCGCGAAGCGCTGCAGGAACGCCGCTCCGATCCCCGCCGAGCCCTCGCGGACCCCGCCGTTCTTGAGGTCGGCGACGCGGCTCTCGATGGCCCGCAGGTAGGCGTCGTAGATCGGCATCGGCCAGACCGCCTCGCCGGCGCGCGCGCCCGCGCTCGCCAGCTGCGAGCTCCAGGCCGGGTCGTTCCCGAAGGCGGCGGCGGAGGTGCCCGCCCCCAGCGCGACGACCGCCCCGCCGGTCAGGGTCGCGACGTCGCCTGCGACGTCGCAGCCGAACTCCTGGGCGTAGAGCAGACCGTCCGCCAACGCCAGCCGCCCCTCGGCATCGGTCGAGACGATCTCGATGGCGGTCCCGTCGGCCGCCACCACCACGTCCGAGGGGCGGTACGCCGCCCCGTCCGGCATGTTCTCGACCAGGACCGCGATCGCGACCATCCGGACCGGCAGGTCCAGCCGGGCCACGGCGAGGGCCGCACCCAGGACCGCCGCTGCGCCCGCCATGTCGCCCTTCATCGCCGGCATCGAGGCGCGGTCCTTGAGCGACAGGCCGCCGGAATCGAAGGTGACCCCCTTGCCGACCCAGGCGACGCTGGGCAGGTCGCGTCGGTCGGGGCGGTGCTCCATCACCACCACCCGCGTGGGCTGGGCCGACCCCTGCGCGACGGCCAACAGGGCACCCATCCCGCGCTCCCGCATCCATCGTTCGTCGTTCACGCGCACCCGCAGACCGGCCGCCCGTCCGGCCTCGGCCGCGGTCTGGGCCAGCTGCTGCGGCGTCATCCGGTTGGCCGGGGCGTCGACGGCGTCGCGCGCCCACCCGGTCGCCTCGGCCAGCACGGCGGCACGCTCGACCGCCTGCTGCACGGCCGTCGTCGCGTCCGCATCGGCAGGCGCCGGGACGACGACGGTGAGCTGCTCCAGGCCGCCCGCTTCCGGCGCGTCGATCCCCTCGCGGCGCGTGCGGTGCGCACCCAACAGCGCCCCCTCCGCCGCCGCGGCGATCGCGGAGGGATCGGTCGCGTCGGCGTCCACCAGCAGCGTCAGCCTGCGAAGTCCGGCCCGCGACGTCGCCCGCGCGGCGGTCGCGCCGGCGACGCGCCACGCCTCGAGCTCGAGGGCTCGGGCTCGCTCGTCGTCGGCGGGCGCTTCGCCCGGCTGCGCGACGCCCAGCGGGCTGCGGCGCGCCGCGGCGCGATCGACCCGCGCCAGCGCCACGGGGAGCGGTTCGCCGTCGCCGGTCGCGCGACGGTGGCGGAGGAACAGGGCGTCGCGGCGATCCTCCCGCCGGAGGAGGCTCGCCTGGCCGCCGAGCGGCGCGTCGATGCGAGCGACCGGTGCGGTCGGCGCGTCGCGATCGGGATCGACGAGGACCAGCAGGGCGTCGCTGGAGAGTTCGAACGGATCGGTGTCGACGACGGCGGTTCGGATCATGGTGCCTCCTCCCCACAGCATCGCCCAGCGGGCCGCCGGCGGTGCCGAGCAGGGCTGCGACGCTGACCCACGGTGCCCGGATCGGCACCCCGACGCCCGCGACGGCGGGTGACGTCCGTCGCTAGCCTGCCTCGTGCCGCCGTCCTCCCCCGCCCTCAGCGACGAGCAGCGCCGCGCCGTCGAGCACGCGACCGAAGGGCGGCCCCTCGCGATCGTCGCCCGGGCCGGCGCCGGCAAGACCCACACGCTGCGCGCCGTCGCCGCCGCGCGGCCGGAGGTGGGGGCCTGCCTGCTGGCCTTCAACCGCTCGGTCGCTCGCGAGGCACGGACGCGCCTGCCCCCGCACGCCCGCGCCACGACGGTGCACGCGCTGGCCTACCGCGTCGTCGTGGCACCGGACGGCCGCATGCGCGCCAAGCTACGGCGCGCCGCCCACGCCGGTCCGAGCGCCTGGACGGAGGCGGCCGACCTGGCCCCGGGCGACCCGGACGCGGCGGCGCACCTGGCCGCGATCCGGGCCGTGCTGCAGCGCTTCCTGAGCGACGACGCCACGGCGCCCCTGCCCCGGCACCTGCCACCCCACCTGGCCACCGCGCTGGAGGAACGGCTGGGCGCCGAACGCTTCCGCGAGCGGCGCACCTGGCTGCTGCGGCGCGCGGCGCGCCTGTGGCGCCGCATCGCCGATCCGGACGATCCGACGCCGCTGCCGCACGACGGCTACCTCAAGCTCTTCGCCGGCGCCGGCCACCCCGCGCCGGCGCCGCTGCTGCTGATCGACGAGGCGCAGGACATCGCTCCGGTCAGCCTCGGCTGGCTTCGGCGGCAGCCGGTCCAGACCCTGCTGGTCGGCGATCCGGCCCAGCGGATCTACGGCTTCCGCGGGGCGGTCGATGCGATGGCCGCCTCCGGCCATCCGGAGGTCCGCCTGACCCGCTCGTTCCGCTTCGGGGAGGAGATCGCCGCCTGCGCACGGCGGGTCGTCCGCGTCCTCGCACCCGGGGCCGAGTTGATCGGTGCAGGACCCGGCGGCCGCGTCCGCAGCGACCCCCCTACCGACGACCGCACGATGACCGCCGCTCCCCGGGCGGTGCTCTGCCGCAGCACCGCGGGCGTGGTCGAGGCGGTGCTGACCTACGCCGACGTCGGCGTGCACGTCGTCGGCGGCGTCGATGCGCTGCTGCCCGACCTGGAGGCGGGCCACCGACTGTGGCGCCAGCGCGACCGCGGCGGCGGGTCGATCGTGCACGGCTTCGCCCGCTGGTCCGACCTGGCGCGCGCCGCCGACGCGCACGGCGGCGGCCTACGGACCCTGTGCGGCCTGGTCGAGCGCTACGGCGACGACGTTCCGGCGCTGACGCGGCGGCTGCGGGGCGCCGTCCGCGCTCGCGCGCAGGACGCGCCGATCGTCGTCTCGACGGTGCACCGCGCCAAGGGCGGGGAGTGGGACCGGGTCGAGCTGTGGCACGACTTTCCGCGCGTCCCGGCCGACCCCGAGGCGCTGGCCGCCGCGCCCGATCCGGAGTCGGCGCGGGCCGAGACGAACCTGCTCTACGTCGCCGTCACCCGCGCGCGGCGCGAACTGCTGCTGCACCGCGCCAGCGAGGACGTCCGGCGCGTCCTGCTGGGCGACGCCGCCTGATCGCAGTCGTCAGGGCGAGACGCCGGCCTCCCCGCTGGCCTGGCCCGTGAAGGAGACGCCGTCGAGCGCCTCGTGCATGGAACGCTCGCCCGCCTCGAGCGCCTCGTCGATGCGGCCGAACTCCTCGACCCCGAAGTCGCGGTCGAGCGGCGGGCGCACCAGCAGGTCGGGCGGCGCCATCGCCAGGCGCATCTGCGAGACCAGCGCCTGGGGCACGTCGAAGGACTTCATGAACAGCTCGACGGTGAGGGCGCGCTGCGGCTGGACCACCTCGCGCATGCGGTCGAGGACGCCGCGCTCCTCGAAGCTGAGCCGCCGGTCCGGAGGGGCGGCGACGTCGATCGCCACCACCGGTGCATGGCCGAGGGTGCGGGCCAGGTCGACCGGCAGGTTGTTGAGCAACCCGCCGTCGACCAGCACGCGGTCCCCCGACCGAACCGGGGCGATCAGGCCCGGCAGAGCGCTGGTCGCGCGCAGGGCCGGAACCAGCGGACCCTCCTTGAGGACGACCAGCTCCCCCTTCTGCACGTCGACGGCGGTGAGCAGCAGCGGGCGGTCGAGCTCCTCGAAGGTCTCCGGCAGGTGCTCGGCGAAGAGCGCTTCGATCCGCTCCCCGCCGACGATGCCGCCCGCCTCCCCGAACGACAGGAAGGCGCGGTAGCCGATGCCGCGGGCCACCTCCTCCATCTCCTGCGCGTCGTAGCCGGCGGCGAGGAAGGCGCCGACGATGCCCCCCATCGAGCAGCCGGCCAGCGCGCGCGCCCGCACGCCACGATCGTGGAGGGCCCGGATCGCGCCGATGTGCGCGAGCCCGCGTGCGCCGCCTCCGCCGAGGACCAGAACGATGTCGCTCATGCCTCCACGGTACAGCGGCGCGCGCGGCGGCGTCAGAACGGCGCCACGGCCGTGCCCTCGGCCTCCGGTCGCGTGGTCGCCTCGGAGGCCGCCGTCACCGCCGCCGCCTCGGCGACGCCGCGCCGCACCACCTCGACGCGGGTCGCCTCGACGCGGGTGGCGCGGCGCCGCTCCCCGGCCGCATCGGTCCAGGCGTCGCTGACCAGGCGCCCCTCGAGGTAGACCGGCGTCCCCCGGGTCGTGCCGTCCAGCGCGTCGGCCAGGGTCCGCCACGCCCGCGCGTCGACGAAGTGCGGAGCGGCGTCGTCGTTCCCGCCCCGGTCGCGCACCGCCAGCGAGAAGCGGGCGACCGTCGCGCCCTCGTCGCGGCGTCGGACCTCGACGTCGCGCACCAGGTTGCCGATCAGCCGCACGGCGTTGCGGGCGTCGCGCAGCCGCGGCTGGTCGCGCGCGTCCAGCACGACGGCGTCCTCCTCGTCGCGTGGGCCGTACTCCAGCACCTCGACGCGGCGCCCCACCACCTCGAGCGTCGATCGCGCCCGACCCTCGGCATCCTGCCAGCGGCGCTGCTCCAGGTGGCCTTCGAGCCACACCGGCGTGCCGGCGTGGAGGGCGTCGGCGATCCGCTCGGCCTGCGCTCCGAAGACGGTCGCGCGCTGGTACCAGGGCCGCGTGCGCAGCCCGCCCTCCTCGTCGCGGTCGTGGTCGTCGCCCCCGAGGTCCAGGCGCAGCACCGCCAGCCCCGCCGGCGTGTAGCGCAGGTCGGGGTCGCGCACCAGGGTTCCGATCAGCAGGGCGTGGTTGAGTCCGAGGGCCATCGCGTCCTCCTCGCGTCCGCGCGCGGCGCCGGCCGCGCCCGCGCGACCGCGGGCGTCGCGGCGGGGCGCCCCGCCGTGCGGGCGGGCGTGGACCGGCGTGGCTCCGACGCTAGGCGCTGACGCCCGCGCGGGGGACGACCGTCGGGCGCCCTGCCGGCCGCCGTTCGTGCGCCCACCCCGGCCTGCTAGGCTCTCGCCCATGTCGCCCGTCTGGGTGGTCGCCTCCTTCGCCATCGCGCACCTGGTCTCGAACTTCGTCCGCAGCGCCAACGCCGTCATCGCCGGCGACCTGACGCGCGACCTCGGCATCGGCGCGACCGAGCTGGGCCTGACGACCAGCGTCTTCTTCCTCGCCTTCGCGGCGGCCCAGCTGCCGCTGGGCGCCGCCCTCGACCGCTACGGAGCCCGCCGCGTGACGCCGGCGCTGATGGTGGCGGCGGTGATCGGCGCGCTGGTCTTCGCCGCGGCGCAGGGCGCGGCCGGCCTGGCGCTGGGCCGGGCGCTGCTGGGGCTGGGGACGGCGGGGATCCTGATGGGCGGGCTCAAGGCGCTGGCCGGCTGGTACCGCCCGGCGCGCTTCGCGGCGGTAGCGGGCGCGCTGGTGGCGTTCGGCTCGTCGGGGGCGCTGCTGGCCGCGACGCCGCTGGCGTGGGCGTCGCAGGCGTTCGGCTGGCGCGCCGTCTTCGTCGCCGCCGCCCTGGCCCTGACCGCCTCGGCCGCCGCGGTGGCGACCTGGGGACGCACCGCTCCTGGATCGGACGCGGACCGAGCGACGAGCGCCGACGGCGGCTTCGGCGCGATCTTCGCCTCGCCCGCCTTCTGGCGCGCGGCCGGGCTGGCCGTCGCGACGACCGGCGTGGTCTTCGCCCTCCAGAGCCTGTGGGCCGGTCCCTACCTGAGCGACGGCGTCGGCCTCTCCCGACTCCAGGCGGGCAACGTGCTGGCGGGTTTCGGCGTGGGGGTCTCGGTCGGCTACCTGACGCTGGGCGGCGTCGCCGCGCGGTTCGGGACCGCCCGCACCCTGGCGATCGTCACCGCGGCCTTCGTCGCCTGCCAAGCGTTCCTGGCGACGCTGCCCGCGGCGGGCGGGGGCCTGGTGACCGCGGCGTTCGTGCTGCTGGGCCTGTCCGGCGCGTCGTCGGCGCTGCTGTTCGCGCGGATGCGCGCCGCCTTCCCGGCCTCCCTGACGGGCCGGGCGGTGACGGCGCTGAACCTGTTCATGTTCGCGGGCGGCTTCGCACTGCAGGGCGGGCTGGGGTTCGTGCTGGACGCCGGCCCGGGCGGCCACGGCAGGCTCTTCGCCGTGACCGCCGGGCTGGGCGCGATCGCCTGGGTGGCGTTCCTGCCGGACGTGCTCAGCCGGCCTGCCGCACCTCGATCGGGCCGTCCTGGATGAGGTGCAGGTCGCGCTGCGGGAAGGGGATGCCGATGTCGGCGGCGTCGAACGCCTCCTTGACCGCGCGGGTGAGGTCGAGCTTCGAGGCGAAGAAGTCGGCCGGCGCCGTCCAGTAGCGGATCAGCAGGTTGACCGAGTCGGCTCCCAGCGAGTCGACCGCCACCATCGGCTCCGGCTCGTCGCGGACGCGCTCGTCGGCCTCGAGCAGGCCGGTGGCGATGCGGATCGCCTCGGCGATGTCGTCGTCGTAGCCGATGCCCACCACCAGGTCGACGCGGCGACCGTCGGCCTGGCTGAAGTTCTTGATCTCGGACCCCCAGATGTTCGCGTTCGGCTGGTGCACGACGACGCCGTCGAAGGTGCGCAGCCGGGTCGAGAACAGGCCGATCTCCTCGACCGTGCCGGCGGTCCCGCCGATGTCGACCGCGTCGCCCAGGCGGAAGGGACGGAGACCCAGGATCATCACGCCGGCGGCGACGTTGGAGAGCGCGCCCTGCAGCGCCAGGCCGACCGCGAGGCCGGCGGCACCGAGCAGGGCGACGAGGCTGGTCGTCTGCACCCCGAAACGGCCCAGCACCGCGATCAGGGTGATGGCCAGGACGCCCCAGCGCACCATCCGCTGCAGCACGCTGGCGATGGTGCGGTCGAAGCGCTCGTCACGCTCGGCGACGCGACCGACCAGGCGGTTCGACCAGCCGGCGACGATCCAGCCGACGACCAGGATGACGGCCGCGGTGGCGACGTTGAACGCCAGGGCGTAGGCCGCCGACGCGAGCGAGGACTCGGTGAACATGCTTCCTCCTCCAGGCGAGCGCGCTCGTGGGCAGATCCTGCCCGCTGCGCTCGCGGCGGCCCCAAGCCTACCGCGCCCGAACCTTCGGGCCGCCGCCCGACGCCCTCACAGCGGCAGGTTGCCGTGCTTGCGGAACGGCCTCTCCTCCTGCTTGCCGTCCAACGCCCGCAGGTGCGCGATCAGGGTCGCGCGGGTCCGCGCCGGATCGACGACGTCGTCGAGGAAGCCGCGGGCGGCGGCGCGCCAGGGGTTGTCGTAGCGGTCGCGGTACGCCTCGATGCGGGCGGCCCGGACGGCGGCCGGGTCGTCGGCCCGCTCGATCTCGCGCCGGTGGAGGATGGCGGCGGCGCCCTCGGCGCCCATGACGGCGACGGTCGCGGTCGGCCAGGCGAGGACCACGTCGGCCCCCATCGATCGGGCGTTCATCGCCAGGTAGGCCCCTCCGTAGCTCTTGCGCGTGATCAGGGTGATCTTCGGGACGGTGGCTTCCGCGTAGGCGTAGAGCATCTTGGCCCCGTGCCGGATGATGCCGCCGTGCTCCTGGCCGACCCCGGGCAGGAAGCCGCTGACGTCGACGAGCGTCAGCAGCGGCACGTTGAACGCGTCGCAGGTGCGGATGAAGCGGGCCGCCTTGTCGCTGGCGTCGATGTCCAGCGTGCCTGCGAGGTAGCGAGGATCGTTGGCCACGACGCCGACCGGGCGCCCCCCCAGCCGGGCGAAGCCGATCCGCAGGTTGGGCGCCCAGTGGGGCTGGATCTCCAGGAAGGCGTGCTCGTCGACGATCGTCCGGATCACCTCGCGCATGGCGTAGGGGCGCTTCGGATCGGGCGGCACCAGCCGCGCCAGCTCCGGGGTGGCCCGGTCGTCAGGGTCGCGCGTCGCGCGTTCCGGGGGCCGCTGGCGCGCCGACGACGGCAGGAACGAGAGCAGCGCGCGGACCTTGGCCAGCACCTCGGCGTCGCCCTCGCCGGCGAGGTGCGCGACGCCGGAGCGACGCGTGTGCACCGAGGCGCCGCCGAGCTCCTCGAAGCCGACCTCCTCCTTGGTCACCGAGCGGATGACGTCGGGACCGGTGATGAACATGTACGAGGTGCCCGCGGCCATCAGCACGAAGTCGGTGAGCGCCGGACTGTAGACGGCGCCGCCCGCGCACGGCCCCAGCACGGCGCTGATCTGCGGGACCACGCCGGAGTAGACGGCGTTGCGGTAGAACACCTCGCCGTAGCCCGAGAGCGCGTCGACGCCCTCCTGGATGCGGGCGCCGGCCGAGTCGTTGAGGCCCACGATCGGCGCCCCGACGCGGGCGGCGAGGTCCATGACCTTGACGATCTTCTGGGCGTGCGCGCGACCGAGGCTGCCGCCGGCGACGGTGAAATCCTGACTGAAGACGAAGACGGTCCGGCCGTCGATCCGGCCGTGACCGGTGACGACGCCCTCGCCCGGGGCGTCGACGTCGGGGTCCAGCGAGTCGACGAACACCCCGAGCTCCTCGAACGAGGCGGGGTCGAGCAGCATCTCGATCCGCTCGCGCGCGGTGGCCTTGCCGGTCTCGTGCTGTCGGCGCACGCGCGCCTCGCCGCCCCCGGCCTGGATGCGCTTGCGGCGCTCCTCCATCTCGGCGGTCAGCTCCTGGATGCGGGCTTCGGCGGCGTCGTCCATGGTCGACGATACCCCGCGGGGGTCGCCCCTCAGGGAGCGGGATCGCCGTCCAGAACGACGATCCGGCGTTCACCGGGGTGCAGGAACCCTTGCCCCCGCGCGAGCTGTTCGCGGAACGCCTCGTCGTCGGCCCGCTCGGCCACGGCGCGCAGGGCGTCGGCCTCGGCACGCAGCTGCGCCAGCTCGGCCTCCAGCGCGGCGATCGCGGCGCGGTGGCGGACGGCGCGGTCGATCTCGACGAACGTCAGGAAGCCGACCTGCAGGATCCCGACCAGCGCGATCACGCCCAGCACCAGCAGCGCCCGACGGGTGGCCCGGTCCAGCGGCGGCCGTCGCTCGGCCTCCCTCGCGGCGGCCTCGGCCTCGGCCGTGCCGCGCGCCTCGGCGGTCGGGCCGAAGTCGATGGGAGGCTGCACCGCCTCGCGCCGGGGATCGTTCATGGGCGAAGTCTAGCAACCCCAGTACGGTGCGCCGCACGGCGTGATGCTTCCCACGAAACCGCCGCCCAACCTCGGGCATGCTGACCTACGGTGACCAGCGTGGCGCTGCCCGACCTTCGCGAGGCGACCATCCTCTTCGTCGACGACGAGGAGGTCAACCTGCTGCTGCTCGGTCGCATCCTCGAGCGCGAGGGCTACCACCGCATCATCCCCGTGCAGGACCCGACCCTGGTGCCTGCCCTGATGAAGGAGCACGCGCCCGACCTGGTGATCACGGACCTGCACATGCCGGGCATGCACGGCCTCGAGCTGATCTCGGCCGTGGCCGGCGCCCTGGACGCGGACGACTGGTTCCCGATCGCGGTGATCACCGCCGACGTCAGCTCCGAGGCCGAGGCCGAGGCCCTCCACCGCGGCGCCAAGGACGTCATCAACAAGCCGTTCAAGGCGACGCAGATCCGCCTGCGGGTCGAGAACCTGCTGCGCACCCGCTTCCTGCACGTGGCCCTTAGGCGCCACGCCGAGACGCTCGAGGAGCGCGTGCGCGAACGTACGCACGACCTCGAGACGGCGCGCCTGGACCTGCTGGAACGGCTGGCCTTGGCGGCGGAGTTCCGCGACTACGTCACCGGCCGCCACACCCAACGCGTGGGCGAGCTGTGCGGCCTGCTGGCCGCCCAGCTGGGGCTCCCGCGCGAGCGGGTGGACCTGCTGCGCCGCGCCGCGCCGCTGCACGACGTCGGCAAGATCGGCATCCCCGACGCCATCCTGCTGAAGCCGGGCCGCCTCAGCGACGACGAGTTCGCGACGATGCGCGAGCACGTCGACGTCGGTGCCAAGCTGCTGGCGAAGGGCCAGTCCGACCTGATGATCCTGGCCGAGCGCGTCGCGCTGACGCACCACGAGCGCTGGGACGGCAGCGGCTACCCGCGTGGCCTGTACGGCGACGACATCCCCATCGAGGGACAGATCGTGGCCGTCGCCGACGTCTTCGACACGCTCATCAACGAACGTCCCTACAAGCCCGCCTGGCCGATCGAGCGGGCGATCGCCGAGGTACGTCGTCAGAGCGGCCGCTGGTTCGCGCCGCACGTGGTCGAAGCGTTCATGACCGTGCTGGCCGACACGCCGGAGCTGCTGCACCGCCTCGAGGCCGAGGCCCGGGCGGACGCGGCCGCCGCCGATCGCCGGCCCCGTCCGACGAGCGAGGTCTGACCGGCGACGGACCCGGCGCTCAGCCGGGCTCGAACAGCGTCGGTTGCGCCGGCCCGTCGTCCACGTCGGGGAGCGCCGTCACCTCGCGGTACTCGAGGCCCAGCTCCTGCAGCCGCGTCCGGGCCGGCGCCGTCACCTCCGGCGCCGCCAGGATCCCGCGCACCTCGTGACCGGTCGCCTCGCGGACCCGCCGCACGTAGCGCTCGAGCTGGTGGACCGCCTCGTGCCCGGCCCGGCCGCGCTTGAGCTCGACCACGACCAGCCGCCCGTGGGGATCGCGCGCGTACAGGTCGATGCCGCCGACGCCCACCGGCAGCTCGACCTCCAGCAGCTGAAGCCCCTCCTCGATCACCTCGGGGCGACGGGAAAGGGCGGCCTGCATCTGGGCCTCGCTGCCCTGCAGCACCAGGCCGCCCTCGTCACGCGCTTCGAGCGCCAGCGCGAAGGCGGTCGTGAGGAAGCGCACCCGCACCAGTTCGAGGGGCGAGGCGCGTTCGGCCGACAGCACCACGCTGCCGTCCTCGATGGCGGCATCCAGGGCGTCGACGCGGGGCTGCCAGTTGAGCGGCTTGATGCCGCGAGCGGCGTGCACCTGCAGCGTGCGGTCAGGCTTGAGCAGCAGCAGGTAGTCCCCGGCGTCGGCGGTGCTGGCGGCGCGGCCGTGGTAGACGACCTCCATCTCGCCGCCCACCTGCAGCCAGCGTCCGGGCGCGGCGAGCTGCTCGCGGAGGAACGCGATCAGCATGTCGGGATCGGGGTCGAAGAGGCGGGCGACGAGCACGGCCTGGAGGCTACCACCGGGCCAGCGTAGGCTCCGGCCGGTAGCATGCCGGCATGGGACTGCTCGGAGCGCACGTGTCCGTCGCGGGCGGCGCCGAAAAGGCGGTGGCGCGCGCCACCGACCTCGGCTGCGACGCCTTCCAGATCTTCGTCAAGAGCCCCAACCGCTGGAGCAACGCCCCGCGGCCCGAGGCGGAGTCGGCGGCGTTCCGAGACGCCCGCGAGGCCGCCGGGCTCCCCGTCGTCGCCCACGCCGGCTACCTGGTCAACCTGGCCAGCCCCAAGGAGGAGGTCCGGGCCAAGTCCAGGGACGCCCTGGCCGACGAGCTGCGGCGCTGCGCCGCGCTGGGCGTGCCGGGCCTGGTGCTGCACCCCGGCGCGCCCCAGGACGACGGTCGCGAGGTCGGCATCGAGCGCGTCGCCCAGGGGCTCGACGCGGTCCACGCCGAGGTCGGCGCGTCGCCCGTACGCGTCCTGCTCGAGAACACGGCTGGGCAGGGCAGCACCCTGGGCGTGTCGGTCGGCGAACTGCGGGCGATCCTCGACCGGCTCGACGCACCCGGCCGCGTGGGCGTCTGCTTGGACACCTGCCACGCCTTCGCGGCCGGCTACGACCTGGGGGGCGACGGCTACGACCGCCTGCTCGACGAGCTGGCCGACGGTCCCGGCCTGGACGCGCTGGCGTGCTGGCACCTCAACGACTCGAAGTTCCCCCTCGGCAAGCGCCGCGACCGCCACGCCAACATCGGCGACGGCGAGCTGGGGCTGGCACCCTTCGCGCGCTTGCTGCGCGACGATCGCTTCGCCGAGACGCCGATGATCCTCGAGACGCCGCTGGGCGACGACGAGCAGGGCCACGCCCGCGACCTGGCCACGCTGCGCTCGCTGCTGGACGGCGGGGCATGAGCGACGTCACGATCTGGACGCGTACGCTGGAGGCCAACCTGGGCCTGCTGGACCGCATGCTGGACGGCGTGGACCGCGAGGGCTCGCTGCGGCCCCTGGTCCCGGGCGGGAGCCACCTGAACTGGCTGGTCGGGCACCTCGCGGTCTCGCGCGATGCGATGCTGCGCGCGGCCGCTGCCGACCCCCTGGCCGACGCACGGATCGGCGAGCTCTACGGCTACGGAACCGACGCCCCCGGCCGGGACGCGGCCGTGGAGCTGACCGAGCTCACGGACCTGCTTCGCAGGCAGGGCGAGCGGCTGGCGGAGCGCCTCCCCGTCCTGGACGACGGTGCGCTGGCGGCGCCGTCCGGCATGGGCGACACCGACGTAGACCGCTACCTCGAGTTCATGGTCTGGCACGAGACCTACCACCTGGGTCAGGCGGTGCTCTACCGGCGCGCCCTCGGCCTGGACAGCCCGATCGGCTGACGCCCGTCAGCGCACGCCGTAGCCGCCGCGGTGGTAGAGCAGCGGCGTTCCGTCGCGGGTCGCCGCGGCGTCGATCCGTCCGACGAAGAGGGTGTGGTCGCCGGTGCGGTGGCGATCGACGATGACGCAGTCGAGCTGCACCAATGCCCCCTCGAGCACGGGAGCGCCGCCCAACCGGGTCCAGCTCGGCTGGACCTCCAGCGGACGACCGGCGAAGCGGTCCGAGAGCGGTCGCTGCTCCTCGGCCAGGATGGAGACGCCGTAGCGCTCGGCCGCGATCAGGCTGCCGTGCGCACCGGCGCGGTCGTCGACCGACACGCCCACCAGCGGCGGATGGAGCGACAGCGACAGGAAGGCGCTGACGGTGATGCCGCGTGGGCCGTCGTCGGTGTCCATGCTGACCACGGTGACCCCGGTCGCGAAGCGGCCCAGGGCGTCGCGGAAGGTGCGTTCGTCGATCATTCCGCCTCCCCGCCTCCGGGGTGGGCCCCGGGCGGCTGCGACAAGGTACCGCCGACGGCCGGCGCGGCGTGTGGTCCAGCGCGCGATGCGCGACCCCGCCGGCCGGCCCGGCCGGGCGCGGTAGGCTCGCGGCCATGCCGCCCGACGCCGACGTCCCCCCGCTGCTGCGCCTGTGGCGCTACGCCGGCCGGCACCGGCCCCGCATCGTGCTGGCGACCGGCTTCAGCGTCGCCAACAAGGCGTTCGACCTCGCGCCCCCGTTCCTGATCGGCGTGGCGGTGGACAGCGTGGTGGGCGGGGACGGTTCGTTCCTGGGTCGCTGGCTGGGGTTGGACGCGATGGCGCAGCTGTGGCTGCTGGCCGCCGTGACGTTCGCCGTCTGGGCCACCGAGTCGATCACCGAGTACCTCTTTCAGATCCACTGGCGGGAGCTGGCTCAGACGCTGCAGCACGACCTGCGCACCGAGGCGTACGACCACGTCCAGCGCCTCGACATGCCGTTCTTCGAAGCGCGCAGCAGCGGTGGGCTGATGAGCGTGCTGAACGACGACGTCAACCAGCTCGAGCGCTTCCTGGACGTCGGCGCCAACGACATCCTGCAGCTGGTCACCACGGTCCTCGCGCTGGGTGCGTTCTTCTTCGTCGCGGCGCCGGGCGTGGCCTGGCTGGCGTTCCTGCCGATGCCCCTGATCCTGTGGGGCTCGCTGCGCTTCCAGCGCCGCATGGCGCCGCGCTACGCCCGCGTGCGCGACGAGGTCGGCGCGATCAACGCCGACCTGGCCAACAACCTCGGTGGGATCACCACCATCAAGAGTTTCACCGCCGAGGACCGCGCGGCCGACCGGATCGACGCCGCCAGCCGCCGCTACCTCGACGCCAACCGGCACGCGATCCGACTCTCCTCCGCCTTCGTGCCGCTGATCCGCATGGCGATCGTGCTGGGCTTCATGGCGACGCTGGTGTGGGGCGGCCGCCTGGCGATCGCCGGCACCATCTCGGTCGGCATCTACTCGACCCTGGTCTTCATGACGCAGCGCCTGCTGTGGCCGCTGACCCGGCTGGGACAGACCTTCGACCTCTACCAGCGGGCGATGGCCTCCACCCGGCGGATCTTCGCGCTGCTGGACGCGCAGCCCGAGATGCACGACGGGCCGGTGGCCCTGCCGGAGCCCGGTCCCCGCGGCGAGGTGCGCTTCGAGGCGGTGCGCTTCGGCTACCCGGGCGGCCCCACCGTGCTGCACGAGCTGGACCTGGCCATGCCGGCCGGTCGCACGACGGCGATCGTCGGCTCGACCGGTGCGGGCAAGTCGACGCTGGTCAAGCTGGCGCTGCGCTTCCACGATCCCCAGGCGGGTCGGGTGACGTTG
>CAZJGU010000057.1:0-19201 GCA_964545455.1 uncultured bacterium | reverse complement strand
TCCTCGCGCAGGAAGCGGTACTCGGCCGCGGTCGGCTCCTTCACCTTCAGCACGAGCGCCGCGGCCCAGGCGTCGTCGGGGCCGTCGACCAGCCGCGCGCCGGCCGCACGGTAGGCGTCGTCGTCGAAGCCGCTGCCGGCACCGGCGCCGTGCTGGACGCGCACCTCGTGGCCGGCCGCGACGAGCGTCCGGACGGCGGCGGGGGTGGCCGCCACACGGTACTCGTGGCGCTTGGTCTCGCTGGGGATGCCGATGATCATGACGGTCTCCTCGAAGGTCGGCACGCGCGGCCGAAGGTACGGTGGCACCCAGTCTAGCCGCCCTCGTCCGTTCCCGCCGCGGGCGAGGGCGTGCTGGGGAACACCCGCCGCAAGCGCATCCCGGAGGGGGCCAGTTCGGCGATCGCGACCAGCTCGCCCTGGGGGTCCAGCAACGCGGTGGGGCCCTCGCCCGGCAGTTCGTGCGCCGGCAGGCGCTGGCCCTGCCGCAGCCGCTCGGCCTGGCGATCGTCGACCTGCCGCCGGGGCAGCGGCAGCGCGTCGGCCGCCGCGATCCCCGGCGCGGCGGCGAGGTCGTCCAGAGCAACGGCCGACGCCAGGTCGACGTCGCCCGCCCGCGTCCGCACCAGGCCGGCCAGGTGGGCCGGCACGCCCAACGCCTCGCCCAGGTCGCGTGCGAAGGCGCGCACGTAGGTGCCCGCCGCGACCCGAAGCGCCACGAGGGCGGTCGGGAGCGCCGCCAGCGGCGGCGGAAGCTCGACGGTGCGACCGTCGTCGCGTGGGCGCCAGCCCTCCTCGCTCGGACCGAACCGGTCGGGCAGCGACGCGCGTGGACCGAAGGCCAGCAGCTCCAGCGAACGGTAGCCGGCCGGACGGGCGGGCAACGGCGGCTCGATGTCCCCCTGCCGAGCCCCCTGGTAGGAGGCTCGCCCCTCGCGCTTGACCGCGCTGAAGCGGGGCGGGACCTGCTCGCGCAGCGCGAGGAACGGGGCGAAGGCCGCCTGCAGGTTTGGTCCGTCGATCGCGGCGGGATCGCCCCAGGCGTCGATCGGTCCCTCGGCGTCCAGCGTCGGCGTCGCAGCGCCGAAGGCGATCCAGGCCAGGTAGTGCTTGTCCGACCCGGTAAGCCAGGGCGACAGCTTGGTCGCCTCCTCGCTGAGGATCAGCAGCACCCCGGTCGCGAGCGGATCGAGCGTCCCGGCGTGCCCCACGCGTCGCGTGCGGAGGACCCGCCGCGCCTGGGCGACGATGTCGTGCGAGGTGGGACCGAGCGGCTTGTCGACGATGTAGACCGGCATCGTCGCAAGGGTACCCCCGCCGACCTCGCGACGACGGATGATGGAGGGCATGGTCCTGCTTCCCCTCCCAGCGCGAACCGTCGCCCTGCTGCTCGTCGCCTGGCTGGCGCTCGTCGGTAGCGCCAGCGCCCAGGGTCCGCTTCCCGACCTCACCGGCGCGTGGCGCGGCGCGCTGGACCCGGACGGCCTGGCGCTCGGCGTGGTGCTGCGTTTCGAGCCGGCACCGCAGGGTCTGCGCATCGAGCTGGACGTCCCGCCGCAGGGCGCCTTCGGCCTGCCGGTCGAGCTGGTCGAGCGCGGCCCCGACGGCCGCCTGACGCTGCGCGCGCCGACGCTGCCGGCGGCGCCCACCTTCGAGGGCACGGTCGCCGGGGACCGCTACGAAGGGACCTTCACGCAGGGCCCGGCCGAGCTGGCGTTCGTGGTCGAGCGCAGCGACGAGGAGGGCGCCGGTACGAACCTCGACCGACCCCAGACCCCGGTACCTCCCTTCCCGTACGTCACCGACGAGATCGTGGTCGAGGGTCCGGCCGGACCGCTGGCCGGGACGCTCGCCCTTCCGCAGGGTCCGGGACCGCACCCGCTGGCGGTGCTGATCAACGGGTCGGGTGCGCAGGACCGCGACTCGACCGTCCTGGGCCACCCGATCATGGCGGTCGTCGCCGACCACCTGGCGCGCGAGGGGATCGGCTCGGTGCGCTGGGACGACCGGGGCGTGGGGGGCAGCGCCGGCGACCTGGCGAGCGCCGGGGCCGAGGGCCTGGTGGCGGACGTCGAGGCGATCGTCGCGGCCGTCGCCGCCCGCTCCGACGTGGACGCGGGTCGGATCGTCCTGGTGGGGCACAGCGAGGGTGGGCTGATCGCGCCGATGGTCGCCGTCGGGGACGCGCAGGTCGCGGCGGTCGTGCTGCTGGCGGCTCCGGCGGTGCCCGGCCTCGACGTACTGATCGAGCAGAACCGCCGCATCCTGGCCCAGGGGGGCGCGAGCGAGGAGCAGATCGAGGCGCAGGTGGCCTACCTGCGCGAGCTGGGCGACGCCTTCGAGCGTGACGACCTCGAGGCCGCCCGGGCCCTCACCCGCGCCCGGGTCGAGGACCAGCTGGACGCCCTGCCGCCCGGGCAAGCGCCCAGCGGCGAGGCACGCGACGCGTACGTCGAGGCGCAGGTGGCCTCGACCGGCTCGGCCACCTTCGCGGCGTTCGTGCGGGCGGACCCGGCGCCGCTGCTGCGGCGCTTGGGCGTGCCCACCCTGGCGCTGTTCTTCTCGCTGGACGTGCAGGTCATCGCCGAGCAGAATGCCGAGCCGATGCGTCGCGCGTTGGCCGACGCCGGCGTCGCGGCGGAGGTGCGGGTGCTGGACGGTCTCAACCACCTGATGCAACCGGCCGCGACCGGCGGTCTGGAGGAGTACGCGCGCATCGCGACCACGGTCGACGAGCGGGTCCTCGAGCTCCTGAGCGGCTGGTCGACCGAGCAGCTCGGCGTCGGGCCGTGAGCTGCGCGGCGGACCGCGGCCCGCGTTGCTAGCATGACGCCGTGATCCGTCCCCCGCAGGCGAGCCTGTTCGGCGGCGCGGACGAGCCGCTCGCGGCGCGCATGCGCCCCCGCACGATCGACGAGTTCGTCGGGCAGGAGCACGTGCTGGGCCCCGGTCGACTGCTGCGCCGCGCGATCCTCGCCGATCGCCTCTCCAGCCTGATCTTCCACGGGCCGCCCGGCACCGGCAAGACCACCCTGGCGCGGGTGATCGCCGGCTCGACCGAGGCCGAGTTCGTCGCCCTCAACGCGGTGCTGAGCGGGGTCAAGGACCTGCGCGAGGCGATCGCCGCGGCGGCCGAGCGGCAGCGGCTGGGCCGCCGCACGCTGCTGTTCGTCGACGAGGTCCACCGCTTCAACAAGGCCCAGCAGGACGCCTTGCTGCCCTCGGTCGAGGCGGGGGTCGTGACCTTCATCGGCGCGACCACCGAGAACCCCTACTTCGAGGTCAACCCGGCCCTGGTGTCGCGCAGCCGCGTGTTCCAGCTGGTGCCGTTGGGGCCGGACGAGCTGCGCCGCGTGGCGCTCCAGGCCCTCGAGGACGAGGCCCGCGGCTACGGCCGGCTGGACGTCCACCTCGCGGGCGACGCCCTGGAGCACCTCGTCGACGTGGCGAACGGCGACGCCCGCTCGCTCCTGAACGCGCTGGAGCTGGCGGTCGTCACGACCGAGCCGGACGCGGAGGGTCGCATCCGCATCGATCGCGCCACCGCCGAGGAGTCGATCCAGCGGCGCGCCGTGCTGTACGACAAGGAGGGCGACGCCCACTTCGACGTCATCAGCGCCTACATCAAGAGCGTCCGCGGTTCGGATCCGGACGCGGCGCTGTACTGGCTGGCCAAGATGGTGCACGCCGGCGAGGACCCGCGCTTCATCCTGCGGCGGCTGCGCATCCTGGCGGCCGAGGACGTCGGCCTGGCCGACCCGCAGGCGCTGGTGCACACCGAGGCGGCGGCCCAGGCGTTCGAGGCGGTGGGCTTGCCCGAGGGGCGCTACCACCTGGCGCAGGCGACGCTGTACCTGGCGACGGCGCCCAAGTCCAACAGCGCCATGGCGTTCTTCGACGCGCTGGCCGCGGTCGAGCGCGAGGGCCGCGGCGAGGTCCCCAGCCACCTCAAGGACGCCAGCCGCGACGCCGAGGGGTTCGGCCACGGGCAGGGCTACCTCTACCCGCACGCCTACCGCGACCACTGGGTCGCACAGCAGTACCTGCCGGACGCGCTGCAGGGGCGGCTGTTCTACCAACCGTCCGACCAGGGCTACGAGGCCGGCGTGCGCGAGCAGGTCGCCCGTCGGCGCGAGGCCCAGCTGGCCGCCATGCTGGACGAGGATGCCGCCGCGCCGCCCGAGATCCTGTCCTGGAGCCCGGGCGACGCCGCGCGCGAGCGCTGGGCGGCCCGCACCCTGTCCGGTCGTGGCGAGCGGTTGGCGAGGCTTCGCGACCAGGCGTTCGAGCGCCTCCAGGTCGCGCGGCACCACCGGGTCCTGGACCTGACCGGTGGATCGGGCTGGACGACCTTCGAGGCGCTCCGGCGCGCGCCGGAGGGGGAGACCTGGGCGGTCACGCGCGACGAGGCGTCGGCCGAGACGATCCGAGGTGCGACCGTGGCACTGGCGGAGCTGGAGCGCCCGGTGGTCGTGGTCGCGACCCCGGACGAGCTGTCCGAACGCCTGCCGGCCGAGGCTGCGCGGCGGGGCGAGGGCGACGGCCCCCGTTTCGAGCGGCTCCTCGCGCTCCGGTGGCTGTCGCTCGACCCGGGCGAGGCGGTCCTGTCGGCGCTCCCGACGCTGCTGAGCGCGGACGGCCGGGCGCTGTTCGGCGAGGCGCTGCCGGCGCGAGGCTCCCGTCTGGTCGATGCGGTCGAGCTGGGCGGTCTGGACGAGGCGCTCGCGGCCGCCGCGCGCGAAGTCGAGGAGGCCGCCTTCCGTGACGCGGAGGACGAACGCTTCCGCCTGGCGCCGGAGGACCTCGCGGCAAGGCTGGAGCGCGCCGGTTTCGCCGCGGTGCGGACCGAGGCGATCGATCTGGCCGAGGAGCGACGCTTCCCCGCCCGAGCGCTGGACGCTTGGTTCGGTCCGGACGCCGCCTTCCGCGCGGGGCTGGCGGCCAAGGGCCTGGACGACGAGGCGCTGGGCGAGCTCGAACGACGCTACCGCGCCGCGCTGCAGGAGCGGACGGTGCCGTGGCGCACGGCCTGGGTCTGGATCGTGGCGCAAGCGGGGCCGGCCTGAGCGCGACGCTCGGACCGGCCCACCCGGATCACTTCGACTCGGACAGCGCGAAGCCGCGCATGAACTGCTCCTGCAGGAGCATGAACACGATCAACGGCGGGACCAGGCTGAGGACCGCGCCGGCCATGACGTAGCCCCACTCGACCCCCTCGCCGGTGCCGATGATCAGGTTCAGCCCCACCTGGACGACCTGCAGCTCCTCGCGGCGGATGATCACCTTGGGCCACAGGTACTGGTTCCAGACGTAGACGAACTCGATCACGGCCAGCGCGCCGATCGTGTTCCAGCTCATCGGCACCAGGATCCGCTGCAGGAACTGCCAGGGGGTGGCGCCGTCGATGCGGGCGGCGTCGGCCAGGCTGCGCGGGATCGACATGAAGTGCTGCCGGAACAGGAACGTGCCGGTCGCCGAGGCGAGGAACGGAACGATCAGCGCCCAGTAGGTGTTGGCCCAGCCGAAGCCGTACGCGGCCGGCTGGGTGAGGATCCGGTCGGGCCTGCGGATCCACTCGTAAAAGGCGGTCCAGGTCTCCGGCGGCTGCAGGCTGATGACGTCGAAGAGCGGCACGACCAGCACCTGGATCGGAATCATCAACGTGAACAGGATCAGCGCGAAGACGACGCGCTTGAACGGGAAGCGGAAGTAGACCAGGGCCATGCCCGCCATCAGCGACAGCACCGTCTTGCCGACCGTGACGGCGATGGCGACGATGAACGAGTTGCGCATGAACGTGAGCAGGTTGGCGTTCAGGAAGACGTTCCGGACGTTGTCGAAGAACGCTCCACCGGGGATCAAGCTGGGGGAGAGGACCGCGCTGCGGATCTGCGTCGACTTGATCAGCGCGAACAGGATCGGGAAGGCCACGATCAGCGACGCCAGGATCAGAACCAGGTGGAGGAGCCATGTCCGTCGGAGGTTCATCAGTTGTCCCCGTACTGGACGCGGCGACCGCCATAGCGGAACTGAAGGATCGTGATGATCGCCGTGAAGAACAGGATGACGTTGCCCAGCGAAGCCGCCAGGCCGGTGTTGCCGCTCCCGCCGAAGCCGTCGATGGTCACCTGGTAGATCATCGTCGTCGTGATGCCGGCACCGTCGAACGGGGCGAAGCCGACGGGGCCGCCCTTGGTGACGATGTCGATCAGGCCGTAGGACTCGAAGAAGGCGAAGGTCAGATTCGTGAACAGCAGGAAGAAGGTCATCGGCGAGAGCAGCGGAACGGTGATGCGGAAGAACCGTTGGATCGGGCTGGCCCCGTCGATGGCGGCGGCTTCGTTGAGTTCCTTGGGCACGTTCTGCAGCGCCGCGAGGTAGAAGACGATGTTGTAGCCCAGGTTCTTCCAGACCGACGCGGTCACCACCAGTCCGAACGCCAGCGAGGGCGTGTCCAGCCACCGCGGTCGGATGCCGAACAGTTGGCGAAGCACCTCGTTCACGGCGCCGACGTCGGGGTTGAACATGAACAGGAAGATCGTGCCGGCCACCGCCGGCGAGAGGGCGAACGGCCAGATCAGCAGCAGCCGGTAGATGCGGGCGCCGCGGATCGGTTGGCTTGCGAGGGTCGCGAGCACCATCGCCAGCGACAGGCCGATGCCGACGACCAGGAAGCCGTAGGCGAAGGTCTGGATGACGACCTGGATGTACTTGTCGGCCAGCGGACCGGTGAACATCAGGCGGAAGTTGTCCAGGCCGACGAACTGGCGCGTTCCCAGGAACAGGTTGGAGCGGTGGAGCGACAGCACCCACGCCTGGATCGTCGGGTAGTAGATGAACAGCAGCAGGATGACGAACGAAGGCAGCAGCAGCAGCCACGGCAACACCCGGCTGGAGAAGACGGCGTTGTCCCTCATGTCGAGAAGCGTACCCCTCCTACGTGACGGAGGCGGGCCGTGGTTCGGCCCGCCTCCGTGGCGTCGTTCGCGTGCAGCGAGCGACGAAGCCGCTCAGGCTCAGAAGTTGGCGTTGTATTCGGCCAGGCGGGCGTCCGCTTCTTCCTTGGCCTGGCTCATCGCCTCGTCGACGGTGGCGCTGCCGTTGTAGATGCGCTGGAGCGCTTCGCCGATGATGGTGCGGGTCTCGAGGAAGCTGCCGAGCAGCGCGCCTGCCGTGGCCTGGTTGGGGATGGTGTCGAGCAGCTGCTCGAAGGCGACCGCGAAGTTCGGCTCGGCCTCGAACCAGCCCTCGGCCTCGAGCATGTCGACGGCATCGTTGACCACCGGGTAGTAGCCGGTGAGCTTGTGCCAGCTGACCATGTTCTCGGCGTTGGTCATGTACAGCGCGAAGTCGCGCGCGACTTCGAGCTCCTCCTGCGAGTGACCGTCGGTCAGCCAGACGCTGGCGCCGCCGATGACCACGCCGTTGCGCTCGACACCGTCGGGGATCGGGAGCAGGCCGGTCTTGACGTCGAAGCCGTTGTCCGCCGCGGCGCGCGTGATGTTGCCGGCGTCCGCGGTGGAGGTGATGAAGAAGACCGATTCCTGACCGGCGAAGATCGCCTCGGAGCCGCTCCAGTCTTCGAGGGTGCCGGTGTAGCTGTACCAGCCGCCCTCGGCCAGGTCGGCCATGAACTGGCCGATGCGCAGCGCGGCATCGCTGTCGAGCAGCACCTCGGTGGCACGAGCGTCACGGCCGTTGCCGTTGTTGACCAGCATGGCGCCCTGCTCGGCCATCCACTGCTCGAACATCCAGGAGTGCAGCGGGAAGGTGATGCAGTTGGCGTCGAGCCCGGCGGCGTCGATCACTTCGCACGAGCCGAGCAGCTCGCCGAACGTCGAGGGGAGGGCGTCCGGGTCCAAGCCTGCCTCTTCCATCAGCTGCACGTTGGCGTACAGGATCGGGCTGGAGCTGTTGAACGGGATGGAGTTCACGGCGCCGTCGATCGTGTAGTAGTTGATGACCGGCTCGATGTAGGCGGACGTGTCCAGCCCCCCCACCTCGCCGATCGGCTTGAAGATGCCGGAATCGGTGGCCAACTGGCTACCGACCTCGAACAGCTGCACCAGGTGCGGCGGGTTGCCCTGGCGGGCGGCCAGCACGGCGGCCTGCAGGGTCTCGCGGTAGGAGCCCTTGCGCTCGCCGGCGACTTCGTAGTCCAGGCCGCGCTCCTCGAGCTGGACGTTGAACTCCGCGATCCGGTCGTCGATCCAGCCGGAGCGGGCCGCGTCGCTGAAGCCGTACCAGAACTCGATGGTCGTCTGAGCCGTGGCGACGGTCAGGAGAAGAGCGGCGAACGTGACGATGACCTTCTTCATGAAACCTCCTCGTGCAGGGTCGCCCCGGCCGCTCGGGTGCGGACGAGGACCTGCCGATATGGTGCCTACCGCGCGTCAGCGGACGGTCAGCACGGTAGGGATCCTCCTCAGCCTAGCGCGCCGGACGGGTCACAGGCACGCGGAGTTGCGCTTGTGTCCTTCGAGGTAGGCGAGCGCCGTGTCCAGGGCCATCGTCGCGCGGGGCTCCGCGCCCGGGCGCGGGTCGAAGGCGACGTGGGCCGCCCCCAGCTCCCGAGCGGCGCGCAGCAGCTCCTGCTTGGCCCGAACGTCGTCCGGCTCGACGCGGCGCACGACCAGCGGAACGTCCGGGCTGGCCGCCCGGAGGAGATCCGCCTGCGCGTCGGCCGCCGTCGGGTCGGTGTAGAGCGGCAGCGCGCACCCGTCGCCGGACGACGCCGTCGCCGGCGCCAGTACCCCGTCGAGGTCCAGCGACAGGAACGCGAGCGGGCCGTCCAGCAGGTCGTAGGCGAGCCTTGGCACTCCCCCAGGTTACAGGAACAGACTGCGCACCCAGGGACTGACCAGCACCGCGACCACCAGGCCGACGTTGAGGGTCAGTTGGGCGGCCAGCACGAGGATGCCGCTGCGCGAGCGTCGGTACAGCTCGGCCAGCAGAACCCCGAAGGGCAGGAGCAGCACGATCGGCGTCGCCAGCACCAGGGCGGACACGCCGCCCGAGACGATCAACGCCGACGGGGTGCCGTAGCGGTACTCGAGCGCGTCGTAGGCGAACGGACGGAACAGGAACTCCGAGAGGGGCAGGATCAGCGCCGCGACCGCGACGATCGGCGTGACGTAGGCCAGGTCAAGCCACAGCGTCGGAAGGTACGGCGACGCCGGTCGCAGCGCCAGGTAGCCCAGCGTCACGAGCAGCATGCCGGCCCCGACGCCGACGCCGGCGGCCCAGGTGTCCACGGTTCCGATCAGGCGCGGCCCCAGCGACCACCCGCGCTCGCGGACGGTCCGCATCACCAGCAGCGTCGACACCAGCGCGAACACCGACAGCGCCACCGCCATCGCCTCGTTGGATTGCAGCGGTGTCACGATCGACAGCAGGTTGTCGTACAGCACCACGCCGGTCAGCACCGCGCCCGCAAGGCCGGCCAGGGCGGCGATGCCGACGATGGTGTAGATGTTCGCGACCGTCCATGGCCGTGGGCCTTCGACCACCTCGAGCGAGCTGTAGCTCTCGATCCGGCTCTCGGCCAGCAGGTGCACGATCAGCAGCCCCAGGAGGAGCAGCAGCCACAGCAGCGTGTTGCCGCCCAGCAGCGCCACCTGGTTGCCGCGCCGGCCCGCTTCGCGCAGGGCCAGGCTGCCGCGCCCGACGTCGCCCTGGCCGAGGTAGATCAGGCCCAGCGTGCGCAGATCCTCGCCCTGTTGACGCGCGTCCAGGTTGGACCACAGCGCCAGCGCCGTCTCCAGCTGGCCCGCGGCGGCGTCCAGCTCGCCATCGGCCCACAGCACGCGTCCCAGCAGCGAGCGGACGCGGGGATCGTTCGGATCGTCGGCCAGCGCCTGGTAGCTCTCCAGCTCGGCCTGGGCGGCCTGCGGATCGCCCAGCAGCAGGCGCAGCTCGGCCGCGGCCAGGCGGTAGGTCGGTTCCAGCCCGTCCAGCGCCACCGCGTCGCCGTAGGCGTCCAACGCGTCGCGCACCCGTCCCTGGCCCTCGAACAGGCGCCCCTGCAGGAAGGCGAGGCGCGCGGCCAGCTCGCGGTCGGGCTGCTCCTCGAGGAGCGTCGCCGCACGGCTCAAGCGCCCCTCGGCGTCGCCGTAGCGTCGCTCGTCCAGCGCGATCCGGGCCAGCAGCAGCGAGGCCTCGGCCGAGGGGGCCTGCCGGTCCACGGTCGTGAGCCGGTTCTCGGCGGTCGCCAGCTCGCCCAGCGCGATCTCGATGCGGGCCAGCGCCAGCTGCACGTCGACGCGGTCGGGGTCGACCTGCATGGCGTTGCGGCAGGCCTCGCGCGCCGAGGTGTAGTCGCCGCCCGCCTCGAAGCGCAGGCACTGCGCCAGGTAGCGGTCGGCGTCGAAGTTCTGCGCCCAGCCGAGGCCCGTCGCCGCGAGCAGGAGCGTGGCGAGCGCCGCGGCGAGCCAGGAAGCCGACTGGCGGCGCGGGAGCGGAGAAGCGGTGTCGAGCATGCAAGACTCCTCAGAAGCCCGCGGAGAAGAGTGCGCGGGGACCGGATCCATCATGCACGAGGCCCGTCCCGGTCGGACACGAATGGTTCACGCCCGGGACCAGGGTGAAGGCGCCTTCATCGCGCGGAGGCCCGCGCGAACGTGGGCCGCTGCTATCGTTCGGGCATGCAGCTGCTGTGGCCCTGGTTGGTGGTCGCGCAGGCGCTGGTGCTCCCCGCGCTGGCGCCGGGCAGCGAGGTGCGGCTGGTGTCGCCCGACCTGCTCGAGGTCTACGCCTACGGCACGGTCGAGGAGGGCCGCCTGATCCTGCAGGGCGTGCCGCTCGCGCCCGGGACCGAGGTGCGGCTGCTGATCCTGCCGCCGGACGCGAGCGCCGCCGGTCGGGCCGCCGCCGCGGTCGCGGCGGACGAGGCAGGGGGACCCGCCCCCTCCGGCCGGGCGGTCGAGGACGACGTGCTGATCGTGCTGGGCGACGGCGAGGCCCGGTCCCTCCGCGCCCTGCTGGCCGAGCAGGGGATCGAGGTGCGCCTTCCGGGCGAGGCCGGACCGTGAGCGACCCGGCCGGCGGATGGCCGCGGATCCTCGTCATCGAGGACGATCGCGACATCGGCCGGCTGCTCGCGCTGGAGCTGACCGAGGCGGGCTTCGAGGTCGAGCACCACGAACGCGGCGCCGCCGGTCTGATCGCGCTGCGCGAGCGTCCGCCCGACCTGCTGGTCCTGGACCTTGGCCTGCCCGACCTGCCCGGGGACGAGATCGCGCGCCGGGTGCGCCGCAGCGAGAACCTGCCGATCATCGTGCTGACGGCCGACGACCAGCTGGGCTCGAAGCTCAGGTTGCTCGAGGACGGCGCCGACGACTACGTGGTCAAACCGTTCCACGTCGAGGAACTCGTGGCCCGCATCCGGGTGCAGCTCCGTCCGCGCAGCGACGCGGCCACGCTGCGCGTCGGGGACCTCGAGATCGACCGGATGGCCCGCCAGGTGCGTGTCGGCGACCAGGAGGTCGGGGTGAGCCCGCGCGAGTTCGACCTGCTGGCGCTGCTGGCGGCCCAGCCGGGGCGGGTGGTGTCCCGCACCGAGATCGAGCGGCGCGTCTGGGGCGACGGCGACGGGCCGTCCAGCAACTCCGTCGACGTGCATGTCGCCAACCTGCGCGGCAAGCTGCGGGCGGCCGGAGCGCACGGCCTGATCCGGACGGTGCGGGGCGTCGGCTACGCGATCAAGTCGGTGTCGTGAGGCGCACCGAACGGTCCAGGACGAACCCCGGTCCGACGCTGCGCGGCCGGATCGCCGCCTGGCTGACGGGGGCCACCCTGGTGCTGACGGTCGCGGCGCTGCTGGCGGCCTTCTTGGCCGTCCGCGGTGCGCTGCGGGCCGAGCTTCGCCAGGCTCTCCAGCGGGACGCTGCCGCCGTGGCCGCCGCCTACGACGGCGAGCCGGGCGCCGACGTCCGGCCCGGCCCGACCGGGCGGGTGGTGGTGCAGGTCTACGGACTCGACGGCGCGCTGATCGCGGCAAGCGACCGGGCCTTCGAGGCGCGCGAGGCGTGGCTCCCCGCCGACGTGGTCGCCGCCGCGCCGGCCGACTGGCGCGGACGCCGGGCCGGCCTGCCGGTCCAGGCCGCCGTCGCGCCCTTCCGCGCCGGCACCGTCGCCGTCCTGGCCGACGCCAGCTACGTCGGCGCCGCCCTTGCGCAGGTCGCACGCGCCCTGGCCTGGGTGGGGCTGGCGCTGGCGCTGGTCGCGCTGCCGCTGGCCTGGGTCGCCTCGCGCGCCACGACGACGCCGCTGCGGCGGCTGGCCGGTGCCGCGCGGCGCGTCGACGATCAGCACCTCGAGCCGCTGGCGCTGACGATGCCCGACGACGACGTCGGCCGGCTGGCCGACGTGTTGGACGCCTTGCTGGCACGCCTGCGCGAGGCGCGCGATCAGCAGCGCCGCTTCCTGGCCGAGACCAGCCACGAGCTGCGGACCCCGCTGACGTCGCTACGCGGCTTCCTTGCACGGGCTCGTCGTGGCGCGGGCGCGGAGGCGAGCCGCGACCTCGACGACGCCGAACGCATCGCGGCCGGCATGGCACGCCTGGTCGAGGACCTGCTCGAGCTCTCCCGCGGTCGGGTCGCGACCGAGCTGGACCTGCACCTCGTCGCGGTCGGCGCGGAGGTCGTCGGGCCCGTCGCGGCCGAGGTCGACGCCAAGGTCGTGGGGGCCGCCGCGACCGGCGCGGGCGACGCGCTGGTCCTGGCCGATCCGACCCGGTTGCGTCAGGTGTTCCGCAACCTGCTGGCGAACGCGCGCCGCGCGGCCGGTCCGAAAGGACGGGTGCGGGTCGGTTGGGAGGTCGCCTCTGGCGAGGTGCGCGCCTGGGTCGAGGACGACGGGCCCGGGATCCCGGACGAGCAGCGTGCCTCGTTGTTCGAGCCGTTCCGGCCCGGGCCGGGCGGCGGGACCGGGCTGGGCCTCGCCATCGCCCGCCAGCTGACCGCCGCGCACGGCGGGCGCATCGAGCTGGCGTCGGCGCCGGGCGCGACGCGCTTCACCGTGGTGCTGCCGGGGGCGGACGCGTCGGAGGACGACGCGGAAGGCTCCGGGCGCCCTCCGCCGGCGTCGGGCCGTCCGAGCTGACGAGGCCGAGGTCGACGAGCGTCCGCGCGCCGTGTCGAAACCGGCGCGCGAGCCGGCTCACAGCTTGGGGAGCGTCACCCCGCGCTGGCCCATGTACTTGCCCTTGCGATCGGCGTAGGTCGTCTCCGGACGCTCCTCGCCCTGGAAGAACAGCAGCTGCACGATCCCCTCGTTGGCGTAGACCTTGGCGGGCAGGGGGGTGGTGTTGGAGAGCTCCAACGTGACGTGCCCCTCCCAGCCCGGCTCCAGCGGGGTGACGTTGGCGACGATGCCGGTGCGGGCGTACGACGACTTGCCCAGGGCCACGACCAGCACGTCGTCGGGGATGCGCAGGTACTCGACCGAGCGCGTCAGCACGAACGAGTTGGGCGGGATGATGCAGGTCTCCTCCTCGAGCTCGACGAAGCTCGCGGGATCGAACGCCTTGGGGTCGACGACGGTGTTGAAGGCGTTGACGAAGACCCGCCACTCGGGCGCGGCCCGAAGGTCGTAGCCGAAGCTCGACAGGCCGTAGCTGATGACGCCCTGGCGCTCGAGGTGCTCGACGAACGGCTCGATCATCCCCTCGCGGGCCCGTTCGCGGATCCAGCGGTCCGATCGGATGGTCATGGCGGGAGCCTACCGTGCGGGGCCGCGGTAGGCTCCCGCCATGCTCCTCGCCGTCGACGTCGGCAACACCAGCACCGTCCTCGGGCTCTACCGCGGCACGCGCGTGGTCGCGCACTGGCGCGTCTCGACCGACGCCCGCCGGATGGCCGACCAGTACGCCGTGCTGCTGCGCGGCCTGATCGAGCTCGACGGGGTCGATCCCCCCACCCGCGCGGTGGTGTCGTCGGTCGTGCCGCACGCCGGACGGGAGCTCGCGTCCGCCCTGCGCCGCCGCTACGACGCCGCCACCGTCGAGATCACGCACGAGGTCGTCGCCCCCCTCCTGACGATTCAGACCGAACGACCGTCGGAGGTGGGGGCGGACCGGCTGGTGAACGCGGTGGCCGCGCTGGCCTACGAGGGCGACGCCATGATCGCGGTGGACTTCGGGACCGCCGCCAACTTCGACCTGATCGTCCGGCCGGACCGGCTGCTGGGCGTCGCGCTGGCGCCGGGCCCGATGATCGCGGCCGAGGCGCTGTTCGAGCGCGCCGCCAAGCTGCCGCGCGTGGACCTCACCGCGCCCGAGCGAGCGGTGGGTCGCACGACCGTCGACGCGCTGCGCTCGGGGCTGGTGTTCGGCTACGCCGAGATGGTCGACGGCATGGTCGGCCGGATCGAGCGCGAGGCGCGCGAGGAGATCGGCGCCGAGGGGCGCCTGCGGGTGATCGCCACCGGCGGCTTCGCCGAGGTGGTCGCCCCGCACGCCCGCCGCATCGAGGTGGTCGATCCGCTGCTCACCCTCGACGGTTTGCGGCGCGTCGCGGACGCCGTCGTGTGAGAACTAGAACCGCCAGTTGACGCCCAACGCGGCGCCGACCGCCGGAACCTGCGCGGTCCCGCCGGTCAGGCCGAAGCGCGCGCCCAGCGAGCCCTCCAGGAACAGGCCGAGGGCGTCCAGGTCCAGGGCCGTGAAGCGGAACTCGCCCCCGGCCAGCGCGTGCACGTCCAGCACCAGCGTGCCGTCGCCGATCTCGATCGCGGGGCCGGCGCCGAGGTAGCCCGACAGCGGGCCCTCGCGCGCGATCGTGCGGAGCGCGTCGACGCCCAGGCCGACGCGGACCTGGTCGCCGCCCGCGACGACGCGGCCGCTGACGCGCAGGTCGAACGTCTCGAGGGCGGTGCCGTAGTGGATCGTCACGCCCAGCGGGTAGCCGCTGCGCAGGCCGATCCACTGCTGCGCCTGGGCGGTGCCGGCGAGGAGGAACAGGAGGGTGAGGGCGGTCAGAAGACGTCGCATGGCGTCAGCCTACCGCGGAGCCGCGGTCGCCCTCACACCAGACGGCGTCGGATCCGGCCGGAGACCGTATCGACCACGATCACGAACGCGATGATCACGAGCAGCAGCATCGACACCTCCTCCCAGCGCCGGAACTGCAGGCGCTGGATCAGCGGAAGGCCGATGCCGCCCGCGCCGACCAGGCCCAGGACGGTCGCGGCGCGCAGGTTGATCTCGAAGCGGTAGAGCAGGTTGGAGGCGAACTCGGGCAGGACCTGCGGCACGACGCTCCACAGGAAGACGTGCAGGCTGCCGCCGCCGGTGGCGCGGATGGCCTCGTTGGGACCGGCGTCGATCCCCTCGATCACGTCGGCGAAGATCTTCCCGAGGAAGCCGATCGAGTGGATCCCCATCGCCATGATCCCGGCGGTCGGGCCCGGGCCGGTGGCGGCGACGAAGATGATCGCCAGCAGGATCTCGGGGAAGGTGCGGATCGCGACCAGCACCGTCTTGCCCGGGATGGCGAAGCGGGTTCCGCCGAGCAGGTTGCCGGCGGCAAGGAACGACAGGGGGAAGGCCAGCGCCCCGCCGATGGTGGTGCCGATGACGGCCATGAAGAAGGTCTCGCCCATCGATCGGAACGCCAGCGGGAAGATCTCCCACTCGGGCTGGACGAAGCCGCGCAGCAGCGGGACGGCGTTGTTGCGCAGGCCGCGCAGCACGCGCTCGAGCGGCGGCAGGTCCAGGGTGACGAAGGTCAGGATCGCCAGGACCGCCAGCACGATGGCGATGCCCCAGCGGGCCAGGGTGGCGCGGCGGACGTGCGCGGGCGGAGTGGGGAGGGGGCCGGGGACGGCCATCAGATCAGCCTCGATCGCGCCCAGACCGACAGCGCGTCGATCGCGAGCACCAGGACGAAGATCACCAGGATGATCGTGGAGACGTCCCCGTAGGCGAAGAAGTTGAGGCGCGCCAGCAGGTCCTGCCCGATGCCGCCGGCGCCGACCAGGCCGATGATGACCGAGGCGCGCACGTTGATCTCGAAGACGTAGAGGATGTAGCTGATCATCGTCGCCGCGACCTGCGGAACGACGGCGTAGACGATCACCTCGTCGCGCGTCCCGCCCGTCGCGCGGACCGCCTCCATCGGGCCGGGATCGACCGCTTCGACCGTCTCCGAGCCCAGCTTGGACAGGACCGCCATGCTGAACAGCGTCAGGGCGACCACGCCCGGCAGCGGACCGATCGCCAGGATCGGTGCCAGCAGCGCGGCGTAGAGCAGGTCCGGGATCGAGCGGAGCACCGTCAGGATCGCGCGCGACACCTGCAACGTGATCCGATCGGTGGTGGTGTTGGCGGACGCCAGGAACAGCAGCGGTAGCGCCAGCGCCGTTCCGAACAGGGTGCCGAGGTAGGCGATCTGCAGCGTCTCGAGGATCGGCGCCCACACCTCGGGGAGGTAGCTCCAGTCGGGCGCAAGCCGCCCGAAGAAGCGGAAGAAGTCGCCGGTGCCGGTCAGCAGCGAGCCGATCGAGAACTCGGTCTGCCAGGCCGAGACGAGGAACAGCACGACGAAGGTCGCCAGCGTCCAGGCCGCCACCATGCGTTGGCCGCTCGGTCGCTCGGGGACGGTCGAGGGCATCACGGGGGCCTCAGGCCGCACCGCGCAGGTCCTTCTCCACGTCGATCGGGCGACCGTAGATGTCCTCGAACGCCTGGTCGGTCGCTTCCTCGGGCGTACCGTCGAAGACGATGACGCCATCGCGCATGCCGATGATGCGGTCGGCGTAGTCGCGCGCCATGTCGATGAAGTGCAGGTTCACCAGCGTCGTGATCCCGTCCTCGCGAGAGATGCGCTTGAGATCGGTCATCACGGCGTGGCTGGTGGGCGGGTCGAGGCTGGCGACCGGCTCGTCGGCCAGCATCACCAGGGGTTGCTGCGCCAAGGCGCGGGCGATCCCGACGCGCTGCTGCTGGCCCCCCGACAGGGCGTCGGCGCGCTGCCACGCCTTCTCCGGGATGCCGACCCGCCGCAGCGAGTCGTGCGCGATCGCCAGATCGGGTTTCCCGAACAGGCCCAGCAGGCCACGCCAGGCGGGTACGTGCCCGAGGCGTCCCGCCAACACGTTGCGGAGCACCGAGGACCGCTTGACCAGGTTGAAGGTCTGGAAGATCATCCCGATGTCGGCGCGGACCCGGCGGAGCTGACGCTTGGAGGCGGAGCCCACCGTGACCCCGTCGATCACCACCTCCCCCCGCGAGGGCGGTACGAGGTGGTTGACGGTCCGGATCAACGTGGACTTGCCGGCGCCCGACAGACCCACGATCACGACGAACTGACCCTTCGGGATCGTCAGGTCGATGCCCTTGAGGGCCTTGAAGCCGTTCGGGTAGGTGACTTCCAGGTCGCGGAACTCGATCATCGGGATCTCCTGCCCGGGAGTCTATCCGAGTGCGTGGGCGAAGGCGCGGGGTGGTCGCCGCACGCCCGGCCGGTACAGGGAACGGCCCCGGACGCGCGTCCGGGGCCGTGGGCCGTGGGCGGATCGAAGCGGCTTACTCGAACTCCTGCATCACCTCGCGCACCGGATCGTAGGCGTCGCCGGTGATCGGGGCGAACGAGGTGACGTTGAAGAGCTCCTGCGTGAGGGCCTGGCCCTCCTCGGTCTCGGCGATCGCGATCAGCGCGTCGGCGATCTGCTGGGTCAGCTCGGTGTCGAGACCAGCGCGGACGACCTGGCCGTCGTTGGGGATGTCGCCGGAGTAGCCGAGGACGCACACCTGCTCCATGACGTCCGGGAACTCCTCCTCGATGGCGGTGCGGGCGTCGTTGAAGCTGACCGCCACGTCGACGTCGCCGTTGTAGATGGCGAGGACCGAGGCGTCGTGGCTCCCCGCGAAGATCGACTCCATGTCGGTGTTGGCGTCGATGCCGTACTGGTTCTTCAGGAACACGTAGGGGAACTGGTAGCCGGACGCCGAGCCCGGATCGACGAACGAGATGGTGGCGCCGTCGAGATCCTCGAAGCTCTGGATCGGACCGTCGCAGCGGACGTTGAACTGCGACTTGTAGGTGGGCGAACCGAAGCGCACCGACGCGGTGATCGGCACGGCGCCGTAGCGATCGATCGCCTGCACCATGGCGGACGGTCCGAAGAAGCCGATGTCGACGCGGCCGTTGCCCATCGCCTCGACCAGGCCGACGTAGTTGGTCGAGATGAAGGTGTCGACGGGGATCAGCAGGCGCTCGGAGAGCAGCGCGGCGAGCGGCTCGAGGGAGTCGACGATGGCGTCCGCCTCGCGGCTGGGCACCATGCCGAGCACCAGCTCGGTGGGAACGTCGCCGTCCTGGGCGAAGGCGGCGAACGGGATCAGCGACGCCACGACGGCGACGGCGAGCAGCTTGGCGAGAAGACTCTTCACGGTGGACATCCTCCTAGCGATCGAGCGGATGGCGTTCGCGGGCGCGGAGGCGCTCCGCGAGGCGAAGGGTAGCACGCCGGCGCGCCGCTTCAGCGGGGCGAGGCGCCCCGGGGCGCGTGTCCCTTGCGCGGATCGCGACACAGCCTTGTGGCGCCAGGAACACCCATGTATATTCAACTCCGGTTCCATCGACCCGTCGTGTCTCGCCCAGGAGGTATCTCGTATGAAGCGCCGCGATTTCCTGAAGAAGGCCGGTGTCGTCACCGTCGGCGCGGGCCTGTCCCCGCTGATGTTCGCGAACGCCCAGAGGTCCACGTACCGCTTCGAGATGGTCACGTCATGGCCGACCGCGCTGGACGCGATCTACGAGTACGGAATCACCGAGTTGTTTTCCTCGGTCGCCGCATCGATTTTGGAGGCCAACGGTATCAGCACCCGGTTCGCCCATCTGGACTCCACTACCTTCAGCCTGCACGGGCAATACAACAGCGAGCTCGACAGCGATGAGATCGAAGAAGGCGTGATCCATATCACCAAGGGCTACTCGAAAGATCATGCTCCCGAGCTCAACCAGGTCGTCGTGCAGATGATTTGCGCGCACAAGTCCAGCATCCCAATCTGGATCGAAGCACTCAGCGGCAATACGTCCGACAAGAAGAGCTTTCGCAAGACCGTTGCACAGTTTCAGCGTCAGTTCGATCGCGACAAAATGCCGTATGTCGTGATGGACGCCGCCTTCTACACGCGGGAGAACCTCCAGAGCTGTAAAGGAGTACGGTGGGTGACCCGAGTACCGGAAACCTTGAAG
>CAZJGU010000056.1:14037-19297 GCA_964545455.1 uncultured bacterium | reverse complement strand
GGGCGACGCTTCTGATGGCCTCCGAAGCGCTGCTGCTGCTGGGGCCTCCCGGCGCCGGCAAGGGCACGCAGGCCGCGCGACTCGCGGAGGCCGAGAGCCTGCGCAAGATCTCGACCGGCGACATGCTGCGCGCCCACGTGTCGGAGGGCACCGAGCTCGGGCGCACCGCGCGCGACTTCATGTCCGCCGGCGAGCTGGTCCCCGACGAGCTCATCATCGCCATGGTCCGGCGCGAAATCGAGGGGATGGACGAGGTCCGCATCCTGCTCGACGGCTTCCCGCGCACGCCCGGCCAGGCCGAGGCGCTCGACGCCCTGCTGGCCGAGTTCGGGGCCGAGATGACCGCGGCCGTGCTGCTCGAGGTGCCCGAGGACGAGCTGGTCCGCCGGCTGCTCTCGCGCGCCGAGCAGGAGGGCCGCGACGACGACAACGAAACCACCATCCGCAAGCGGATGGAGGTCTACCGCGCGTCCACCCGGCCGCTCCTCGACTTCTACGCCTCGCGCGACCTGCTGGTGCGGGTCGACGGCGTCGGCGCGGTCGACGAGGTCACCGCCCGGATCCAGGAGGCGCTGGCTTGATCCTCAAACGGCCCAGCGAGATCGAGGCGATGGCCGACGCCGCGGTGATCAACCGCGAGGCGCTCGAGGCGGTCGAGGCCGCCCTGGCGCCGGGCGTCACCACCGCCGAGTTGAACGCCGTGGCCGAAGAGGTTATCCTACGGAACGGTGGTCGCCCTGCATTCAAGGGCTACCGCGGTTTCCCCGCGACGCTGTGCACCTCCGTCAACGAGGTGGTCGTTCATGGCATTCCGGATGAACGGCCGCTGAATGAAGGTGACATCGTGTCGATCGACGTCGGGACCTTCTACCGGGGCTACGCCGCCGACATGGCTCGGACCTATGCGGTCGGCGAGATCCCAACGGAGACCCGACGGTTGCTCGAAGCGACCGAGCGATCCCTCTTCGCTGGCATCGAGCGAGCGACCCCGGGAAACCGCCTCGGCGACGTGTCCGCGGCCATTCAGGACGTCGTCGAGGAGGCAGGGATGTGGGTGGTACGCGAGTTCGTGGGGCACGGCATCGGCCGTGAGTTCCACGAAGGACCGGACGTGCCCAACTTCGGTCGTGCCGGTACGGGGCCCGTGCTCCGCCCCGGCCTGGTCCTGGCGATCGAGCCGATGGTGACGCTCTCGCGCACCGCGGTGATCGTGCTGGACGACGGCTGGACGGCACCGACCGAGAGCGGCGTGCCGTCCGCGCACTTCGAACACACCGTGGCCGTGACCGAGGACGGTCCACGAGTTCTGACCGCGAAGGAGACGATGACGACGATTCGCGCACAGGGAGGATCGCATGGCGCGTAAGCGCTCAGGAGGACGCAGGAGCGGACGGGGCGGCAACAAGCCTCGTTCGGAGACCCGCCAGAAGGGGACCGAGACCACCCAGGACTCGATCCGGACCGAAGGCGTCGTGCTCGAAGCGCGTCCCAACACCACCTTCCTGGTCCAGCTCGACGCCGGGCCGGAGATCCTGGCCCACGTCGGAGGCAAGATGCGCCGGCACTACATCCGCATCCTGCCGGGCGACCGCGTCGTCGTCGAGATCAGCACGTACGACCCCGAGAAGGGTCGGATCGTCTACCGAAAGTAGGGAGTTCATGAAAGTACGAGCCAGCGTCAAACCGATGTGCTCCAGCTGCAAGGTGATCCGGCGGAACGGACGGGTCTTCGTGATCTGCTCCTCGAACCCCAAGCACAAGCAGAGGCAGGGCTGAGTCATGGCACGAATCGCAGGCGTCGACCTTCCGCGCGACAAGCGCATCGAGCACGCGCTTCCTTACATCTACGGCATCGGCCTCACCCGTTCGCGGGCGATCCTGGAGAACGCGGGCGTCGATCCCGACACGCGCGTCAAGGATCTGGCCGAGTCCGAAGTCGCCAAGCTGCGCGAGATCGTCGATTCGACCTACAAGGTCGAGGGCGATCTGCGCCGCGAGGTCCAACTCAACATCAAGCGCCTCATGGACATCGGCTGCTACCGCGGTCTGCGCCACCGGCGCGGCCTGCCCGTGCGGGGCCAGTCCACCAAGACCAACGCCCGCACCCGCAAGGGTCCGCGTCGCACCGTCGCCGGCAAGAAGAAGGCGCCGAGGAAGTAGGGGGATAGGACGTGGCACAGAAGACCGCCAAGGGCAAGCAGACCCGCAAGCGCGTCAAGCGCAGCCTGGTCGAAGGCAAGGCGTTCATCCACGCCAGCTACAACAACACCATCATCACCATCACCGATCCCGAGGGGAACACGGTGACCTGGTCGTCGTCCGGTTCGATCGGCTACAAGGGCTCCAAGAAGGGCACGCCCTACGCCGCCCAGCTGGCCGCCGCGGACGCTACCCGCAAGGCCCAGAACATGGGGCTGTCGACGCTCGACATCGTCATCCGCGGGACCGGTTCCGGGCGCGAGCAAGCGATCCGCTCGATCCAGGCGACCGGCGTCAACGTGCGCTCGATCGTCGACGACACCCCGACCCCGCACAACGGCTGCCGTCCGCGCAAGCGGCGTCGCCAGTAAGGCAGGAGGACCATGGGCCGCTACCGAGGACCGATCGTCAAGCTCTGCCGCCGCGAAGGGGTGAACCTCGCCGAGACCCCCAAGGCGCAGAAGTACATGGAACGCCGTCCCTACCCTCCCGGAGAGCACGGCCAGCGCCGTCGCCGTCGCATCAGCGACTACGGCGTCCGTCTCCGCGAGAAGCAGAAGCTGCGCTTCCTCTACAACCTGAGCGAGAAGCAGTTCGCGAACCTGTTCGCCGAGGCCACCAAGAAGGTAGGCGCCACCGGCACGGTGTTCCTGCAGCTGCTCGAGCGCCGTCTCGACAACGTCGTCTACCGCATGGGCATCGCCCACACCCGCCGTCAGGCGCGCCAGTTCGTCGTCCACGGCCACATCGCCGTGAACGGCAAGCGGATCGACGTGCCCTCCTACCGCGTGCAGCCCGGCGACCAGATCGCCGTGGTCGAACGTGCGCGCAAGAACGCGCACATCAAGCAGAACGTCGAGGAGCGGCGCCGTGGCAAGACCCCGCCCTGGCTCGACTTCGACGCCGAGACGCTCAAGGGCGTCTTCAAGCAGGTGCCCTCGCGCGAAGACATCGTCGTTCCCGTCAACGAGCTGCAGGTCATCGAGTACTACTCGCGCTGAGCCGCTAGGAGACCCCCGTGCAGATCATCCCCGAATTCCAGGCCAAGACCACGGACCGCTACGGCGAGTTCGTCGTCGAGCCGCTGCAGCGTGGCTTCGGCGTCACGCTGGGGAACCCCCTCCGGCGCATCCTGCTCTCGTCGATCCCCGGTACCGCCGTCACCAGCGTCTACATCGAGGACGTGCTCCACGAGTTCTCGACCATCCCCGGGGTCAAGGAGGACGTCATGCAGATCGTCCTCAACCTCAAGCAGCTGGTGGTCAAGCTCCACGACGGCGAGCCGGTGACCCTGACGTTGCGCGCGGAGAACGCGGGCGTGGTCACCGCCGGCGATCTCGACGTCCCGATGGGCGCCGAGGTGATCAACCCCGAGCTCCCCATCGCCACCCTGGGCGAGGGCGCCAAGCTGGTGATGGAGGTCCGCGTCGATCCCGGCGTCGGCTACGTTCCCTCCGAGCTGCTCCACGGCCACAAGGACCGCATCAACTCGATCCCCATCGACGCCGTCTTCACGCCGGTGCGCCGCGTCGCCTACCGCGTCGAGGACACCCGCGTCGGCCAGAAGACCGACCTCGACCGCCTCGTCATCCGCGTCTGGACCGACGGCTCGGTCGCGCCCAAGGACGCCCTCGACCATGCTGTCGAGATCCTGCGCGGGCAGCTGAACGTCTTCGGCGGCGACGGCGTCCAGGTCGAGGAGGACGTCCCGGTCGTGACCATCCCCTCCGCCGCGGGCGAACCCACCCCGGCCGAGGAGGAGCCGCCCCGCCTCAACCTCGAGAGCCTCGAGCTGTCCAACCGCGTCCTGCACTCGCTGCAGGAGGAAGGGATCGACTCGGTCAACGCCCTCATGGCGCTGTCCGAGCGTGACCTCAAGCGCGTCAGCGGGATCGGCGAGAAGTCCCTCGACGAGATCCGCGAACGCCTCGCCGCGCGCGGCATGAAACTCAAGGAGTAACGATGCGCCACCTGTCCTCCGGCCGCAAGCTGAACCGGACCAGCAGCCACCGCATCGCTCTGGCGCGCAGCCAGGCGACGGCGCTGTTCCGGCACGGCCGCATCAAGACCACGCTGCCCAAGGCCAAGAACCTGCAGCCCTACGTCGAGAAGCTCATCACCACCGCCCGCGGCGGCGACCTGCACGCCCGCCGCCTGGTGGCGAAGGAGATCCACGACGTGGAGGTCCTGCGGAAGGTGATGGACGAGATCGCGCCGGCGTATGCCGAGCGCAAGGGCGGCTACACCCGCATCTACCGCCTCGGCCACCGCCGCGGCGACGCGACCCAGGAAGCACTGATCGAGCTCGTCGACGTCGAGGACTGACGCCGGCCCCGAGCCGAGCGAGGATCGCCCGCCGGTGCACGCGCCGGCGGGCGTCGTCGTGTCCGGTCGCTGGCGCTAGCCGCGCGGCGCCCGCAGGTCGGCGGCGAAGGACGTCCCCGGCCCGTCCCAGCGGACGTCCAGCAACTCGGCCACCGTCGCGCCGAGGTCCGCGAAGCTCGCGCGGGTGCCCAGCTCGCGCCCCGCGGCGCGCGGCCCCACCGCCAGCAGCAGCCCGTACTCGCGGGTGTGGTCGGTGCCGGGCCAGGTGGGGTCGTTGCCGTGGTCGCTGACCAGCAGCAGCACGTCGTCCTCGGCCCGCGCCGCCAGCAGCTCCGGCAGGCGCGCGTCGAAGGCGGCCAGCGCGGCGCCGTAGCCGGCCGGGTCGCGCCGGTGACCGTAGGCGGCGTCGAAGTCCACCAGGTTGGCGAAGACCAGACCCTCGCGGCCCTCGCGCAGCGCGGCCAGGGTGGCGTCCACGCCCTCCTCGTTCGAGCCGGTCTTGCGCACCTCGTCGATACCGGATCCGTCGTAGATGTCGCCGATCTTGCCGACCGCCAGCACCGGCCGGCCCGCCTCCTGCAGGGCGTTCAGGACCGTGCGGGGCGGGGTGACCGAGAGGTCGCGTCGCTTGCCGTGCAGGCGCTCGAAGGCGCCCGGCTCCCCCCGGAACGGCCGGGCGATCACGCGCGCGACGGCGTAGGGGCCGCGCAGCAGCTCGCGTGCGGCCTCGCACCAG
>CAZJGU010000056.1:0-14027 GCA_964545455.1 uncultured bacterium | reverse complement strand
GCGGGACGACGTCCACGTGCGCGGCGACCTGGAAGACGCTGTCGGCGCTGGTGTAGACGATCGGATCGCCGCTGGAAAGGTGCTCCGGGCCCAGCTCGTCCAGGATCGTCGTGCCGCTGGCCGCGCGGTTGCCGAGGTGGCCCCGTCCCGTCGCCGCGTCGAAGTCCGCCATCAGCTCGTCGGGGAAGCGCTCGAAGGTGCGGAACGGCGCGTCCAGCACCACCCCCATGAACTCCCAGTGGCCGGTCGTGGTGTCCTTGCCGGGCGAGCGTTCCGCCATCCGTCCGAAGGCGCCGCGCGGCGCTGCCGCCGCCGGGACCGACGCGACCCCGGGGATGCGCCCCAGGCCCAGGGCCGCCAGGTTCGGCAGCGTCACGCCGGTCGCGGCGAGGGTGTGGTCCAGCGTGTGCGCTCCGGCGTCGCCGAACGTCTCGGCGTCCGGCAGGGCACCCACGCCCACCGAGTCCAGCACGATCACGGTGACGGTCATGGCGGCAGCCTACCAACCGGGGGCGCATGTCCGGAGCCGCGCGTCCGAGCCTGCGATACTGAGGGTCGTGACCCGACCGCTCCCCATGGAGCAGAGCGTGCGCGAGTCGCTGGCCCGCCTCGCGCCCGACGCCCGCCGCGTGCTGCTGGCCGTCTCGGGCGGCAGCGATTCGATGGCCCTGCTTCGCGCCGTCGCCGGCGCGCCGGGGCTGGACGCGGTCGTGGCCCACCTCGACCATCGACTGCGCGACGACGCCGCGGCCGACGCCGCCTTCGTGCGCGACGTCTGCGATCGGCTGGGCGTCCCCGTGGTGGTCGAAGAGGTCGACGTCGGCGCCATCGCGGCGCGCGAGCGCCGCAACGTCGAGGAGGTCGGCCGCACCGTCCGCTACGCCTTCTTCGCGCGGGTCGCCCGCGCCCACGACTGCGACGTGATCGTGACGGCCCACACCCGCAACGACCAGGCGGAGACGGTGCTGCTGCAGCTGCTGCGCGGCAGCGCCCACCCCCGCGGCATCGCTCCGCGCGAGGGCCGGGTCGTACGGCCGATGCTGGAGCTCTCCAAGGACGACCTGCGGGGCTGGCTGGACCGGATCGGCCAGTCGTGGCGCGAGGACGTCGGCAACCGCGACCTGGCCCGCGACCGGGCCTGGCTGCGCCGCGAGGTGCTGCCCCGCCTGGAGCGGCGGCGGCCCGGGGCGGTCGTGCGGCTGGCGCGCTTCGGTCGCCTGCAGCGCGACCAGGCGGACTTCCTGACCGCCGAGGCCGAGCGTCGCTTCGGCAGCGGTCCGCTGGCGCGCGTCGCGCTGGCCGCGGCGCCGCCGGCGCTGCAACGCGAGGTGCTCGGTCGCCTGGTCCGCAGCCACGGCGGCGACGTCGACGCGCTCCACCTCGAGGCCCTCCGGGCGGCGCTTCCCGGCCGGGCCGCGGTGCGGCGCGACCTGCCCGGCGGGGTGCGGGTGCGGATGCTGGGCGACCGGGTGGACGTCGTGCCGATCGGGACGGACGAGGTGGGCCTCGACCCCCTGTCGCGGGTCGACGACGAGGTGCGCGTCGATCGTCCCGAAGCGCTGCCGGAGGGCCTGCCGGCGTCGCTCCTGGAGCAGGGGCCGTGGACGCTGCGCACCCCGCGTGCCGGCGACCGCATCCGGCTGCGGGGCGGCACCCGGCGGGTCGCGGACGTGCTGGCCGAGGCGGGCGTCCCACGCGAGGAGCGCGCCGACCGCAGGCTGCTGGCGCGCGACGGCCAGGTCGTCTGGATCGACGGCGTGGAGGTCGCGGACGGCATCGACGAGGCGGCGGCCGATCCCGACCGCGGCTGGATGCGCCGGGCCCTGTCGCTGGCCGACCGTGCCGCGGAGGACGGCGAGTTGCCGGTGGGCGCCCTGCTGGTCCGGGACGGCCAGGTGATCGGCGAGGGGGTCAACCGGCGCGAACGGGCGGCCGATCCGTCGGCGCACGCCGAGCTCGAGGCGATGCGCGCCGCCGCCGCCCGTGACGGCGACTGGCGGCTCGAGGGGACGACCCTCTACGTGACGCTGGAGCCGTGCCCGATGTGCGCCGGCGCGATCCTGGAGAGCCGCATCGAGCGCGTCGTGTGGGGCGCCGCCAACCTGCGCGAGGGCGCTTTCGGGAGCGTCGTCGACCTGTCCGCCGGAGCGTGGAAGCGCGTGCCCGAGCTGCGCTCGGGCGTGCTGGCGCGCGAGGCGGCGTGGCGCCTGCGACGCTTCTTCGAGGCGCGCCGGCCGCCCGCCGAGCCGTCCGAGCCGGACTGATGCCCGCCGGCCGGCGACGACGCCGGCGACGACCGCGACGAGGCCCGTGACGGCATCCGCGTCGGCGCCGACGAGTCCCGTCCGGAACGGCGTTTCCGGGACTCGGGAGCGCTGCGACGCGCATGTATGATGGTCCGGATGAAGATCCGCAACTTCTCGATCATCGCGCACGTGGACCACGGCAAGTCCACGCTCGCCGACCGCATCCTGGACCTCACCCAGAGCGTCGACGAGCGCGTCCGCCGGGACCAGATGCTGGACACCCTGGACCTCGAGCGCGAGCGCGGGATCACCATCAAGGCCACCGCCATGCGCCTGTACTACACCGCCGCCGACGGCGAGACCTACATGTTCAACCTGATCGACACCCCCGGCCACGTCGACTTCAACTACGAGGTCAGCCGCGCCCTGCGCGCCTGCGAGGGGGTGCTGCTCGTCGTCGACGCCAGTCAGGGGGTCGAGGCCCAGACGATCCAGAACGCCTTCCTCGCGATCGACAACGGCCTCGAGATCCTGCCGATCGTCAACAAGATCGACCTTCCCAACGCCGACGTCGCGGGCGCCATCGAGGAGCTCGAGGAGGTCGTCGGCGTGCCCGGCGACCACGCCGTCGCCGTCTCGGCCAAGACCGGCGAGAACGTCGCCGCCATCCTCGAGGCGATCGTCGAGCACCTGCCGCCGCCGCAGGGCTCGGTGGACGGGCCGCTGCGCTGCCTGATCTTCGACGCGCTCTACGACGCCTACCAGGGGGTCGTGACCTTCGTGCGGGTCCTCGACGGTCGCGTGCGTGAGGGCGACGAGATCAAGATCATGTCCACCGGCGCCACCTTCGAGGTCGACAAGGTCGGCTTCTTCAAGCCCGAGCCGACCGTCACGGAGACGCTCTCCGCCGGCGAGGTCGGTTGGATCACGGCGGGCATCAAGGACATCGGCGACACCCAGATCGGTGACACCATCACCAGCAAGGCGCGTCCCAGCGACCAGCCGGTGCCGGGCTTCAAGCCGGCTCGTCCCGTGGTCTTCAGCGGGCTCTACCCGACCGACAACGAGGACTACCCCAAGCTGCGCGAGGCGCTCGAGAAGCTCGGCCTCAACGACGCCGCCTTCACCTTCGAGCCGGAGACCAGCGAGGCGCTCGGTTTCGGCTTCCGCTGCGGCTACCTCGGCCTGCTGCACGCCGACATCGTCCAGGCGCGCTTGGAGCGCGAGTACGGCCTGACCCTGATCGCGACGGCGCCGGCGGTGGTGTACGAGATCACCACCACCTCGGGCGAGGTGCGGCTGGTCCAGAACCCCTCGATGCTGCCGCCCCCGACCGAGGTCGAGGAGACCCGCGAGCCGTGGGTCCGCCTGTCCGTCTACGTGCCCGAGGAGTTCGTCGGCAACGCCATGCAGCTGATCCAGGAGAAGCGCGGCGAGCTGAAGAACATGGTCTACCACGGCCGCCGCGTCGAGCTGCGCTACGAGGTGCCCTTCGGCGAGATCCTCTACGACTTCCACGATCGCCTCAAGAGCCTCACCAAGGGCTACGCCAGCATGGACTACGAGCCGATCGGCTACCGATCCGGCCAGCTCTCCAAGATCGACATCCTGGTCAACGAGGAGCCGGTCGACGCGCTCTCGGTCATCGCGCACCGCGACAAGGCGTACGAGGTGGGCCGCAAGATCGTGGACAAGATGGCCGAGGTGATCCCGCGCCAGATGTTCGCCGTGCCGGTCCAGGCGGCCATCGGTGGGAAGATCCTGGCCCGCGCGACCGTGCGCGCCTTCCGCAAGGACGTGACGGCCAAGTGCTACGGCGGTGACATCACGCGCAAGAAGAAGCTGCTCGAGAAGCAGAAGAAGGGCAAGGCCCGCATGAAGCAGCTCGGCAACGTCGAGGTGCCGCAGGAGGCGTTCCTGGCGGTGCTGTCGAGCGAGAGCTAGGGGGGGTTCGGCGGCGTGGCGCTGACGCGAGGCCGGTTCCGTCCCACGCTGCGGGCCCAGTTGGCGCTGGTCATCGCGCTGCTGTCGCTGCTCCCGAACCTGGTCATGGCCGGCCTGGTGTTCCTGCCCGCCGTCCGCGAGCTGGGAGGGATCGCGCCGGGGGCCGGCGCCGGCCTGGTCGGGTGGCTGGTCGCGGTGGTGGCGCTCTCGGCAGCGATCGGTGCGGTGCTGGCGAGCGTGCTGCTCGCGCCGCTGACGCGGGTGATCCGCGACGCCGACGCGCTCCCGCGGACCGCGCGCCACCTTGGCCGCGCGCGCCTGCCGGTGGCGCCCGACGACCCGCCCGAGGTCACCTCGCTGCGGAACGCCATCAACCGCCTGCTGGCGCAGGTCCAGACCGAGCAGCGGCGACGCTCGACCTTCTCGGCCACGCTGATGCACGACATGAAGACGCCGCTGCTGGCGCAGGGGAACGCGCTGCGGCTGCTGAAGGAGGATCGCGCGCGGTTCACCGACGCGGAGGTCCAGCGGCTGCTGGGCGAGGCGCTGATCGAGACCGACGCGCTGCGCGACCTGGTCCAGCAGCTCGTCGACGCGCACCGGTTCGAGCAGGGCGAGGTCCTGCCTCGGCGAACGGAGGTTCGTTTGCGCGAGCTGGTCGAGGTCGAGGTCGGCCGCTTCGCCGCCCTCGCCGGCGAGCGCGGCGTCACGGTCGAGGTGTCGGGCGACGCGGACGCCGCCGTCGATCCCGACCTGCTCGCGCGTGCGATCGGGAACCTGATCGGCAACGCGGTTCGCTACGCCCGCGCTCGCGTGCGGGTCGAGGTCCGCCCGGGCCTGCTCCGGATCGACGACGACGGCCCCGGGCTGCCGGCCCCGCTGGAGGAGCTGGCCCGTCCGTTCAACGACCAGCCGGCCGTCATCGCGGGTCAGCGCTACCGGGCCGGCGCAGGAGGGCTGGGACTGTACATCGCGCGGTCCATCCTCGAAGCGCACGGCGGCCGGCTGGTCGCCGAGGGCCACGGACCCGGCGGCACCGTGCTGCTGGCCTACCTCGGCGGGAACGGCGCCGCATGATCCGCGTCCTGATCGCCGACGACCATCCGCTCTTCCGATTCGGCCTGGCGCACGCCCTGCGCGCGCGCGGCTTCGAGGTGGTCGCCGAGGCCGAGAACGGGCGGCACGCCCTTGACCTGGCGCGCACCCACCGCCCCGACCTGGCGGTCCTGGACGTGCGCATGCCCGGGTTGGACGGGGTCGAAACGTGCCGCGCGCTGCGGAGCATGGAGCCGGCGCCGCAGGTGGTCATGCTCACGACCTTCGACGAGGCCGCGCTGGTCGCCGCCGCGCGCGACGCCGGTGCGAGCGCGTACCTCTCCAAGGAGACCGATCCGCGGCGATTGGCGGAGACCCTCGAGCGCATCGTGCGCGAGCCGGACCGCGACTGGATGCCGCACGTCGACCTGCCGGAGCTGACGCGCCGCGAACGCGACGTGCTGCGCCTGCTGGCGACCGGCCTCACCAACCGTGCCATCGCCGACGAGCTGGGGATCGGGTCCGAGACGGTCAAGGACCACGTCGCGTCGCTCTACCGCAAGCTGGACGTGGGCGACCGCGTCACGGCGGTGCGCGAGGCCGAGCGCTTCGGCCTGATCTGAGCGTCGACGCTCCTCCCCGCGTCCCTCCGCGCGGCTCCACCCGGGGAGGGTCCCGACCCGTACCCAGCAGCCCCCCGCGCCGGCCGAGAGCGTACCGGCGGCGGCCCCGGCACGCCGTTCGTGGATCCACCCCGCCCGCTAGCCTGCCGACATGCACCTCCCGCGCGCCGCCGTCTCGCTGATCGAGCTGCTCGTCGTCCTCGCGCTCACCTCGCTCCTGGCGGGCCTGGCGCTGGTCACGCTGCGACCGGGGTCGGCCGAGCGGGCGGCGCGGCTGTACCTGCGAACGGTCCAGGCGGCCCGCATCGACGCGGTCGGCGGTCGGCCCGGGGCGGTCCGCTGGCGGCCCGACGCCGGGGCCTTCGAGGTGCGGCGTGGCGACGACCCCTGCCATGCGCCGGTCGTCCGTACGCTGGCGCCCGAGGGGCGGGTGGCCGTCACCCGCTGGCTGCGGGCGGGGGTGGCGTGGCTGCCGGACGGCGGCGGGCGGGGGTGCGACGGGGGCGGCGTCTACGGGGGCCGGGTGCGCTTCGAGGACGCGCGCGCGGCCTGGGACGTCGTGGTCGCCAGCACCGGCCGCCTGCGCTTGGAGCGCGCGCCGTGACGGGGTCGACCGCGGGCGGCGGACTGACGCTGGTCGAGGTCCTGGTGGCGACGGCGCTGTTCGGCCTTTTCGCGGCGGTGAGCGTCTCCGGCCTGCTCACCGCCCTGCGGCTTCAGGCGGAGGCCGCGTCGCTCGCGGCGCGCACCGCTGCGTTCGAGCCGCTGCTGCTCGCCGGGGGCGCCGCGCTGGACCGCGTCCCGTTCTGCACCGCGGCGGGGGAGCCCGGGTCGGAGCCGGCGGCCGGCTCGGCGCCGACGGTCTGTCGCCGCGCCGACGAGCGCTGCCGCGTGCTGGCCGGCGCGCTGACGTGCGACGGAGGGCCGCTTCGGCGCGTGCGACTGGCCATCCAGGGGGACGCCACGGCCGCGGCCGCAGGGGAGGTGGTGGCGTGGAGTCGGGCCGTCCCCTGACGGGCTTCACGCTGCTGGAGCTCCTGGTCGCCCTGGCCGTGGCGGCGCTACTGGCCTCGGCGCTGGCGTGGAGCATGCAGGCGAGCGCGCGAGCGGTCGGTGGCGTGGCGGCCGCGACCGACGCGGCGCAGCGACGGGCGCTGGCCGCGTCGCTGCTGCGGGGTGAGATCGAGCGGGCCGGCCGGGGCGGCCCGGAGCACGACGGGCGGCTGGCGATCCGTCGCGATCCGGGGGCCGGGGGAGGGGACGCGCTCGAGATCGGCTACCTCGCAGAGGCGGACCGGGTCGAGGCGACGGTCCTGCGCGCCAGCTTCTTCGCGGCGCGCGACGGGGCCGATCGGCCCAACCTGTACCGCCAACCGCCCGGTTCGGTGCGCCAGCCTTGGCTGCTGGGCGTGACGGGCGTGCACCTGGTGCGGGGCCGCGACCATGCCGGTCGGACCCTCGCCCGTGCGGACCTGGTGGCCGGCGCCCGGGTCGCGGCCGTCGAGGTCGAGCTGCGCTTCGAGCAGGGTCCGCCCGAGCGCTTCTGGGCGTCGACCCGCCGGATCGCGGCGTTGGACGCGCCGCTCTGGAGCGTCGCGCCGTGAGGGCCGCGTGCGGCTACGTGGTGGTGGCGGTGCTGTGGGTGGGGACGGCGCTGGCGATGCTGGCCGGAGCCGCAGGGTTGATGGCCTGGATGCAGTGGAGCGGTGCGCGCCATGGCGCGGAGGTCCAGCGCGCCCGCGCCGAGGCCGAGGGAGCCCTGCTCTGGCTGGCCGAGGGGCTCGACCAGGCGATCCGCGCGGGCCGCGCGCCGCCCGTCGCGCCCCCGGCCCTGCCGGACCTCGACGGTGGCGAGGTCCGCGTCACCGTCTGGCAGGTCCGGCCGGACGGTGGCGTCGACCTCGAGCTGACCGTCATCCGCCCGACGGTCCGGGTGGTGGCGGGCGCCGGCTGGGCCCCGCCCTGACGGGGTATCCTCGCGGGCGTGAGCGTCCGATCCCGGCTCTGCGCCGCGCTGCTCGCCGCAGGGCGACCGGTCCGCATCCGCGACCTCGCACAGGCGCTCGAGATCCCCGAGGCCGACGTGCCCGCCGCGACGGACGACCTGGGTCGCGCCCTGAACGAGGCCGATCTGGGGCTCCAGGTCGAGGCGGTGGCCGGCGGCTACCGGCTGGTCGTCCACCCGGCCGTCGTCCCGCACCTCCACGGCTTCCTTGCCCCGCCCCCGTTGCCGCAGCTCTCCAACGCCGCCATCGAGACGTTGGCGCTGGTGGCCTACCACCAGCCGATCACCCGCGGCGAGCTGGAGTCGGCCCGCGGCGCCTCGTGCGTCTCGACCCTGGAGACCCTGCAGGAGCGCGAGCTGGTCAAGGTGGTCGGGCGCAAGGAGGTGATCGGCCGGCCGCTGCTCTACGCGACGACCGATCGATTCCTGATCGAGTTCGGCCTGGCGTCGCTGGACGACCTGCCGCCCCTCGACGAGGCCCCGAACGCCTTCCTGCGCGGCTGATCAGGCCGTGGGCAGGTCGCGTGCGAGGACCTCGATCGCGGCCCGGTAGCCCGCCGGCCCCAGGCCCGAGATCGTGCCGGCGCACACGGGCGCGATCAGGCTGCGGCGGCGGAAGCGTTCGCGGGCGTGGACGTTGGACAGGTGCACCTCGATCACCGGCGCGACCATGGCGGCGATCGCGTCGCGCAGCGCCACCGAGCTGTGCGTGTAGCCCCCCGCGTTGAGCACCACCGCCGCGACCCCCTCGTGGTCGGCGCCGTGCAGCCACTCGATCAGCTCGCCCTCGTGGTTCGACTGGCGACACTCGACCAGGGCGTCGAGGGCGCGTCCCCACTCGCGACACAGGCCCTCGAGCTCCGGCAAGGTCATGGCGCCGTAGACCTCCGGCTCGCGCGTGCCCAACAGGTCGAGGTTGGGACCGTTCAGGACCAGGATCTTCATGCCGTGCCCCCTTCCGGACCCAGGCTAGCGCTCGCGCCCGCGTCGTTCGCAAGCGTTCGTACGTCCTCGCGGAAGGCGCGCCAGGCGGCGCGCTCGTCCGCCTCGTCCACCTCGCCGGCCAGCCGCGCCTGACCGGGCGCGTCGGCGAGGACCCAGCGCCGTCGTCCTGCGCGGTTCTTCTTGTCGCGCGCCAGGAACGGCAGCAGGTCGTCGAAGCGCTCCGTGGCGGGGGCCGCAGGTCGGACTCGACCCAGCAGGCCGCGACACCTCTCGCTCCAGTCCTGGTGCGGTCGCCCGTGACGGAGGGCGTCCAGGCGGGACAGGTGGGCGGCGTAGAGGAGGCCCCAGGCGACCGCGCCACCGTGATCGATCGCATGGGCGCTGATCGCCTCCAGCGCGTGCGCGACGGTGTGCCCCAGGTTCAGGGTGGCGCGCGCTCCATCGGTCTCGAACTCGTCGCGGGCGACCACGTCGGCCTTGACCCGGGCGGACGCCGCCAGCCAACGCGTGAGGGCGTCGTCGTCCGCCTCGAGCGAGAGGCGCCCGTCGACCACCGCGTCGGCCAGCTCCGGGTCGGCCAGCAGACCGTGCTTGAAGACCTCGACCGCCCCGGCCGCGAACACGCCAGAGGGCAGCGTCCGCAGGGTGGCGACGTCCATCAGCACCGCCCGGGGCTGCCAGAACGCACCGACGAGGTTCTTGCCCTCGGGAAGGTTGATGCCGGTCTTGCCGCCGATGGCGGCGTCGGCCATGCCCAGCAGGCTGGTGGGGGCGTGGACGACTGCGATGCCGCGCGCGTAGGAGGCGGCGACGAACCCGGCCAGGTCGGTGACCACGCCGCCGCCGACGGCCAGGACCGCGTCGTCGCGACCGAAGCCGGCCGCCGCGAGCGAGCGCAGCAGCTCGCCCCAGACGGTGACGCTCTTGGCGCCCTCGCCGGCCGGCACGACCAGCGGCAGGACGTCGCGCCCCGCGGTGCGCAGCGTCCGGGTGGCGGCCTCGCCGTGCAGCGGCGCGACGTTCGCGTCGGCGACCAGCGCGATCCGGCCGTCCGGCAGCCAGCGGTCGGCCTCGTGCAGCGCACCCGGGCCGATCCGGACCGGGTAGGGAGGATCGACGCGGACCTCGACGGTGATCATGTCGGGTCGTCCTCCGCGTCGCCCTCCGGGTCGTCGGCCGCGTGGACGCCTGGACGGTGCGCTTCCGTCGGTGCATCCTCGCGGGCGGCGACGGCGTCGCGCGGGTCGGGAGCCTCGTCGCCGCGCACGGCGGCGAGGGCGGGGTGCGTGGCGGCCCATTCGCCCAGCCGGGCGACGATCTCCTCGACCACGTCGTCCGCCTCGCGGTCGTCGCCGGAGACCTTGATCGAGGCCACCTCGTCGTAGGCGGGCGCGCGCTCGGCCAGCAGCTGGCGGATGCGCTCGATCGGATCGCCCAGCTCCAACAGCGGCCGCTTGTGCCGACGCGTGCGCTTGTAGATCGTGTCGGGGCTGGCCTCGAGCACGACGACCGGACCCCGGCTGCGCAGCAGACGTCGGTTCTCGGGTCGGACCACCGTCCCACCGCCGGTCGCGACGACCACCTCGTCCAGGCGCAGGGTGCGGCGCACCACCTCGGTCTCGTAGTCGCGGAAGACGCTCTCGCCGTAGAGCTCGAGGATCTCGGGGATCTTGAGGCAGCTGACGCGTTCGATGACGCGATCGGTGTCGATGAAGGTGAGGGCCAATCGGCGCGACAGCTCCCAACCGATGCGGCTCTTGCCGGTGCCCATGAACCCTGCCAGCGCCACCCAGGTGACCGGGCGGTCGCGAGGCAGGTGCCGCGGGCCGGCGGGCACGTTCATCGCCTCAGTAGGCGGCGACGTAGGCGCGGTGGGCGTCGACCCGCTCGACGATCTCGCGGACGGTGTCGGCGCCGAGCTTCTCCATCGCGGCGTCGGCCAGCACCAGCGACGTCATCGCCAGCAGCACGATCGACGCGGCGGGAACGGCGGTGGTATCGCTGCGCTCGCGTGCGGCGTCGGCCGCCTCGCCGCTGACCACGTCGACGGTCGGGAGCGGCTTCATCAGGGTGGCGATCGGCTTCATCGCGGCGCGCACGACCAGCTCCTCGCCGGTGGTGATGCCCCCCTCCAGACCGCCGGCACGGTTGCTGCGGCGGTGGATGCCCTGCGCACCGCCGTAGATGGCGTCGTGCACCTCGCTGCCGGGGGAGACGGCGGCACGCCAGCCGTCGCCGATCTCGACCCCCTTCATCGCCTGGATGCTCATGGCCGCCTGGGCCAACCGGCCGTCGAGCTTACGGTCCCACTGGGTGTGGCTCCCGAGGCCGACCGGCACGCCGCGGAAGCGGGCCTCGATCACGCCGCCGAGGGTGTCGCCATCGCGCTTGGCGGCATCGATGCGGTCGATGATGGCGTCCTCGGCCTCCTGGTCGAAGGTGCGCAGCGGGCTGGCGTCCAGCGCCTCCAGGCGGTCCCAGTCCATGCCGCCGTCGCAGGCGATCCCGCCCAGCGAGACGACCCGCGCGCAGGCCTGCACGCCGATCGTGTCCAGCAGACGCAGGGCGACCGCGCCGGCCGCGACGCGCGAGGCGGTCTCGCGGGCGCTGGCGCGCTCGAGCACGTCGCGCAGGTCCTTGTGGCCGTACTTGATGCCGCCGGCCAGGTCCGCGTGGCCGGGGCGCGCCTCGGTGAGGGCGCGCTTGCGCGGCTCGCCTCCGGGCTCGGGGCCCATGATCTCGCTCCAGTTGCGCCAGTCGCGGTTCTCGATCTGCATCGAGACCGGAGCGCCGGTGGTGCGGCCGGCGCGGACCCCGGAGAGGATGCGGGCGGCATCCTGCTCGATCACCTGCCGACGGCCGCGGCCGTAGCCGCCCTGTCGGCGGCGCAGCCAGGGGTCGACGTCGCGCTCGGCGACCAGCTCGAGACCGGCGGGCACGCCGTCGACGAGAACGGTGAGGGCCGGTCCGTGCGACTCGCCGGCGGTGAGGAAACGCAGCATGGCGGGAGCCTACCATGGGGCGGCGCGGCCGCCGCTGCCGGGCGGCGACCGAGGAACGTCGTCCTGCACGGCACGAAACCGCCCGGCCGCAGGGGCCGGGCGGTCGCTGGATCGGGCGGGAGCGCGGCGCGCGCGCCGGGTCAGTCGATCACGTCGGCGTTGACGACGAGCAGCAGCTCGGTGTTGTCGTCCTCGACCTCGGTCGAGCCGAACAGCGCGCCCAGCACCGGGATCTCGCCCAGGATCGGCACGCGCTGCTGGGTCTGGGAGAAGCTGTTCTGCAGCAGGCCGCCCAACAGCACCGTCTGACCGGGCCGCATCGACACGGTGGAGGAGAGCTCGCGGGTGGAGAAGTCGATCCGCTCGGGGATCCCGCCCTCGCTCAGGGGGACCAGCACGTCCGACACCTCGGCCGTCACGTCGAGGATCACGCTGCCGTCGCTGGCGATGCGCGGCGTGACCTCGATGATGACGCCGAACTCGATCGTGCGCGTCGCGATCTCGCCATCGGCGCTGGGGAAGGTGATCTCGATCCGACCGCCGGACTGGAGGCGACCGGTCTCGTTGTTGAGCACCGTGATGGTGGAGTCGTCGACGCGGGTCGACAGGCCCTGGCTCTCGAGCGCATCGAGGACCGCCGAGAGGTTGAGCTCGGTCACGACCGTCTGCGCGTCGAAGACGAACTGAAGGCCGCTGCCGAGGATGTTGGCGGCCAGGTTGCCGAAGGAGGCGTCGAGGTTGATGCCGAACGACTCGACCGTCCGACGGTTGACCTCTTGGATGCGCACCTGGACGCTGACCTGCTGCTGCGGTACGTCGAGGTCGGGGATCAGTTCGGCGATGCCCTCCTGGAGGGCGCGCGTTGCGGTGACGATGATGCTGTTGGTCCGTTCGTCCGCGACGACCGAGAACGTCGGAGCACCGCCGTTCTCGCCGCCCGCTCCGGCCGCCTGGCCGCCCACGACGATCTCGGTGCTCTGCAGCACGTCCGCGAGATCGACGGCGTTGGCGTTGCTGAGGGCGTAGACGCGCTGCTCGAGCTCCACCCGCTCGGGGGCGACGTCGAACTCGTTCAGAAGCTCCACCACCTGCGCCTGCTGGTCCTCGGTGCCGATGACCACGATCGAGCTGACGCCGGGCAGCGTATCGATCTGCGGCGACCCTTCGATCGCCCGACGCAGGATCACCGCGATCTGGTCGGCGTCGCCGTTGATGCGGTAGAAGCGCTGGACCACCGGCGCCTCGTCCGACGCCGGATCGGAGGCGGGAGCCGCGGGCTCGTCCTCCCCGCGTTGGCGCAGCGTGGCGAGCTGGGCTTCGGGACCGACCACCACGACGTCGTTGGGCTGCAGGACGAAGTCGAGGTCGTTGAGGCTGAGCACCAGGTCCCAGACCTGGCGGAACGGCTTGGCTTCGGCGATCTCGTAGCGGACCGTGACCGTGGGGACGCCGTCGAGGACCGGGGTCAGACCGACCGACCGGGCCAGCGCGTCGACCATGGCGGCGAGTTCCTCGCCGTCCGCTCCGGTCGACAGGGCGACCGGCTCGTCGAAGCGGGGATCGTCGGGCAGGGCCGACGGTTGGGCCAGGGCGACGCTCGCCGCGAACGCGAGCGCCAGGAGGAGAACGGGTACGTATCGCTTCATGATCACCGCCTGAGATCCAGAGTCAGAACGTGCGTCGTGTCGCCCAAGGTGAACTCGGCCGTCTGGCCACGGAGGTCGGTCAGCACGATGTCGGTGTCGGGCAGGCTCTGCCCGAGCGCCAGGACGATCGGTGCCGTCGTGCCCGCGACCCGGAAGACGCCGACGCCGACGGAGCCGACGACGGATCCGGTGAAGGCCACGTTGCGGTCCCGCAGGTAGCGGGCGAGGCCGTCGGTGCCCGCGACGAGCGGCTGGTCGGGCGTGCCGGAGGCAGGCACCGCACCGGCCGCCAGGGGTGCCGGCTCGGCCGCGCCCGGCTCGGAGGGCGCGCCCGACAACGTCGGCAGCGGGGGCGCTCCAGCGGGCCCGGCGGGCTCGCGGACCGCCGTGCGCTGCGGCAGGTCGATGGGGGTCGGGGAGAGGGGCTCGGCGCGGGTGTCGCGCAGCACGCTGGGCACGACCGGCAGGGTGCCGTTGGCCAACGTGCGGGGCAGCGACGCGGCCGGTGCACTGGCTGGGGCCAGCGCGCGCGGGGCGGGGGCGGGCGGTTTCGCCTCGGATCATGCGGCGGGCTTCGGCGG
>CAZJGU010000055.1:0-19544 GCA_964545455.1 uncultured bacterium | reverse complement strand
GCGCGAGCAGATGAAGGCGATCCAGAAGGAGCTCGGTCAGGACGAGACCGACGAGGTCGAGGCGCTACGCGCCAAGATCGAGGAGAAGGACCTGCCCGAGGCCGCGCACGAGCGAGCGCTCAAGGAGGTCGACCGGCTCGAGAAGATGCCCGGAGGCAGTCCCGAGGCGACCGTGGTGCGGACCTACCTGGACACGCTGCTCGAGCTGCCCTGGTCGGAGATGGACGAGGAGCGCCTCGACGTCGGCCACACCGGCGAGATCCTCGACGAGGACCACTACGCCCTGCAGGAACCCAAGGAGCGCATCCTCGAGTTCCTGGCCGTGCGGCAGTTGACCAAGGACGCGCCGGACGCCGACTATAAGGCGCCGATCCTGTGCCTGGTCGGTCCCCCCGGGGTCGGCAAGACCAGCCTGGGCAAGTCGATCGCGCGCAGCATGGACCGCAAGTTCGTGCGCATGAGCCTCGGCGGCGTGCGGGACGAGGCCGAGATCCGTGGCCACCGCCGGACCTACATCGGCTCGATGCCCGGTCGCATCATCCAGGGCATGAAGACCGCCGGAACGATCAACCCGGTCTTCCTGCTCGACGAGGTCGACAAGATGACGGCCGACTTCCGCGGCGACCCCTCCTCCGCCCTGCTGGAGGTGCTGGATCCGGAACAGAACGACACTTTCGCCGACCACTACCTGGAGATCCCCTACGACCTTTCGAAGGTCATGTTCATCACCACCGCGAACAGCCTCTCGACCATCCCTCGCCCGCTCCTCGACCGCATGGAGGTCATCCAGATCCCGGGCTACACGCTGCAGGAGAAGCTGGAGATCGCCAAGCGCTACCGCGTTCCGCGCCAGGTCACCGACCACGGCCTGAGCGACAAGCTGGCGATCGACGACGGCGCGCTCCGCAAGGTCGTGACCGAGTACACCCGCGAGGCCGGCGTCCGCAACCTGGACCGGCTGATCGCCAAGCTGGCGCGCAAGAGCGCCAAGGGGTACCTCGAGTCCGCCTGGGACGGTCTTCGCACGCTGGGCGACGACGACGCGCGCGAGCTGTTGGGCGTGCCCCCGTTCCGGGACGAGCAGGCCGAGAAGCAGCCGCAGGTCGGGCTCAGCCACGGTCTGGCGTGGACCTCGGTCGGTGGCGTCACGCTGGACGTCGAAGCGGTCGCCGTACCCGGCAAGGGCAAGGTCGCGCTGACCGGTCAGCTGGGCGAGGTGATGAAGGAGTCGGCCCAGGCGGCGATCGCCTACCTGCGCAACCACGCTGGCGACTTCGGCCTGCCGGAGGACTTCCACGAGACGCGCGACCTGCACGTCCACGTCCTCGAGGGCGCGACGCCCAAGGACGGACCGTCGGCCGGCATCGCCATCGCGACGGCGGTGGTCTCCGCGCTGACCGGACGTCCGGTCCGTGGCGACGTGGCGATGACGGGCGAGATCACGCTGCGCGGACGGGTCCTCGCGATCGGCGGCGTGAAGGAGAAGCTGCTGGCGGCGCACCAGGCCGGCATCCACCGGGTGCTGCTGCCCCAGGACAACGAGGCCAACCTCGAGGACGTGCCCGACGCGGTGCTCGAGGAGCTCGACGTGACCCCGGTGCGCTCGTTCGCCGAGGTCCTCGACATCATGCTCACGGCCGAGTCCGAGGCGGCCTTCCCGCCTCCGACCGGGGATGCCAGCGACGTCGACCGGCCGGGCGCGAGCGCCTGACCGGTCGAACCGGACGCGAGCCTCCCGTGCGGCGCCCTAGCGGCGCCGCGCGCTTCGTTCGTCCTTGAACAGCCGCGACAGCAGGGCGCTGATCACGGTCAGCACCAGCGCGCCCCAGACCGCCCCGCCGAATCCGGACAGCTGCACCGGCGTCAGCGCCGCGACGACGCCCAGCGCCAGGGCGTTGACGACCAGCAGGAACAGCCCCAGCGTCACGATGGTCAGCGGGAGCGTCAACACGATCATGATCGGACGGACGATCGCGTTCACCAGGCCCAGCACCAGGGCCGAGATCGCCAGGGCTCCCAGGCCGTCGGCGGTCATCGAGACCTGCGGGACGATCTGCACGGTCAGGTAGAGGGCCAGCGCGTTGAGGGCCCAGCGGATGAGAAGGTTCATGCACGAACCGTAGCAGGCCCCGGGGGCACGCGCCTCCTCCGTTGGATGGACGTCCCCTCTCGCCGGGTCAGACCGGCAGGCGTTCGAGGCGGGGATCGTGCGCCCGCTCTTCGAACCCCAGCGAGTGCAGGATCTCGATCAGCTTCGGATCGCGCGTGTCGGCCTCGACGTCGACCGATCCGAACGGACTCCTCGAGGCCAGCTCCAACAGGGTCGTGAGCACCAGGCGCCGGACCATCTCGGTCGAGGTGCGGTGCTTGGGCAGGACCCCGGCGGCCTCCAGCCGGTAGTGCGCGTCCAGCGCGTCGTCGCCGCTGCAGAAGGCGTAGCCGATCGGGTCCTGGTCCGGTGTGGGCCGCGCGAGGAACCACAGGTCCGGACGGAAGCGTCCACCGCGGCGCTTGAGCCAGCTCCAGCGGGCCTCCCCCGTTTCGGTCCGCTCGGCGCGGCGGTAGAGCGCCCGGAAGGCGACGTCGCTCGCGAGCGTCCACGCCTCGAGCGTCAACGGTCGGCCCAACGGCGGCACCTCCGAGAGCGGGAAGCGTATTCGGATGCGCTCGCGCAGCTCGAAACCCAGCGGCGCCAGCCAGCGCAGCAGGCGTTCGCGCGCGTCGTCGGGCACGCCGGTCAACGGCACGATGGCGGCGTCGTGCGGGGTCCGTTCCAGCAGCCGCGCGACGAAGGCGCGGGCCTCGTGCTCGTCCCCCTCGTGCCAGAGCGGCCCCATCCGGGCGGTGCGGTCGTCGTCGTCGGGCCCCGGGGCGAGCAGGTGGACGCCGACGCGCGGCGGGCCGGCGCCGCCCGGCTGCTCGACGAAGGAGCGTTGCGCGTCGCGCTTGGCCTCCTTGAGGCGGGGCGCGAGGCGTTGGGCGAAGCCCATAGGATCGGCATGGCCCTGGAACGCCAGCGCCCGAGCGAGGAACCAGACCAGTTCGTCGGGGGCGAGGGCGCGAATCACGTCGCGCACTCTACCGCGCCGGTCCTGGGACCACGCCGCCGGGCCCCGTGCGAGCATACGGCCGTGGCCGCACCTCGCATCCTCGCCGGAAGCGCCAAGGGGCGCGCCCTCGAGACCCCCGCACGCGGGACCCGCCCGACCCCCGCACGGCTGCGGGCGGCTCTGTTCGACGCCCTGCAGGGCCGCGCGGGCGGCACCTTCCTCGACCTGTACGCCGGCTCCGGCGCCGTCGGGCTGGAGGCGGCCAGCCGCGGCTTCGACGCGACGCTGGTCGAACGTGACGCCGCCGCCGCCCAGGTCGCCCGTCGCAACGCCCGTCGGCTGGGTCTGGACGCCCGCGTGGTGCGGGCCGACGCGCTGTCGTTCCTGCGGCAGGCGGGCGGACCCTACGACGTCGTGTACGTCGACCCTCCCTACGACCAGGACCTGCCGGCCGTCTTCGCGGCCGTCGTCGCCGCGCGACCGGTCGCCCCGGGCGGTCGCTACCTGCTGCAGCACCCCACGACGCTCGACCCCCGGCCTCGGGTCGAGGAGGCGCTGGACGCGAGCGGGATCACGGCGCAACGCGTCACGACGCGCCGCTACGGTTCCAACGGCGTGCTGGTGATCGACGTCCGCTAGCGGTCCCGTGGCCAACGGCGGTTCGGCGGGCCGGTGCTACACTCGGTCGATGCTCGGATTCATCCAAAAGATGTTCGACCAGAACGATCGCGAGGTCGGTCGGCTCGAGAGCGAGGTCGTCAAGGCGGTCAACGCGCTCGAGGCCGACACCGAGGCGGTCGAGGACCTCGCCGCCGCCTACGCGGCCCTGAAGCAGCGACGCGCCGCCGGCGAGAGCCTCGAGGCGTTGCTGCCCGAAGCGTTCGCGCTCACGCGCGAGTCCGCCAAGCGCTTCCTCGGCATCCGCCACTACGACGTCCAGCTCATCGGCGGGGCGGCCCTGCACTACGGCCGGATCGCCGAGATGAAGACCGGCGAGGGCAAGACGCTCGTCGCGACCCTGGCGCTGGCGCTCAACGCGCTGGACGGCGAGGGCTGCCACCTGGTGACGACCAACGACTACCTGGCACGCACCGGCGCCGAGTGGATGGGCCCCGTCTACCGCGGCCTGGGCCTGGACGTCGGCGTGATCGAGCACGGCCACGACAACGCGGCTCGCCGTGAGCTGTACCGGCGCGACATCACCTACATCACCAACTCGGAGCTGGGCTTCGACTACCTGCGCGACAACATGGCCTTCCGGCCCGATCAGCTGGTGCTGCGGGAAGAGAACCCGATGCACTACGCGATCATCGACGAGGTCGACTCGATCCTCATCGACGAGGCGCGCACGCCGCTGATCATCTCCGGCCCGGCCGAGCTTGCGACGGACAAGTACTTCGTCATGGCGGACATCGCTCGCAAGCTGGAGCGCGGCGAAGCCGGCGAGGGCGAGAACGAGCCGCCCACCGGCGACTACACCGCCGACGGCAAGACGAAGGACGTGCACCTCACCGAGCAGGGGATCGCCAAGGCCGAGACGCTCCTCAAGATCGACGACATCTTCAGCCACGAGAACATGGAGCTCGGCCACATGATGCGTCAGGCCCTGCGGGCCAAGGAGCACTACCACCTCGACAAGCAGTACGTGAAGGACGACGACGGGCAGATCGTCATCGTCGACGAGTTCACCGGCCGCCTCATGCCCGGCCGTCGCTTCGGCGAGGGCCTGCACCAGGCGATCGAGGCGAAGGAAGGCGTCAAGATCGAGCGCGAGAACCAGACGCTCGCGACGGTCACCTACCAGAACTTCTTCAAGCTCTACGACAAGATCGCCGGCATGACCGGGACGGCCAAGACCGACGAGAAGGAGTTCCAGGAGATCTACTCCTCCGACGTGCTGGTCATCCCGACCAACAAGCCGGTCATCCGCGACGACGGCGAGGACGTCGTCTTCCGCACGGAGCAGGGCAAGTTCGACGCGGTCGTCGAGGAGATCGTCGAGGTGCACGGGCGGGGCCAGCCGATCCTGGTCGGCACCGTGACCGTCGACGCGTCCGAACGGCTGTCGCGCATGCTCAAGCGGCGCGGCATCCCGCACGAGGTGCTGAACGCCAAGTACCACGGGCGCGAAGCGGACATCGTGGCCCAGGCCGGCCGCAGCGGCGCCGTCACCGTCAGCACCAACATGGCGGGGCGCGGGACCGACATCGTGCTGGGCGGCAACCCCGAGGCGCTCGGCCGGCAGTTGCTGGTGCGCGAGGGGTTCGAGCGCTACGACAGCGATACCGAGCTGCTGCTCAAGTCGGTCATGCTCGGCAAGATCGACGACGCCAAGGAGATCGCACGGCGCATGGAGGGCCTGCCGGCCGACATCATCGGCAAGCTCGAACGGCTGCGCGACGAGGCCATCGCCGACCACCAGCGCGTGATCGAGGCGGGCGGCCTGCACATCATCGGCACCGAGCGGCACGAGGCGCGCCGCATCGACAACCAGCTGCGCGGTCGTGCCGGCCGCCAGGGCGACCCGGGGAGCAGCCGCTTCTACGTCAGCTTCGAGGACGACCTGATGCGGCTGTTCGCGAACGAGCGGGTGCTGGGCATGATGGACCGGCTGGGGATGGACGACAGCCAGCCGATCGAGGCCAAGATGGTCACCGGCGCGATCGAGCGGGCGCAGAAGCGCGTCGAGGATCGCAACCTGGGGATCCGCAAGCAGCTGCTCGAGTACGACAACGTCATGAGCAAGCAGCGCGAGGTGATCTACGCCCAGCGCCGCGACATCCTGCTCGGCAACGACATCAGCGACGACGTGCAGGACATGATCGCCGAGTACGTCGACTCGCAGGTGCAGGCGACCCTCAACCCGCAGCTCGAGCCGGAGGAGCACGAGATCGCGGACCTCCGGACCGCGATCCTGGACGCCGTGCCCGCGCTGGAGGGCTACGACTTCGAGTCGCTGCGCGGCATGGAGCCGGACGAGGCGACGCAGATCCTCGTCCCCGAGATCGAAGGGGCTTACGCCTTCCGCGAGGAGGAGCTGGGCTCCGACCTGATGCGCCAGCTCGAGCGCTACATCGTCCTGCAGGTCGTCGACCAGCACTGGAAGGAGCACCTGCACGCGATGGACGTGCTGCGCCAGGGCATCGGCCTGCGCGGCTACGGTCAGCGCAACCCGCTCCAGGAGTACGCCTTCGAGGGCTTCAACCTGTTCGAGGAGATGAAGGCCAACATCCGCCTGAACGTCGCCAAGCTGCTCTTCCGCGTTCAGGTGCGGACCGAGCAGCCGCTGCAGCGGCGCGACCGGCAGCCCGCCCGCGTGAGCTACGACGACGGTGGCTCCTCGCCGGTCGGGATGGCCGCGGTCGCCGCGGCGACCGGTGCCGCCTCCGGCGGCCGGGGCGGTCAGGGTCAACAGAAGACCGCGCCGATCGAGGTCGGCGAGAAGGTGGGCCGCAACGACCCGTGCCCGTGCGGCTCGGGCAAGAAGTACAAGCACTGCCACGGGCGCGCCGCCGCCTGACGTGGACCACGCCGCGGGGCACACCGCCGCGCAGCTGGCCGCCGGCCGTGACGACGGGTCGGACGGTCCCGACGGTCGCACGCCCGATCGGCCGTTCGCCGAACGCCTGCACGCCCGGGTCGAGGCGACCGGCAGCGTGGTCTGCCTGGGCGTCGATCCGCGCCCGGAGCGCCACCCGTCCACGCACCCGGAGCGCCACGACGGCGACCCCGCCAAGGTCGCGCGAGCCGTCGCGGCGTACTTCCGTGAGCTGATCACCGCCGCCGCCGAGCACCTCGCCTGCGTGAAGGTCCAGAGCGCCTTCTTCGAGCGCTTGGGCATCCCTGGCCTGATCGCCATGGCGCAGGTCCTGGCCGACGTGCGCGAGCTGGGGCTGCCGGTGATCCTGGACGCCAAGCGCGGCGACATCGGCAGCACCGCCGAGGCCTACGCCGACGCCTACCTGGCCGCCGGCGTCTTCGCCGCCGACGCGCTCACCGTCCAGCCCTACCTGGGCATGGACGCGATCGAGCCGTTCGTCGCCGCCGCCGAGCGGGGGCACCGCGGCGTGTTCGTGCTGGTCCGGACCAGCAACCCGGGCGGCGCCGACCTGCAGGACCTGGCCCTGGCCCACGCCGGGACGGGCGCCGCGACGGTCGCCGATCGCTTGGCGGACCTGCTGACCGAGCGGGCGCGGGAGCTGGGCGTGGACGCCCGGGGCTACGGACCGTTGGGCGCGGTCGTGGGCGGAACCGTGCCCGGCCGACTGGCCGAGCTGCGGCAGCGTCTTCCCCACGCGCCGCTGCTGGTCCCGGGCTACGGCGCGCAGGGCGCGGGACCCGCGGACGTGACCGCCGCGTTCGATCCGGACGGATTCGGCGCGATCGTGTCCGCCAGTCGCAGCCTGACCTACCTGGACGGCGACGACCCGCCGGCCGAGGCGGCGCGCGCGGCGGCGGCGATGAAGCGCGACCTGCGTGCCGCCATCGACGCCCGCTGACCGACCCGTCTTAGAACAGGCTGCGGACCCAGCCGAGGAAGTCGCCCGGTCCCAACGTGGACCCAGCGCGCGGCGCGTTGCGGACCGCCCAGAACAAGCTAGGACCGCGCCCGTAGAAGAGTGCCGAGTAGCCCGCGTCCGGCGGCTCGGGCACGCCGGGGTGCGCGAAGCGGAGGGCCTCCTCGATCTGGCGATCGGGGACCCAGGTGGACCAGCGTTCCTCGCCGTCGCCGCGCGGTGGCCCGTACGCCAGCATCCACAGCCCGTCGGTCCGGTCCAGCAGCTCGCGCGCGAGGGACTCGCTCAGGCGGACCCACTCCTCGACCTCGACCGCGCAGGTCGAGATGAGGGGTCCGAGGGTCGGGGCGAGGTCGCGCAGGTCCGGCGCGCGTGTGCCGTCCGGGACGGCGATCAGGCGCAACCGTTCGTGCAGCGGGGTGCTCCAGTAGACACCGGCCGCGCGAACGGCACCGGCGTCGTCGTCGGCGACGATCGCGATCCCGATGGCGGTGATCGCCGATCGTGCCCGGTCCTCCCATCCGTCGGCCAGCACCGGTGCGCCGTCCTCCTCGGCCAGGGGCAGGCCGTACAGGTCGGCCAAGCGCCGGAGCGCGGCGTCCGCGGCCGCCGGGTCGTCGGGGGCGTCCAGCCAGGCCAACACCTCGCCCGCCTCGGGGGCCAGGGCGACGGAACCGGGGCGGGCGAAGCCAGGTTCGAGGGCGGCGAGGACCCCCTGGGTCCGAGCGCTTCGGTTGTGCTCGACCAGCTCGCATGAGGCTCTGGCTGGGCCGGACAGCAGACCAACTACGAGGATGGCTGCGACCGCCGCGGCGGCGACGCGGAGCCATCCATTTCGGAGCGACGTGCTCGATGCCATGCAACCTCGTGTCATGGGGCGTCTCGAGCCGCCTCCACCGCAGCGGTCGTCTACCCGAGGAATCGATCGACCGCCACCGGTCCAACTCGCCTCCGGCCGGCGGAGGATGGTGTCGTCTCGAAAGGCGAAGGTACGGCGCGTCAAGCGCTGCGGACTCAGGGCGTCGACGTAGGCGTGTTGATGCTGTACCAGCTGAAGGCCGCGGTAGCCGCCTCGTCTGATTGCTCCGCCGACACGCGCAGGATGTCGCCGGCGACGAGTGACACGGTCGCGTTGCCTTCGCCTCCGCCGACGAGAAGGTCGTCATCGGCTTCAGGGTCACTCGGCCCGTCGTAGAACACCTCGACGGAGAGGCCGAAGGCAGGCTGTGCGGTGATCGAGTAGCTACCCCCGACTTGAACCTCGTACCAATCGACGTCCCCCAAGGACTCGATGGCTCCAGTAGCCGACGAGTTCAGCGAGGACGGGAGCGAGCGTCGCCCCCCCACCACGTCATTGCTTGGTTCGAAGCTCTCGTCGTAGTAGGGGGCTCCCACCACGTACAGCGACATGACCTGACTCGAGGATTCCGTGTTGGTGACGCTCACCGTCACGACGGAATCGATCTCGGAGGTGTCGAACGAAACGCACGGACCGACGCAGAGGAAGTCACCGGGCCCGGTCACGGTGATCGCGGGGCGCACGGACGCGTCATCGTCACGTACCGACAGGGGAATGAGCTCGAGATCCGTGAAGAACGTCTCGGACGTCGACGATGCGAGGTGATCGCCTGCGGAGTCCTCGACGCGCAGGCGACCTGAACTCGTCATGATCACCACCTGCGAGCCGTACTCGGGCCCTACCGCGACATCGAACGAACGTGACGACTGCGACGAGAGGCTGAACTGTTGCACGGGATCGGCATTCGACAGTGCGACGTCGAACTCCGACGGCTCGATCGCCCCAGGCACGACGAACTGGATCGTGCAGGCGCTGAGTCCCAGGGCAAGACCGAGCAGCAGAGCGGTACGCATCAAGGGGCGCATGTGTGAACCTCCTGCCTCCCACGATAGACGCTGGTTCGTCGAGCGACGTGATCGGTCGCTCGCGATTCCTTCATCAAGGATTCACGCTCGCCACGGAGGCGCGTCATTCCAACACCATCAGGTACGGGTACAGATCCGGCGCTCCGGCGTGCACCTCGACCTCGAGGTCCTCGTGCGCCTCCATCAGACGCTCCGCGGTGGCGCGGGCGGCGTCCACCTCGATCGAGGAGGCGTGGAAGAGGGTGCCGATCTCGTGGTCGTCCTCCTGGAGGGCGACCAGGTCGACCAGCACGTCCTCGGGCGTAGGGCCGCTGGCGATCAGCTTGCCGTCGACCAGGCCGATGAACTGGCCCTCGGCGACCTCGACCCCTTCGATGGTGGCGTCGCGGCTGGCGGTCGTGACCTCCAGCGTGCGCGACGCCTGGGCGGCCTCCATCATCTCGTCCATGAGGGTGCCCGGATCGGCGTCCTCGCGGAACATCACCGCCGCCGCCAGGCCCTGGCCCAACGTCCGGGTCGGCACGACGCGGACGTCGCGTTCGGGGACCAGCTCGTCGACCCGCTCGGCCGCCATGACGATGTTCTTGTTGTTGGGCAGCACCAGCACCGTGTCGGCACCGACCGAGCGAACGGCGTCGGCGATGTCCTGCACCGACGGGTTGTTGGTCTGGCCGCCGCCGACGACGCGGGCGCCCAGCGAGCGGAAGGCGTTCGACACGCCGTAGCCGTCGCTCACGACGACCATCGCGAGGGCGGGCGCTTCGGCCTCGGCCAACTCGACGCCGGCGAGGATCTCGCTGTGCTGCTCGCTCATGTCCTCGACCTTGGAGCGCACCATCCGGCCGTACTGGCCCACCTGGGCCAGCAGCGTCTCGGGCTCCTCGGTGTGGATGTGCCCCTTGACGAAGCCTTCGGCGCCGACCACCAGCAGCGAATCGCCGTAGGGCGCCACCAGCTCCTGGATCGTCTCGGTCGGAACGGTCACGTCGGAGAGCAGGAACTCGGTACAGAAGCCGAAGGCTTCCTCCTCGAACTGTTCCTGGGCGCGATGCTCGACCTTCGGGGGTGGCGGGAGCTCGCGACCCTCGAAGTGCGCGATCAGGCCGTCCAGGATGCGCAGGAGGCCCAGCCCCCCGGCGTCCACGACGCCCGCCTGCGCCAGCAGCGGCAGCTGCTCCGGCGTGCGGTCCAGGGCGGTCTGTCCCGCCACGCGCACGTCACGCAGCAGCGGCAGCGGGCCGGCGGCCTGGTCCTCGGCGGCGTGCTCGCTCATGGCGCGGCAGACCGACAGGATGGTGCCCTCGACCGGCTTCATGACCGCGGCGTAGGCGGTCTCGGTCGCGCGCGCGAGGGCGGTGCGCACCTCGGCCACGTCCAAGCCGCCGCGGACGTCGCGGATCGCGTCGGCGAAGCCCTTGAGGATCTGGCTGAGGATGACGCCTGAGTTGCCGCGGGCGCCCAACAGCGAGCCGTACGCCAGCGCGTGCGCCAGCGGGCGCATCGTCGTCGGTGCCTCGTCGGCGATCTGGCGGCGCACGCTCTGCATGGTGAGGTGCATGTTGGTGCCCGTGTCGCCGTCGGGCACCGGGTAGACGTTGAGGGCGTTGACCTCCTCGACGTACACGCCCAGCCAGTCGGTCGCGTGCACGAACGCGGCGGCGAGGTCCTTGGCGGTCAGCTTCGACGGGTCCTGCGCGGCGGCATCAGTCACGCGACACCCCAGCGACGTGCACCTTGACGTCGTCCACCTCGACCCCGGCGTAGTGGCGGGCGGAGTAGCGCACGCGCTGGACCACCGACTCGGCGACGACGGGGATGTTCACGCCGTACGCGACCACGACGTGCAGCTCGACGTCGGCGTGCTCGCGGCCGTCGCCGCTGCGGGCGATCTCGACCCCTTCGTCCGCCTGCGACACGCCCAGGATGCGACGGATCCCCTCGCCCAGGCTCGTGGGGGCCATCCCCACGACGCCGGGCACCTCGTGGGCGGCCAGGCCGATCACGGTCGCGAGCGCCTCGTCGGAGACGTGGGTCGCGTCGACCTTCGGCGCCGGCGGCTCGGGCGGCGTTCGGCGGGACGCCTTCGTATCGGGCTTCTCGGGACCGGGCGCGTCGGGCGCGGTGCTCTCGCTCATCGTCGGGCCTCCTCGGAGAAGATGCGACCGGTGACGTCGGACCGAGGGGTCCGCGACGGGGCGCATCGAGCGTTCGTGCGAGCCATTCTACCGGTCCGTGCAGGTCCGGCGGGGTTCCCACCAGGCGGGGGACCCCGCCGGTCACGACCAGCGCTCGACCTCGAGACGGGTGCCCTCCAGCCGCAGGCCGAACGACGCCGCGAAGTCGTGCGCCCGCTCGAGCAGGCGCCGGCACACCTCCGGATCGGAGCTGAGGACGCTCACCCCCAGCGTCTCGCGGTCCAGCCGGTCGAGGCCGTCCAGGCGGGCGACCGACACCTCGAAGCGCGAGCGCGCACGCTCCACGATCGGACGCACCAGCGAGCGTTTCTCCTTGAGCGAGCGGGCGCCGGGCGTGAGCACGTCGAACGTCAGCACGCCGATCCACACCACCGGCTCCTCGCTCACGCGCTCACTCCATGCCGGCGAGGTAGCCCAGGCGCCGCAGCGCTCGGATCATCGCCATCACGGTCGTCTCCGCGTCGTCGTAGCGGACGGCGACCTGTTCGGCGTCGCCCATGTCGACCGCCAGCACGCCGGGGATTTCGCGCAGGGCGGCGTGGACGCGGGGACGCTCGCTCTCGGCCAGGCCGCGGACGCCCAGCAGGACGCGCACGCCGGCCTCGCTCACGAGGCACCGCGCGATCCGAGCGTGCGGCGCAGCAGCGCGACCGGCTCGGCGCGCCAGCCCTCCCGCTCGAGCAGTTCGTGCAGCGCCGGATCGCCGTGCGGGGCCCGGGCCACCAGGTCGTAGACGGCGGCGTCGTAGGCGCTCTTGGTCACGGCCTCGAGCAGGGCGGCGCGGGCCTCGGGGTCCGCCGCATCGGTGGCCAGGGTCTGCAGCTGGACCGTCGGTCGCGTGCCGTCCCAGACCGCCTGAGCCAGCGCGAAGCCGCGTACGCCCTCGGCATCCTCCACCACGAAGGCGTGGCCGGTTCGGGCGTAGAACGACAGGGCGCCGCGGGTGGCCACGGGATCGTGCCCGGCGCGCCCGGCATGGTCGACGTCGATTGCGGCCAGCGCGGCGCCGTCGTCGACCTCGAGCGGCCTCACGCGGACCATGAGCCGCTCTTCCCGCCCTCCTTCGAGAGCAGTCGGATCGACGCGATCACGATCCCCTTGTCGGTGCCCTTGAGCATGTCGTAGAGGGTCAACGCCGCCACGCTGGCGGCGGTCAGGGCCTCCATCTCGACGCCGGTGCGGGCGTGCGTGCGGCAGCGCGCCACGATGCGCACCCGTTCCCCCTGGCGCTCGAGCTCGACCTCGGCGGAGTCCAGCGGGAGTGGGTGGCAGAGCGGGATCAGCTCCGAGGTCTTCTTCGAGCCCATGATCCCGGCCAGCTCCGCCACGCGCAGCGGATCGCCCTTGCGCACGCCAGCGTCGAGGGCCTCGGCCACCTTGGGGGTGAGGACGACGATCGCCTCGGCCTCGGCCACGCGATCGGTCGGTCGCTTGTCGCTGACGTCGACCATCCAGGGCCGGCCGTCACGGAAGTGCGTGCTCGCCATGACGCGAGCCTACCGCGGCAGGTCGAGCCGCCGCGCCAGCCACGCGTCGCTGCGCTCCCGGTCCCAGGGCCGGTAGCCGGCCTCGGCGAAGTACAGGCCGTGCGGCGCGACCGCCGTGCCGGCACGCCGCCGGTCGCGGGCCGCCAGCACCTCGTCCACCCCGTCGGGCGTCAGCCTGCCGTGGCCGACCCTGAGAAGGGTGCCGACGATCGCCCGCACCATGCCGCGCAGGAAGCCGTCGGCGGCGACGTGCAGGCGCAGCTCGCCCAGCTCCTCGCGCAGCTCGCAGGCGAGCACCGTGCGCTCGCGCGTGCGGGTCTCCTGCGTCGCCAGGCTGGAGAAGTCGCGGCGTCCCTCGAACCGGGGCGCTGCGGCGATCATGGCCGGCACGTCCAGGTCGCGGTGGACCATCAGAACCCGGTCGCGATCGAGCGCCAGGCCCCGCGGTCGGCCCCGCACGACGCGCATCCGGTAGAGGTAGCGGCGGTAGCGGCAGTCGAACTGGGCCTCGAAGTCGCGGGGGACGTCGCGTACGGCGAGGACCGCGACGTCCCGCGGGAGGTGCGCGTTCAGCGCCAGGCGAAGCTTCTCGCACCGGATGGCGCTGGTCGTGTCGACGTGTGCCGTCATCGCCAGCGCGTGCACGCCGGCGTCGGTGCGCCCGGCGGCGTGGACCGGGCCGTGCTCCCCCGGGAGCCGGCCGAAAGCGTCCTGGAGGGTGCCCTGCACGGTCCGTTCCCCGGTCGGCTGCCACTGCCAGCCCTTGAAGCCGCTGCCGTCGAACTCCAGCGTCAGCGCGACACGGCGCGGATCGCCGACGCTCACCCGCGCGTCCCCGGGGAGCGCCGCCGCAGCCGCGTCGCCAATGCCGGCGCAGCGGCCATGCCGGCCCAGGCGAGCAGCAGGTAGCGCGCCGGCGCCACCAGGCGGTGGTCCTTGACCGTCTCCGGCAGCGTGACGCTGGTGCCCAGCAGCCACACGCCGGCCAGGACCAGGCCGAGGAGGGCAAGGCCCGCTCGCTGCGGAACCGTGCCGCGCGCCCGGTGGCGGTGCAGCAGCGGGGCCGTCGCGACGCCGGCGAAGGCGCCCGCCAGCAGGCCGCTGTCGGGCGTGGGCGCCAGCAGGTGCAGGGTCAAGGGGACGACGACGGCCACGGCGACGAGGACGGTGTCGGGCAGCGAGGCGCGGCGTCGCGACCAGGCCCAGGCGACCCCGGCCACCGCCAGGCCCAGCGCCGCGCCGCCGACCACGTCGATCGGCCAGTGGACGCCCAGGTACAGGCGCGTCGTCGCGATCACGACGATCGCCACGCCCGCCAGCCACGACAGCCAGGCGCGTCGGCCGAAGGCCGCCAGCAGGCTCCAGAACGTGACGGCGCCTTGCGCGTGTCCGCTGGGGAAGGCGGGACCGGGTCCGGACGCCGCCGCCGCCGTGCCGCCGCGCAGCAGCTCGGGGTGCAGCACGTAGGGGCGCACCGTGTCGAACGCCTCCTTGGCCTGCTGGTTCAGGTAGAACCCGGCCAGCAGCGCCAGGGCGGTGATCCGGCCGGCGCGCGCGTCCACCGCAAGGTAGATCGCCACGAGCATGGCGATGGAGGCGTCCTCGCTGCCGAGGTGCGTGACCGCCAGCGCCACGTGGTCCAACCAGGGCGTCCCGACGCGCTGCACCGCCTCCAGGATCGTCATCGAGGTCCTCCCTGCGGACGCCGCCGCACCGGAGGCTACCAACGGCGCCGCGGCCGCGTCCCGGGCGTCGCGGCCGTCGCGGAGGCCGTGCGAACATGCGGGCATGGACGCCACCGCCTCCGAACGACTGTTCGCCCGTGCCCGCCGACTCATCCCGGGGGGCGTCAACTCGCCGGTCCGTGCCTTCGGCAGCGTCGGCGGCACACCGCCGTTCCTCGCCTCCGGGCGCGGCGCGACCGTCTGGGACGAGGACGGCAATGCCTACCTGGATGCCGTCGGCTCGTGGGGACCGATGATCCTCGGCCACGCCCACCCCGCCGTGATCGAGGCGGTGCGCGAGGCGGCGCTGGACGGCACCAGTTTCGGCGCACCCACCCGCCGCGAGGTCGAGCTTGCCGAGGTCGTGCTGGACCGCTACCCAAGCCTGGACCGCCTCCGGTTCGTCAACAGCGGGACCGAAGCGACCATGAGCGCCCTGCGCGTCGCGCGCGGCGCGACCGGCCGCGACCGCATCGTCAAGTTCGCCGGCAACTACCACGGCCACGCCGACGGCCTGCTGGTGGCGGCCGGGTCCGGCGCGATGACGACCGGCGTGCCCTCCAGCGCCGGCGTGCCCGACGCGATCGCCGGGTTGACCTCGGTCGCGCGCTACAACGACGTGGACGGCCTGCGCGCCTTGTTCGAGCGCGAGGGCGACGACATCGCCGCCGTCATCTTCGAGCCGGTCGTGGGCAACAGCGGGGTGATCGAGCCGACGCCCGCGTTCCTGGACGCCCTGCGCTCGCTGACGCGCGAGCACGGCGCCTTGCTGGTCGCCGACGAAGTGATGACCGGCTTCCGCCTCGCGCGCGGTGGCGCCACCGAGCGCTACGGCCTGCAGCCGGACCTGGTGTGCTGGGGCAAGATCGTCGGGGGCGGCCTGCCGGTCGGCGCCTACGGCGGCCCGGCCGAGATCATGGACCACGTCTCCCCCGTCGGCCGCGTCTACCAGGCCGGCACCCTGTCCGGCAATCCGCTGGCGATGGCCGCGGGCTTGGCGACGTTCCGCGCCATGGACGAGGTCGAGGACCTCTACGACGTGCTCGAGGCACGCGGCGCCCGCCTGCAGGAGGGCCTGGAGCAGGGCGCGCACGCCGCGGGGATCGCGTTGGTCGTCAACCGAGTGGGATCGATGCTGACGCCGTTCTTCTGCGACGGTCCGGTGCGGGACGACGTCGACGCCCAGCGGACCGACGCCAAGACCTTCGCCCGCTGGTTCCACGGCCTGCTGGATCGTGGCGTCTACTGGCCCGCCAGCGCCTTCGAGGCGGCCTTCCTCAACTACGCCCTGAGCGAGGCCGACGTCGAGCGCATGATCGACGCCGCCGCCGAGGCGTTCCAGGAGGCGAGCGCCTGACGTGCCGCTCCCCCCGCCGGGCGACACCATCGCGGCGATCGCGACCGCACCGGGCGAGGGCGCGATCGGCGTGGTCCGCGTCGCCGGACCGGACGCCTTCGCGGTCGCCGACGCGGTCTTCGCGCCGCGGGCGGGCGGCTCCCCATCGCACCGACCCAGCCACCGGGTGGTGGTGGGCCGCATCCGGGACGCGGACGGGGTCGTCGACGATGCGGTCCTTCTGACCTTCCGGGCGCCCCGCTCCTACACCGGGCAGGATGCGGTCGAGCTGCAGACGCACGGTGGTCCCGCCGTGCTGCGCCGAACGCTGAACGCGTGCCTCGCGGCGGGCGCGCGACCCGCCGGCCCGGGCGAGTTCACGCTGCGGGCCTACCTGGCCGGCAAGATGGACCTGATCCAGGCCGAGAGCGTGCTGGGCATCGTCCAGGCCCGCAGCGAGCGGGCCCGGCGCAGCGCGGCGGAAGGGCTCACGCGGAGCCTGTCGGACGCGTTGAACGGGCTGCAGGACCGCCTGCTGGCCGCCTACGGCGACCTGACCGCGGTGCTGGACTACCCGGAGGAGGGGGTCGAGCTGCGCGACGTCCGTCCCGCCCTGGCCGAGGTCCGGGAGCGCATCGACGCGCTGCTGGCCACGGCCGACGCCGGGGCGCTGGTCCGCCGTGGCGCCCGCCTGGCGATCGTGGGTCGCCCGAACGCCGGAAAGTCCAGCCTGCTGAACGCGCTGCTGGGCTACGAGCGCTCGATCGTCTCCGACGTTCCGGGCACCACCCGCGACTACCTGGAGGCTCCGCTGGAGCTGGGTGGGGTCCCTCTCACGGCGGTCGACACGGCGGGGGTGCGCTCGACCGGCGACGCGATCGAGGCGTCGGGGGTCCGCCGCGCCCTGGACCTGGCCGAGCAGGCGGACCTGGTGCTGTGCCTGCTGGACCGCTCGCGCCCGCTGGATCCGGCCGACCACGAGCTGCTGGAGCGCCTGGCGCCGGAGCGTACCCTGGTCCTCGCGAGCAAGGCCGACCTGGCACCGGCCTGGTCGTGGCGGCAGGCGGGGTTGAGCACGCCTCCGATCGGCATCAGCGCAGCCCAGGGGACCGGCCTGGACGCCCTGCGCGACGCCGTGCGCGAACGCTTGCTGGGCGACGCCGCCGGCGCCGAGCTGTGGATCACGCACGAGCGGCACGCCCAGGCGCTGCGCGACGTGGCCGACATCCTCGACCGGGCGGAGGGCGCGCCGGAGGACCTGATGGCCCTCGAGCTGCAGGACGCCCTGCATGCGCTGGCGGCCCTGACGGGACGTGGCGAGGTGGCCGAGGACGCGCTGGAGCACGTGTTCGCGAACTTCTGCGTCGGGAAGTGAGCGCGCCGGAACGGCCGCTCAGGCGGCGACGAGCTCCTCGTAGGCGCGGGCGGCCGAGCGGACGGCGTCCGGGAAGGCGGTCGTCACGCGACCCAGGACGCGGTCGGCGGTCACCTCGATCATCTTGAGCAGCGCCCGACCACCCCAGCGCTCCGCGTCCGGCACCGCGAGGTGGATCTCGATCTCGAAGCGGTAGTCCAGGCGGCAGCCCTCGGGGATCGGCACGACCGTCGCCTCGCCCGACACGCGGGCCCAACCGGGCCGGTCGTCGAGGTCCAGCCCGACGAGCCGCGCGCCGTGGGGCGTCGGCACCAGGCGGCTGCGGAAGCGCAGCTTCTGGGCGCCGAACAGCGCGGCGTTGACCGGCAGCTGCGCGGTCACGACGTCGCCGTCGCGCGTGAGCGCGGTGAGGAAGTCGGCGTCGGCGAGGCTGCGCTCGACGTCGCGGACGAAGGTGACGGCGGAGGCGCAGGTGAGGGTCGAGGGCACCTCGAAGTCGACGGTGCGGCGCAGCTCCATGCTCAGCGTCCCGATCCGACCCACTCGACGCGGAGTTCGCCGGCGTCGATGGCTTCGCGCAGCTCGGCGTCGCTGGCGCTGCGGAGCTTGGGCAGGTCGGCGAAGGCGGCTGCGGCACTGGCCAGCCCGACCCGGACGGTCACGGGACCGTCGTCGCTGCTGCGGCCGATCCGCCAGACCAGCTGCCCGGCCAGGGCGTCGAGGCGCGCCGGGTCGACCGTGACGTCGGCGTCCTGGCTGCCTGCGTGGGGGACGGCGGGGACCTCCTCGTTCACGGTCGCCACCCTACCGCAGCGAGCGGTCCGGCGTCGTGCGCGGGACGCCCGCCGTGCTAGCGTCTGGGCGTGCTCCCCGAGCGGCGTCGCCCCCGTGACTGGACGGTCGCCCTGCGTGGCGTGCTGATCGGCACCGCCGACCTGGTCCCCGGGGTGTCCGGTGGGACGATGGCGCTGCTGACCGGCATCTACCGGCGCCTGATCGACGCGCTCGGTGCCCTGACCGGTCGGGGGCTCTGGTCGGCGGTCACCGGCCGCCGCTGGCTGGACGCCTGGCGGGCCGTCGACGGACGTTTCCTGGCGGCCCTGGCGGTCGGTATCGCGCTGGCGCTGGCCAGCCTGCCGCGCGTGCTCACGACGTTGCTGGAGACGCGTCCGGTGTCGGTCTACGCTGTCTTCTTCGGCCTGATCGCCGCGTCGGCCCTGGTCGTGGCGCGGCGCATCGACGGTCCTCTCCGGGTGGCGTGGACGACCGGGGGGATCGGCGCGGTCGGCGCCTTCGTGCTGGTGGGCCTGGTGCCGACCACCACCCCCGACGCGCTGTGGATGTTCGTCCTGTCGGGAGCGGTGGCGGTCAGCGCGCTGTTGCTGCCCGGGGTGTCGGGTGCCTTCGTGCTGGTCCTGCTGGGCAAGTACGAGACGGTGCTCACGGCCCTGGCGACGCTGGACCTGGTGCGGCTCGCACCGTTCGCGGCAGGCATGGTCGTGGGTCTGCTGGGCTTCTCGCGCGTGCTGGCGGTCGCCCTGCACCGCTGGCCCACGGCGATCCTGGGGCTGCTGGCAGGGTTCCTGGTGGGCTCGCTGCGGCGCGTGTGGCCGTGGCAAGGGGGCGACGCCTACGCCCCCGTGGCGGCCGCGCCGGCCGGACCGGGCGAAGCGGTCGCCATCGCGGCGCTGGCCGTCGCGGCCGCCGTGGCGGTCCTCGCCATCGAGCGCCTGGCCGAGGGGCGTGGCGAGGACGACGGCGCCGACTGGGGCCGGCGCCCGGATTCATCTGCTTCATGAGGACTTGAGTCCAGGCTCATCATGTGTTCGTAGTGTAGAAGGCGCATCACGGCCCGCCGGCCGACGTCGGCGGGCGGACTCGGAGGTCCCCATGAACCACGTCCGACACCACGTCCGACGCGCACGCGCTCCGTACCTGCTCGTCCTCGCCGTCGCCCTCGTCGCGGCCACGGTCGC
>CAZJGU010000054.1:0-19633 GCA_964545455.1 uncultured bacterium | reverse complement strand
GCGAGGCGGTGCGCCAGCCGTTGCGGCGCCAGGTGTCCAGCCAGCCGTCGGTGAAGGCCTTCTTCAGGTACTGCGAGTCGGTCACCAGGGTGACGCGACACGGCTCCTTGAGCGCCCGTAGCGCCTCGACGGCCGCGGTCAGCTCCATGCGGTTGTTGGTGGTGTTCGGCTCGAAGGCGGCGTCGCGGCGCAGGTGGTCGCGGTAGCGCATCAGGTAGCCCCAGCCGCCGTCGCCGCTGCCGGTGTCGCACGACCCGTCGGTCCAGATCGTGACGTGCTTGCGTGCCATGCCGAGAGCCTACCCGCGACGGCGGACCGACCGCCGTCACCGTAGGCCCGGCTGCAGGTCGTACACCCTTGTACACGCTTCAGGGCCTGCAGTGTGTACGCCAGAATCGCCGTGCGGGACGGCGTTTCGCGTGCCTAAGGACGCACTCGGCGGACGGCATCGCCGCCTGCCCCTTGACAAACCCTGTACAGCCGCTCTACACTTCGTCCAAGGTTGTACGAACGTTGAACGGTCGTCGGGCCGGACCCCGACACGCAGGAACGGAAGGCGAGGCGACGTGGGACGCGGAAAGTTCACGGTCAACGAAGTCGAGGAGCGCACCAAGGTGCCGGCCGGAACGCTGCGCCAGTGGGAGCGACGCTACGGCTTCCCCTGTCCCGAGCGCTCGGACTCCGGCTACCGCCTCTACAGCGAGGACGACATCCGCAGCATCGAGACGATGAAGCACCACATCGCGGACGGCATCCCCGCCTCCCGCGCGGCCGAGCTGGTCAAGGAGGTCCCCCGCGACCCCGGCCCCGACGCCGGACGGCCGCCGGTCGTCCTGCGCGACGCGCTGGTCGCCGCCCTGGTCGACCTCGACGACGCCGCCGCGGACCGCGTCCTCGGTGAAGCGCACGCGCTCCACCCGGTCGAGACCGTGCTGGCCGACGTGATCCAGCCGACCATGGTCGAACTGGGCCAACGCTGGCACGACGGCCAGCTGCCCACCACCACCGAGCACTACGCCAGCAGCTACGTTCAGGGCCGGCTGCGCTCGCTCCTCTCGCTGTCCGGCCAGCCCCGCAACGCGCCCGGGGTGATCATCGCCTGCGCACCCTTGGATCAGCACGAGCTGGGCGCGTTGATGCTGGCGGTGCTGCTGCGTCGGCGCGGCTACCGCATCTTCTACGTCGGCGCCAACACGCCGGTCGCCGACCTGGTCGAGATGGGCCAGCGCCACCGGCCCAGCGCGATGATGGTCTCCGCCTCCACCGCCGAATCGCTGAGCGAGCTGCGCGCTCGCCGCGAGATGCTCCAGAGCGCCGCCCCGCTGCTCGTCTTCGGCGGCGGCGCCTTCAACCAGCAGCCCGACGTGGCCGAGGAACTCGGCGGCGTCTACCTCGCCAACAACGTCGTCGACGCCGCCGCTCGCTTCGACGATCTCGTCTCTCGCCAGGCCGAGTCACGCGCCTGACGTCCCGGCCACCCGCCCCACCCCGGTTCCATGCGGACCCCAGGAGGAACACCATGTCCATCCAGCCTCGCACCCTCAGTCACACCACCCCGCACACCGACTCCGGTCGTTCCGTCGACGGCCTGCCGCAGGGCCAGCTGTTGACGTTCAAGCGCAAGCAGGCGCTCTACCACCACGGCGACGCGGCCACGTCCATCTACCGCGTGCGCAGCGGCCTCGTCCGGATCACGCGCATGACGCCCGAGGGCCGCATCCTGACCGTCCGTCACGTCATGCCGGGCGACATCTTCGGCGAGGAGGCGTTCATGAGCGGAAAGCGCGAGGAGATGGCGGAAGCGCTGACCAACACCGAGATCGAGGCGATCGATCCCGGTCGGATCGGAGGGGACGACTTGATGACGATCACCCGCTCCCTGTCGCAGCAGATGCAGCGGCTGATGGACTACGAGTACCACCTCCAGACCGGTGATCTGCGCCAGCGGGTCTCGCGCTACCTGCTCACGCTGGCCGATACGCCGCTCGCCACGAGCGACGGGCGCGGCCGCCCGGCGATCTCCGCCACCCACGAGCTGATCGCCGAGGGCACGGCCTCCACCCGCGAGAGCGTCTCGAAGATCATCACCGAACTGCGTTCCGAGGGTCTGATCGAGTCGGGCTACCGCAACATCACCGTGGTGGACGCCCCCGGCCTCGAGGACATCGCGCACGGCTTCTGAGGAGGCTCAGTCGCTCGCGGGACCGCGCCACTCCAGCACCACGACCGCGGCGGCGTGGTCCCGCGAATGGCTGAGCGACAGGTGCGCCACCAGGCCGCGCCGGTTCAGTTCCTGCGCGATGCCGCGCCTGAACGCCAGCCGCGGCGCGCCGTCCTCGCGCACGACCCGCACGTCCCGCCAGCCGTGCGTCTCCGGCCAGCACTTCTGGAACGCCTCCTTGGCCGCGAAGCGCGCTGCCAGCGACGGCACCGGATCGCGCTGGCTCTGGCAGTAGGCGACCTCGTCCGGCGTGAAGTGACGCGCAAGGAAGCGGGTCGGGTGACGCTCCAGCACGCCGCGGATCCGAGCCAGCTCGACCAGGTCCAGGCCGACCGCCTCGATCACGCCGGCCGCTCCTGCCGCTCGACGCCGTCGGCGCTCGCCAGGTAGACCGCGTCCGCCATCCCCAGGAACAAGCCGTGCCCCAGCACGCCCGGGATCGCGTCCAGCGCCCGGGCCAGCTCGCGCATGTCGCGCGCATCGGGCACGGTGGCGTCCAGCACCGGGTTGCCGTTGTCGGTCAGCCGCGGCTCGGCCGCACCGCCCCGCAGGCGCGGGACCAGGCCCAGCGCCTCGATCCGGGCGGCGCTCCGCTCGATGCCGAAGGCCAGCACCTCGACCGGGACCGGGGCCCGCTCCCCGAGACGTCCGACCGTCTTGCCGTCGTCGCCGATCAGCACGAAGCGGGCGGCCGACTCGGCCACCACCTTCTCGCGCAGCAGCGCGCCACCCAGGCCCTTGACGGCGTCCAGTCGCGGATCGACCTCGTCCATGCCGTCGATCGCCAGGTCGACCCCGCCCGCCGGCAGGTCGGCCAGCGGGACGCCCAACTCGCGCGCGGTCCGCTCCGTCGCGCGCGAGGTGGGAACGCCGCGCACGTCGGTCCGCTCCCCGGCGCGCAGCGCCGAGGCCAGGGCCAGCAGGAAGGCGTGGGCGGTGCTGCCGGTGCCGAGGCCCAGCAGCATGCCGGAGCGAACCTCCTGCAGCGCGGCCTGCGCCGCCGCGGCCTTGCGGGCGTCGCTCATCTCAGCCCTTCAGCTCCTCCAGGCGCTTCGCGACCCGCTCTGCGTGGCCCTTGGCCCGCACGTTGCGCATCGCCTCCGCCACCGTGCCGTCCGGCGCGATCAGGAAGGTCGAGCGGATCATGCCGGTGACCTCCTTGCCGTAGAGCTTCTTGGTGCCGTAGGCGCCGTACGCCTCGGCGATGGCGTGGTCCTCGTCCGCCAGCAGCGGGAAGGGCAGGCCATGCTCCTCGGCGAACGCGGCGTGCTTCTCGACCGGGTCGGGGGAGACCCCCAGCACCTTGGCGCCCAGGCCCGGCATGGCGTCGCGGAAGTCGCACGCCTCGGTCGTGCAGCCGGCTGTGAAGTCGGCCGGGTAGAAGTACAGCACCAGCCACTCGCCCGCGAAATCGGATAGGGCCAGGGGACCGTCGGTGGAGGCGCCGGAGAAGGCCGGTGCGGGATCGCCGCTGCTGGGAAGGCTCATGCGCGCGAGCATACCGCGGGCGGACGGGCGGCCGACCGGGAGGGCGGGTACGATGCGGGACGTGTCCGCCTCCGCACCCGTCCGCCTCGTCCTGGCCAGTGGCAGCCCGCGTCGGCGCGAGCTGCTGGAGGCGCTTGGCGTCGCCTTCGAGGTGCGCCCGGCCGACGTCGACGAGACCCCCCAAGCGCACGAGGCGCCCGAGACGATGGCGCGCAGGCTGGCCGCGACGAAGGCGGCGGCGGTCGCGATGCGGCTGGACGGGGCGCTGGTGCTGGCCGCCGACACGGTCGTCGTGCTGGACGGCGAGGCGCTCGGCAAGCCGCGCGACGCCGAGGAGAACCGACGCTTCCTCGAGCGCCTGGCCGGTCGCTGGCACCAGGTGATCACCGCGCACCACCTGGTCCGCGGTCCGCACGAGCGCGCCGTGGCCGTCACGACCGAGGTGCGCCTGCGCCACCTGGGCGCGCGCGAGGTCGCGCGCTGGTCGGCCAGCGGGGCCGGCCTGGACAAGGCCGGCGGCTACGCGATCCAGGACCTGGGCGCGGCGCTGGTGGCCGACGTGCGCGGCTGCTACACGAACGTCGTGGGCCTGAGCCTGCCCGCGGTCGTGCGTGAAGCGGCGCGGCTGGGAGTCGAGCTTGTCTAACTTCCTGCGCGCCTGGTACGTGTTCCTGGCCCTAGGGCTGTTCACCTTCGTCGCCAGCGCCTTCGTCGGTCGCGCTCCGACCGCGCTGTCGGCCGCCGTGGCGCTTCCGCACCAGATCCCCTACCGGGCCGGCGTGCAGTTGCGCGAGACCCTCGCCGCGATGGTCGACCGGCGTGAGCTGCGCCAACGCAACGAGGCGCTTCGCGACGCCCTCGCCAGCGAGCGGGAGCGGACGCGGGCGCTGGAGCTCGAGATCGACCGCCTGCGCGAGACGCTCGCCATCCGTGACGCCCAGAGCCCCGGCGTCGTCACCACCGCGCCGGTGATCGGCGGCAGCTCCGGCGTCAGCGTCGAGCGGCTGCTGCTGGGTGCTGGCCGCAGCGCCGAGGTGCGCCCGCGCATGCCCGTCACGGTGCCCGCCGGCCTGGTGGGCATCGTGACGGAGGTCGCCGCCGGCCGGGCGGTGGTGCGCACCGTCGTCGATCCAGAGTCACGCGTCGGGGTCACCGTTCGCGGCAAGGGGGGGCAGGGCGTCGCGGTCGGCGAGATCGGCGGCCGAATCCGCGTCGTCCGCTTCGTCGAGAGCGAGCCGGTCGAGGTCGGCGACGTGGTCGAGACCAGCAGCTACGGCGGCCTGTTCCCCCGCGGCGTGCGCGTCGGGGTGGTGGTCGAGACGTTGCCCCCCGACCCCAACGACCTGCGCCGCACGTTCGTGGTCGAACCGGCGGCCGACCTGTCGACGCTGCTCGAGGTGGCCCTGATCGCGCCGCAGTGAGCGCCTGCCGCCCGCGGCGCGGCGCTCAGCCGACGACCAGGTTCACCAGCTTGCCGGGGACCACGATCTCGCGCCGCAGGGTCGCGCCCTCCAGGTAGCGCGCCACGTTCGCCTCGTTCTTGGCGGCGGCGATGACCTCGTCCTTCGCCGCATCGGCGGCGACCGTGACGCGCCCGCGCACCTTGCCGTTGACCTGCACGACCAGCTCGATCTGGGTCTCGATCAGGGCGTCCGCGTCCGCCTCCGGCCACGACGCCAGGTGGACCGAGCCCGCCTCGCCGGCACGGTGCCAGAGCTCCTCGGCCAGGTGCGGCGCGATCGGCGCCAGCAGCCGCAGCATCAGCGAGCGCGCCTCGGCCCAGGCCGGGTGGGCCACGAGCCCCTCGTTCTTCAGCTTCGACATCGCGTTCTGGAGGGTCATCAGCTCGGCCACGGCGGTGTTGAAGCGGAACGCCTCGAAGTCCTCGCTGACCTCCTGCACCGCGGTGTGGGCGGCGCGGCGCAGGTCGGCGACCCGCGCGTCGTCCGCCGCGCCCGCCCCCGGCGGGTCGACGAACAGCGCCCAGACGCGGTGCAGGAAGCGCACCACGCCCTCGATCCCCTGGTAGTTCCAGGGGCCGCCCTGGTCCCACGGGCCGATGAACATCAGGTAGGCGCGGACCGCGTCCGCCCCGTAGCTCGCGACCAGGTCGTCGGGATCGACGACGTTGCCGCGGCGCTTGGACATCTTCTCGCCGTCCTCGCCCAGGATCATCCCCTGGTTGCGCAGGCGCACGAACGGCTCGCCGTGCTCGACCAGGCCCAGGTCGCGCATCACCTTGGTGAAGAAGCGCGCGTAGAGAAGGTGCAGGATGGCGTGCTCGATCCCGCCGGTGTAGGTGTCGACCGGGGTCCAGCGGCGGGCGGCCTCCACGTCGACCGGACCGTCCTCCTTGCCGGGCGAGAGGTAGCGGAACCAGTACCAGGACGAGTCCATGAAGGTGTCCATCGTGTCGGTCTCACGCCGGGCCGGACCGCCGCAGGACGGGCAGGTCGCGATCAGGAAGGCCGCGTGACTCGTGAGCGGCGACTCGCCGGTGGGCATGAAGGCGACGTCCTCCGGCAGCACCACCGGCAGGTTCTCCTCCCGCTCCGGCACCACGCCGCAGGCGTCGCAGTACAGCATCGGGATCGGCGTGCCCCAGTAGCGCTGCCGGCTGATCAGCCAGTCGCGCAGGCGGTAGGTCACCTTGCGGCGTCCCATGCCCCGCTCCTCGAGCCAGTCGATCACCCGCGCGATGCCGTCGCCGGCACCCTCGCCCTTGCCGGTGGGCGTGCCGTCGAACGGCCCGGAGTTGATCATCACGCCGTCGCCCGGGTAGGCCTCCGTCATCGTGGCGCCGTCCAGGCGCTCGGCGTCCGGCGGCTGCACCACCGGCACGACCTCCAGACCGTAGGCGCGCGCGAAGGCGAAGTCCCGCTCGTCGTGCGCCGGCACCGCCATGATCGCGCCCGATCCGTACGTGACCAGCACGTAGTCGGCGATCCAGATCGGCACGCGCGCGCCGCTCACCGGGTTGACGGCGTAGGCGCCGGTGAAGACGCCGGTCTTCTCGCGCGTCTCGCTCTGGCGGTCGATCTCGCTCATGCGGCCGGCGCGCTCGACGTAGGCCTCGACCTCGGCCCGCTGGTCGTCGGTCGTGAGCGTCGCCACCAACGGGTGCTCGGGCGCGAGGACCATGAAGGTCGCTCCCCAGAGGGTGTCCGGACGGGTGGTGAAGACCTCGATCGCCTCGCCGCTCTCGGCGCGGAAGCCCACCTCGGCCCCCTCGCTGCGGCCGATCCAGTTGGTCTGCATCGTCTTGACCCGCTCGGGCCAGTCCAGGCCGGTGAAGTCCAGCAGCTCGTCGGCGTACGCCGTGATCTTGAAGTGCCACTGCGGCATGAGGCGGCGTTCGACCAGGGCGCCGCTGCGTTCGCCTCGCCCATCGATGACCTGCTCGTTGGCCAGCACGGTCTGGTCGACCGGGTCCCAGTTGACGTAGCTCTCCTTGCGGTAGGCCAGGCCCTTCTCGACCATCTTGACGAAGAACCACTGGTTCCAGCGGTAGTACTCCGGCTCGCACGTCGCCAGCGTGCGCGACCAGTCGAACATCGCGCCCATCCGCTTGAACTGGGCGGTCATGAAGTCGATGCGCTCGCGCGTCAGGCGCGCGGGGTGGACGTCGCCACCCTCGCGGGCCGCCTTGATCGCGGCGTTCTCGGCCGGCAGGCCGAAGGCGTCGAAACCCATCGGGAAGAAGACGTTGGCGCCCTTCATGCGCAGGTAACGCGCCGCCGCGTCGGCCGGCGTCTCGGCGTACCAGTGGCCGACGTGCAGGTTCCCGGACGGGTAGGGGAACATCGTCAGGAAGTAGTGCTTGGGCCTCGACGCGTCGTCGAGGTCGACGCGGTACAGGCCGTCCTCCTCCCAGGTGGCCTGCCAGCGCGGCTCGATCCGCTGCGGGCGGTAGGCGTCCTGGGCGCCGTCGGCGGGGGCGGGTACGGCTCGGTCGGCCATGCGGGTCCTCCAGGCGACGCGGCGCTCGCGGGCGGCGTCGGGGGCGGGGCGCACGGAGCGTCCCAGCGGGGTGGGTCGGTCGCGACACGACGTCGCCCCGACCGGCCGGTCGGGGCGCGAGACGGGGTCCGCGGCGGCGCCGAGGGTCAGCGCGGGCGGATCCCCGGTGCGCGTAGTCGGTCGTCGCGACGTGGCATCCGCTTGATCGTAGCCGCGAGCCGGAGGGGTGTCAATTCGCCTCGTCGCGTTCCAGCAGGCGGTCCTCGACCGCACGAACGAGGTCGTGGACGTACATCAGCGAGCGCGTGTCCGGCTCGCGTTCCAGCACGATCCAGCGCCGGGCCTCGAAGTAGAGGCAGGCGCGCAGGCGCTCCAGGTCGCCCGCCAGCCAGCCGGGCACCTCGCCGCTGCGGGTCCACTGCGACAGGCCGCGGTTGGCCATCTCGCCGCACAGCTCCATGCCCAGCGCGGCGTAGCCGTCGAAGGTGTGCGCGAAGCGCACCACCTCGTCGAACGGCGCGCGCGGGTGGGGCAGGTCGGCGGGGGACAGGTCCTCGTGGGCGATCGGCTCGACGACCTCGGCGGTCGCCTCGTCGGGTGCGGGCTCCATGCCGCGAGGCTACCCTCCGCGCAGCGCTGCGCCGGTCGTTCGGCCGGCCGGGGAGGCCCTTCGGCCAGCGGGTAGACTGGCCGCACGCACCGGCGGCGGGAGCGCGCCCGGACGGCGCGACCGGATCCCGCGGGGAAGGAAGCAACGTGGACTACCAACTGATCGTGATCGGCTCCGGGCCGGGCGGCTACCACGCCGCGATCCGGGCCGCGCAGCTGGGCCTGACGACCGCCGTCGTGGAGAAGGGCGAGATCGGCGGCGTCTGCCTGAACGTCGGCTGCATCCCGACCAAGGCGCTGCTGCACGTCGCCGAGGACCTGCGCGAGGCCGCCAAGGCCAGCGACTACGGCATCGACTTCGGTACCCCCAGCATCGACCTGGAACGGCTCGAGAGCTGGAAGGCGTCGGTGGTGAAGAAGATGACCAGCGGCGTCGGCATGCTCTTCAAGGGCAACAAGATCGACCTGATCGAGGGCGAGGCCCGCTTCAGCGGCCCCAACGAGCTGACGGTCGGCGACCGGACGGTGAGCTTCGAGAAGGCGATTCTAGCGACCGGCTCCCGGCCGATCCAGATCCCCGGCTTCGAGCCCGACGGCGAGGCGATCGTCGATTCGACCGGGGCGCTGATGGTCGCCGAGGTTCCGAAGCGCTTCATGGCGATCGGCGGCAGCGCCATCGGCCTGGAGTTCGCCGACATCTACCACGCGCTGGGCGCGGAGACGACCGTCGTCGAGCTGATGGACGAGATCGTCCCGACCTCCGACCCCGACGTCGCCAAGGTCCTGCGCAAGAGCTTCGAGGATCGCGGCGTGCACGTCCGCACCGGCACCAAGGCGGTGGCGCAGACGCGCACCGACGACGGCCTGGAGGTCACCCTGGAGACCGCTGACGGGACGCAGGAGACGGTCGTGGTCGACAAGCTGCTGGTCGCCGTCGGCCGACGGCCCAACGGAACCGGCCTGGGCCTCGAGGAGATCGGCGTGACCGTGGACGAGCGGGGCTACGTGCCGGTCGACGCCTCGATGCGCACCTCGCTGCCGCACGTCTACGCGATCGGCGACGTCGCGCGTGGGCCGCTCCTCGCCCACAAGGCGATGAAGGAGGGCCTGGTCGCGGCCGAGCACGCCGCCGGCCAACCCGCCGCCTACGACACCATCGTGCCGGCGGTCATCTACACCAGCCCGGAGCTCGCCTCGGTCGGCATGACCGAAGCCGAGGCGCGCGAGGCCGGCTTCGAGCCGCGGATCGGCACCTTCCCGCTGTCCGCGTCCGGTCGCGCGACCACGCTGGGCGTCAAGGACGGCCTGGTCAAGCTCATCGGCGACGCCGAGACCGACGTGGTCCTCGGCTTCCACATGGTCGGCCCCGGCGCGGGCGACCTGGTGTCCGAAGCGGCGCTGGCGATCGAGATGGGCGCCACCCTCGAGGACGTCGCGCTCACCCAGCACGCCCACCCGACCGTGGCCGAGACGATCATGGAGGCGGCCGAGCACGCCCACGGCCGGGCCATCCACATCGCCAACCGGCGCCGCCGCTGAGCGCTCCGCGCCGGCGCCAGGACGATCCGGTTCGCCACGACGATGCCCCGGCGGGCGGACCCGCCGGGGCATCGCAGGTCGTGACCGGTCGCAGGCCTAGGTCGTGTAGTCGGCGTTGATGCGCACGTAGCCGTCGCTGAGGTCGCAGCCCCAGGCGCGCCCCCGAGCTTCGCCGGCGGCCAGGTCGACGCGGATCTCGACCGTGTCGGCGTCCATCGCGGCCGACAACGCGTCCGCGTCGAAGGCGAGCGGAGCGCCGCGGTAGACCGCGACGTCCTGCACCGTCAGCTCGACGTTGGAGCCGTCCCAGAGCACCTCGGACTGCCCGATCGCGGACAGGATCCGGCCCCAGTTGGGATCGCGCCCGTGCACCGCCGTCTTGACCAGCGCGCTGCCGGCGATGGCGCGCGCGGCGCGGCGCGCCTGGTCCTCGTCGCGTCCCCCGAGGACGTGGACGCGCAGCAGGGTGGTGGCCCCTTCGCCGTCGGCCGCGATCTTCTCGGCCAGCTTCGCCGCGACCGCCTCGAGCGCCTCGGCGAACTCCTGCGGCGACGTTTCGATGCGGCGCGAGGAGATCAGCACGGCCATGTCGTTGGGCGAGGTGTCGCCGTCGACGGTGACCTGGTTGAAGGTGCGCTCGACCACGGCGGGCCACAGCTCGCGCAGCGTCTCCTGCGAGACGTCGGCGTCGGTCGTGACGAACGCCAGCATGGTCGCCATGTTCGGGTGGATCATGCCGGAGCCCTTGGCGACGCCCACGATCCGGGCCCCGCCCCGAAGGTTGGCCGCGACGGTCTTGACGGTCGTGTCGGTCGTGAGGATCGCCTCCGCGAGGCGATCGGCCTCCTCGTCCAGGCCGGCGGTCAGATCGCCCAGGCCGGCGTGCACGCGCTGCATCGGCAGCGGCACGCCGATCACGCCGGTGCTGGCGGTCAGCACCTCGTGGGGGCACGTGCCGCCCAGCATGCCGGCGATGCGCGTGGCCATCTCCTCGTTGTCCAAGCTGGCCGAGTCGCCCGAGGCGCAGTTGGCGTTGCCGGAGTTGATCACGACGGCGCGGATCGGCTCGCCGGTGCCGTAGCGGACCCGGTTGCGCGACACGCACGGGGCGGTCAGGCGGTTGCGGGTCGCGACGTAGGCCCAGGCGGCCGGACCGTCGCAGGCGAGCAGCGCCAGGTCGAGCGTGCCGGACGGCTTGATGCCGGCGGCGATGGCGGTCGAGGTGAACCCTTGTGGAAGTCTCATGGCCAACGACCCTCCAGGTGCAGCGCCGTCGTCTCGGGGAACCCGAACGCGACGTTGAAGGCTTGCACGGCTTGCCCGGCGGCGCCCTTGCCGAGGTTGTCGATCACGGCGAAGGCGGTCGCGAGCCCGGTGCGGGCATCGTAGCGGATCGACGCGAGCGCCCGGTCGGAGCCCGCGACGGCCTTGACCTCGGGCAGCTCGGCCCCAGCGTGCACCATCGGATCGTCGCGGTAGCCGTCCTGCAGCAGCTCGGCCAGCTCGGCCGCGTCGACCTCGCGGGTCGGTCGGAAGGTGCAGGTCGCCAGGATGCCCCGGACCAGCGGGACGAGCTGCGGCGTGAAGCTGACCGGCAGCGGCTCGAACGAGGCGTGCGTCCGGTGGCGAAGGCCCTGCGTCCGGGCGCGACCGAGGGTCGCCTCGATCTCCGCCAGGTGGCGGTGGCCACCGGCGACCTTGTAGGGCCTCGCGTTGCCGTCGAGCTCGGAGAAGTGCAGGCCGGCGGCGGTCGACCGGCCGGCCCCGCTGGCACCGGCCAGCACCGTGCAGACCGGCGGGCGTTCGGGATCCAGCAGCCCCGCCGCGGCGTAGGGGAGCAGCGCCAGCGACACCGCCGTGGCGTTGCAGCCGGGCGCAGCGACCAGCTTGGCGCCGGGAAGCTCGTCACGGTGGGCCTCGACCAGGCCGTAGCGCGACGCGGCCAGGTCGTCCGGGTGGGGGTGCTCGCCGTACCAGCGGGCGTAGGTCGCCGCGTCCAGGCGGGAGTCGGCCGACAGGTCGATCACCCGCGCGCCCAGCGCGAGGGCCGCCCGGACCCAGGGCGCGGTGGCCCCGTGCGGCGTCGCCAGGAAGGCCACGTCCGCTCCCTCGAGCGCCTCGTCCGGCGACACGAAGCGGTCCTCCGTCAGGCCCGCCCACTGCGGCCAGGCGTCGCTCAGGGGTCGGCCGGCGAAGGTGCGCGAGGCGTAGCGGACCTGCCCGATCTCGGGGTGGGCCCTGAGCCGCTCGATCAGGCCGGCGCCACCGTAGCCGTTGGCGCCGAGGAGGGCGGCCGTCAGGCTCACGCGCGCCGGCCGAGCAGCTGGTAGAGGATCGCCTTGTGGGCGTGCAGGCGGTTCTCGGCCTGGTCGAAGACCACGCTGCGGGGGTGGTGGACCGCCTCCTCGACGACCTCCTCGCCGTAGTGGGCCGGCAGGTCGTGCATGAACACGCCCCGGTCGCTCAGCAGCTCGAACCAGGCGGGGGTGACGGTGTAGTCGGCGAAGGCGGCGCGGCGGCGCTCGGCCTCCTCCTCCTGGCCCATCGAGATCCACACGTCGGTGTAGAGCGCGTCCGCGCCCTCGGCCGCCTCGCGAGGATCGCGCACGATGGTGACGTCGGCGCCGCGCGCCCGGGCCGAGGCCAGCACGTCCGGATCCGGATCGAAGCCCTCGGGGGTGGCGATGACCAGCGACGTGCCCGCCGCGGCGGCGGCGTTGACGTGCGAGTTGGCGACGTTGTTGCCGTCGCCCACGAAGGCGACGCGCACGCCGTCGAGCTCGCCGAAGGTCTCGTAGAGCGTCAGGTAGTCCGCCGTCAGCTGGCACGGGTGCAGCAGGTCGGAGAGGCCGTTGATGACCGGCACGTCGGCGTGCTCGGCCAGCTCGAGCAGGGTGCCGTGACCGTAGGTGCGGGCCATGATGCCGTCGACCCAACGCTCGAGGTTCTTGGCGACGTCCTGGATCGACTCGCGCACGCCGACGCCGATGAAGTTCTGGCTCAACAGCACCGAGTGGCCGCCCAGCTGGAACATCGCGATGTCGAAGGTCGAGCGGGTGCGCAGCGACTGCTTCTCGAAGATCATCGCGAGCGTCCTGTGCTCCAGCGGTCGCGGTCGGATCCCCTCGTGCCAGTCGCGCTTCAGGGCGTGCGCCGTCTCCAGCAGGCCGCGAAAGGTCGCGGCGTCGAGGGCGTCGAGCGACAGGAAATCCTGTCCCTCCATCGCGTCGATCCAAGGTACCTCGGTCATGACCGTGCGCTCCTCACCGCGCTGCGGAGGCCGCCTGCGCGCCCCCGCTCGCGAAGCGCGAGCCTACCACGCGCTCAGGCGACCCCGAGAGCGCCCAGGTAGGCCCGCAGCAGGGCGTCCCCGAAGAACAGCGCCAGCACCCCGCCGAGGGCGAGGAACGGTCCGAACGGCACCACCCGCGTGCCGCCGGCGGCACGCTGGATCACACCGATCACGGCGCCGACCAGCACCGCCGCGAACAGGGCCACCAGCAGCCGCTCCCAGCCCAGCACCGCGCCCAGCAGGGCGGCCAGCTTGACGTCGCCGAAGCCCATCGCGACCGGTTCGTCGGCGCCGTCGGGCGGACCCTCGGCCGCCGCCGCGTCGGTGGGCGCCGGGCCGCGCAGGTCGTGGAGCCACCAGGTCCAGGCGCCGACCCAGGCCGCCAGCCCGGCCGCGGCCAGGCTTCCGCCGATCGAGGCCGGCAGGCCGACCGTGGCCGGCGCCAGTGCGATCGCGCCCAGCCAGGCGAGCCAGACGATCCCTTCGGGTAGACGCAGGGTGCGTCGGGTCGCCAGGTTGGCCGCCAGCGAGGCGGCGGCCGCCCCGGCACCGACGACGAAGCCACCGAGGGCGCCGGCCAGCGCCGCCAGGTTGGCCTGGTCGAAACCGATCGGCCAGAGCCGCTCGCGCGTGTCGCGGAAGCGCCGAAGCACCAGTGCGCCCAGGCGGTTGATCGCCGTCAGCAGGCCGGCGCCGATCGCCGCTCCGATCGCCGCGCCGCGCAGGTCCGGCAGTCCGGCCACGTCGCCCCAAGCGGCGGCCGCGATCAGCATCGCAGCGGCGCCGGGCAGCGTCAGCACGTCCGGGATCTCGAAGGTGTCGAGGTCGATGAAGGTCGCGACCACCAGCAGGGTCCACCAGATCGCCAGCGCCAGGAAGGCGACCGGTTCGTCCAGCGGCGACCAGCGCCACGCCAGCGCGGCGAAGCCGGCGGCCACCAGCGCCTCGACCAGCGGGTAGCGGGCCGAGATGCGCGCGCCGCAGCCGCGGCAGCGCGCCCCCTGGACCAGCCAGGAGAGGATCGGCACCAGCTCGGTCGGGCCCAGCCGACGACCGCACGCCGGGCAGGACGAGCCCGGACGAACGATCGAGCGTCCCTCCGGCAGACGCCCGACGACGACGTTGGCGAAGCTCCCGATGAGCGATCCGAACAGGGCCGCGGTCAGGACGACGGCGAGGCTCATGCGGGGGGCGCGGACCGGACGCAGCGACCGGTCCGAAGGGGTGGGGGCGTCATGGGTCTCCTTCCGAGGTTCATTCTCACCGAAGCCGGTGGTACGGTGCCAGCGCTATGAGAAGCCTCACCTCCCGACTGTCGATCCTGCTCGCACTGGCGTTCCTGGGCCTCGCTTCGGCCCAGAACGACGGCGCGTCCGCCCCCTTCCGCCTGGCGTTCGTCGACACCCAGGCGCTGATCGCCGCCCATCCCGCGCAGGGCGAGATCGCCCGCCTGGGCGAAGCGCTCGACGCCGAGCTCCAGGAACTCCTCGGTCAGCGCCAGGGTCTGCTCCAGAAGCAGACCGCGCAAGGCCTGACCGCCGAGGAGGAGGAGCTCCTGCAGGCCCTCAACGTGACCATCGAGACGCGTCGCGACGCCGGCCTCAGCGACATCCGCAACGCGGCCGCTCCCGCCGAGGAGGCGGCCAACGCCATCATTCGCGAGATCGCCCAGCAGGACGGCTTCGCGCTGGTGCTCGACATCGACCAGGCCGCCGGCCTGGTGGTCTTCGCCTCCGCCGACGTGCCCGACATCACCGAGGCGGCCGTGGCCCTGATGCAGGAGCGCTACCCGGCCGAGTGACGTCCGGCGCTGGGCGGTCAGGCGTCGTCGTCCGGACTCGGCGCGTCGCCCCGCTCCAGCGTCGCCAGGAAGGCCCGATCGTCGTCCGTCAGTCGCGCCGCCCCCAGCAGGTCGGGGCGGCGCGTCCAGGTACGCCGGAGCGCCTCCCGCCGACGCCAGACCGCCACCTTGCCGTGGTGGCCGCTGGTGAGCACGGTCGGCACGCCCTCCCCCTCGAACTCGGCGGGGCGGGTGTACTCCGGCCAGTCCAGCAGACCGGTCGCGAACGAGTCGTGACGGTGGCTGTCGGCGTCGCCGAGCGCTCCGGGCAGCAGCCGCGCGACCGCCTCGATCAGGCACAGCGCCGGCAGCTCCCCGCCCATCAGCACGAAGTCGCCGATCGACACCTCGCGCGTCACGCGCCCCTCGACCCGCGCGTCGAAGCCCTCGTAACGACCGGACAACAGGCACAGGTGGCGCTTGGTGGCGAGCTCCTCGACCAGCGCCTGGTCCAGCGGTCGGCCGGCGGGGGAGAGCAGGATCGTCTCGTCGGGGGGCGGGTCGTCGGCGGCGGCCTCGGCCAGCGCCGCGGCGGCGACGTCGACCCGGATGACCATCCCGGCCCCGCCGCCGTAGGGGGCGTCGTCGACGCGCCCGGTGCGGTTCCCGGCGAAGCGCCGGAGGTCGCGCGTGCGCAGCTCCAAGACGCCCGAACGGATCGCCCGGCCGAGCAGCGCCTCCTCGCGGTAGCCGTCGATCAGGCCCGGGAAGAGGGTGTAGACGGTGACGATCACGCCGGGTCCAGCAGTCCGTCGGGCGGATCGACCAGGCGCACGGCGCCCTCCTCGCGGCGCACGTAGGGCGCGCGGGCGGGCAGCAGCAGGTCGCCCTGCGGGCCGCGCACGTGCAGCAGCGGCTGCAGCGCGGGACCGTCGACCGCGTCGATGCGCCCGAGCTCCTCGTCGTCCAGCCGCACCGGCAGGCCGACCCAGCGACGCGGGTCGTCGTCCCCGCCCTCCTGCTCGAGGCGGAAGCGCGCCTCCTCGAGCGTCCGAGCGGGCACGTGGACCTCGGCGTGGACCAGCTTCTTGGCGGTCTCGACCCGACGGACCCGGTCCAGCCGGAGCAGGAGCTCGCCGCCGCCGCCGTGCTCGCTCAGCTGGAGCGGCGCGGCCTCCCCCAGGCCGTCGATCCACAGCGACGACGACGCGGCCAGCGCTTCCGCACTGGCCGCGTCGTTCGGCCGCACGCGCATCGCGCCGGCCAGGCCGTGGCTGCGTCCGATCCGCGCGACCGCGACGTAGCCGGGGGGCGGCCGCGACGGGTCCATGGCGGTCAGTCGACCAAGTGGACGTCGACCCGCTGTCGACCGTCGGCCGAGGCGCGGGCCAGCGTCCGGATCGCGTTGATGATGCGTCCGTTGCGGCCGATGACGCGTCCGGCGTCGCCGGGCGCGCAGCGGATCTCGATCCGTAGGCCCTTGCCGCTCCGTTCGGTCTGGATCGTCAGCGCGTCCGGATCCTCGACGAGGTTCTGGACGACGAAGGTGACGAGCTCGAGCGGCATGATGGCGTCGCTCAGGCGCCGGCCGCGGCGCGCTTGACGTAGGCGTCGCTGCGCTTGGCGCGGACGCCGGGGACCTCGACGCCCTGCTGCTCGAACAGGCGAACGACGGTCTCGGTGGGCTGGGCGCCGACGCCGAGCCAGTGGGCGGCGCGCTCGGTGTCGAGCTTGAGCGGCGTGTCCGTGGTCTCGCGCGGGTCGTAGTAGCCGAGCTGCTCGATGTAGTCGGCGCTCCGCTTCTTGCGCGAGTCGACGACGACGATGCGGTAGTGCGGGTTGCGCTTGGAGCCCATGCGCATCAGGCGGATCTTGACCATGCGTGCTTCTCCTCGGTCTCCGTCCGGCGGCCGGCCGGCGGTGCTCGTCAGGGTCGGAACGTCCTTCGTGACGGGTGCCCGGGCGAGACGCCCGGGTGGCAACTCTTGACTCTACACGTGCGCAGGTCGCCGATGCAAACGCTGCCCGCGGTCAGAGGCCCGGCCGCCGCCCACCCTTCGGGGGCTTGCGGCCCATCCGCTTCATCATCTTGCGCATCTGCTCGTAGTTCTTCATCAAGCGGTTGACGTCCTGCACCGTCGTGCCCGAGCCCCGGGCGATACGTCGACGGCGGCTGGCGTCGAGCAGCTTCGGGCGGGTGCGCTCACGCTCGGTCATGCTGGAGATGATCGCTTCGACCCGAGCGAGCTCCCCTTCGTCCACCTGCGCGCCCGCCGGCAGCAGCCGATTGGCGCCCGGGATCATGCCGAGGATGTCGGTGAACGAGCCCATCTGCTTGAGCTTGCGCATCTGCACCAGCATGTCCTGAAGCGTGAAGTCGCCGAGGTTCTTGAGGTCGCGCTCGTCCTCGTCCTCGCCCTCGAGGACCTTGGCCTTCTCGATCAGCGTCAGCATGTCGCCCATGCCGAGGATCCGACCGGCGATGCGATCGGGATGGAACGGCTCGAGACCGTCGAGGCGCTCGCTGGTGCCGGCGAAGTAGATCGGCTTGCCGGTCACGTGCTTGGCCGAAAGCGCCGCCCCACCGCGGGCGTCGCCGTCCATCTTGCTCATCACCAGGCCGGTCACGCCGATGCGCTCGTCGAAGGTGGTGGCCACCGGCAGCGACTGCTGACCGGTCATGGCGTCGACGACCAGGATCCGCTCGCTGGGCTGGACGACCTCGGCCAGGGTCGCCAGCTCCTCCATCAGGGCCTCGTCGATCTGCAGGCGACCGGCCGTGTCGACGATCACCAGGTCGCGGAAGTCGGCCTTCAGCATCGCGTCGAGGCGCTGCTTGGTGACGTGCGGCGGCTCGCCGTCCTCGACCTTGAGGATCGGCACGCCGACCTGTCCGGCCAGCACCTCGAGCTGGTCGCGGGCGGCCGGACGCTGGGTGTCGGCCGCGACCAGCAGCGGCCGGCGCCCCTTGGCCTTGTACTGGTAGGCCAGCTTGCCGGCGGTGGTCGTCTTGCCGGCGCCCTGCAGGCCCATCAGCAGCCAGACGTTGCCGTCGCTCTTGAGCTCCGGCTGGTGCGCCTGCCCGCCGAGGATCTCCTTGAGCTCGTCGTGCACGATCGCGACGACGCGCTGGTCGGGGTTGAGGCTCATCAGCGTCTCGGACCCGACCGCCTTCTCCTGGACGCGCTTGGTGAAGTCGCGCGCCACCTCGAGGTTGACGTCCGCCTCGAGCAGCGCGATGCGGACCTCGCGCAGGGCGGCCTTGACGTCCGCTTCGCTGAGCTTGCCGCGCCCGCGGAGCGAGTCGAAGACGGATTGGAGTCGATCGCCGAGATTCTGGAACATGGGGGTCCTGGCCCGGCTTCGGGCCGCCGCTCAGGGTAGCGGAGGCCCCCGGGGGCGTCAAGGACACGGTGCTAGACTCCGCTCGATGGACCACGCTCCGAACGCGTCCTGGAGCCTCCGCCGCGGCCGCCCGGCCGCTCGCTCGTCGGGCCGGGTCGCCGTGCTCGCGGCGGCGTTGCTCGCGTGCGCCCCGCTGGCCCCCGCCCAGACGCTGGCCGAGGTGACGTTCGTCGCCGCCACGGTGACCCAGCTCGATCCGTCGGTGCGGCTGCCCAGCGGCTCGCTTCGCGCCGTCGGCCCGGGCGTCGATCGCCTGCTGGCGCGCCTGCCCGACGCCGACGCCTGGATCGCCGGCGAGGCCTACGTCGCCCGGGGCATCGCCGCACGCTTGCGCCCCGCCTTCGAGTCCCAGGTCGCGACCTCCTTCGCGGTGGCCGGCTACTTCGAAGAGCGACGCCGCACCGTGCCGGCCTCGCCCCAGCCCTACACCCGCATCGAGTACCGCGCGCCCGACGGCGCACGGGCCCTGCTGGTGCTCTTCGACGCGCCCGACGAGATCGTCTGGCTCGTCGCGCGCGGCAGGTGACGAGGCGCCGCACGCGATCGCTGCGCGCCGCCCGCGTCGCGTGGGCGGTCGTCGTGCTGCTGGTCGGGGGCGCCGGAGCGCAGGAGGCGCCGGACCCTGCGCTGGCGCGGGCCGAACGCGCGCTCGAGGCCGCCCTCGCCTCCGATGCGCCCCGCAGTCCCGACGCCGCGGTCTGGGCGCGTGCCCTCGACGCCGCACGCGCGGCGGTCGAGGCGTCGGGCAGCCCGCCGACGCCGGACGCCCAGCGCGTGCTGGCGCGCGCCTACCAGGGCGCGGGCTGGTGGTCGCGGGCGGTCGAGGCGTGGCAGGGCCTGGAGACCACCTACGGACCCCTGGGCGGCGACGACCTGCGTCGCTGGCGCGACGCCGTCGTCCAGCTGGCCTACGCGCGCTACCAGGCCGGCGACCTCGCGGCCGCCGCCACGCACTTCGGCACGCTGCTGGAGCGCGCCCCGAACGACCTCGAGGCGCTGCGCTGGTCCGGACGCATCGCGCTCGAACGGGACCGGCCCGGCGACGCGGCCGGCTTCTACGGTCGCCTGCTCGCCCTGGCCCCGGACGACGCCAACGCCCGCGTCCAGCTGGAGCTGGCACGCGAGCGCGAGGCGCACGGTCGCGTCGCCAGCGACGCCTACCGCGAGGGGCTGACCCGGCTCGACGGGGGCGAGGTGGACGCCGCACTGGACGCCTTCGCCCGTGCCGAGCGGGCCGATCCATCCTGGCTGGAGCCGCTGCGTTGGCGGGCGCGGACCCTCCTCGAGAACGAGCGCGACGGGACCGTGGCCGCCTGGCGGACGCTGGTCGACCGCGCCC
>CAZJGU010000053.1:0-19730 GCA_964545455.1 uncultured bacterium | reverse complement strand
CGTCCGCACGCTGGGCATGCACCGCGTCTACAACAGCGCCTTCATGAACATGCTGGCGCGCGAGGCCAACGGCGACTACCAGCAGTTGATGCGCAACGTGCTGGAGTTCGACCCGCAGATCCTGCAACGCTTCGTGAACTTCATGAACAACCCCGACGAGGAAACCGCCATCGCGCAGTTCGGCGATGGCGACAAGGCGTACGGCGTCGCTACGCTCATGGCGACGCTTCCGGGCCTTCCGATGTTCGGGCACGGCCAGGTCGAGGGGCTGCACGAGAAGTACGGCATGGAGTACCGCCGCGCCAAGATCGACGAGCGTCCGAACGAGGCGATGATCGCCCGCCACCGGGCCGAGGTCGCGCCGCTGCTGGCCCGTCGCCGCGCCTTCGCCGGCACCGATCGTTTCCGCCTCTTCGAGGTCGTGGCCGACCACGGGCCGTTGCCCGACGTCTTCGCCTACGCGAACGGCGAGCCCGGCGGGGCGATGAACCTGGTCCTCTACCACAACCGCTACGCCGAGGCGCACGGCCGGATCGAGCGAACCGTGCCCTACGCCGACGCCGGGTCGCTGCGGCAGCAACCGGTCGGCGAGGCGCTGGGCCTCCACGGGGGTCCGGACCGCTTCGTGCGCTACCACGACCTGATCACGGGCTTCGAGCACCTGGCCCGGGCCGACGACTGGCTGCGGCACGGGGTCCCCGTCCACCTCGGTGCGTACCAGCGCCGCGTCTGGCTCGACGTGGTCGAGCTGCGCGACGTCGACGGGCGCTGGGAGCGGCTCTGGCGTCACCTCGAGGGCCGCGGGGTCGAGCGCCTCGAGGATGCCCTGGTGGACCTCGAGCTGGAGCCCCTGCACCAGGCGTTCGCCGCCCTGGTTCGCGAGGGGTTGCAGGCGGCGGCGACCGGGTCGGCGGGCCACGGGACGGCGGCCGGCCTCCGGACCGACGCCGAGCGGGCCACCGAAGCGTCCGGGTCGATCCCGACCCCCGACGAGGCGCCGGTCGAGGCCGGGGCGACGAACCCCGAGCGCGGAGACCGTCCGGACACGGTCCGCCGCGACGCCTTCGCCCGCCTGGTCCGCGAGCGGGCGCCCGACCTGGCCTTCGACGTCGACGCGAGCCTCACCGCGGGTCGTGCCGACGTGGCCGAGACGCCTGGGGCCGAGGCGTCCGAGCGCGAGGCACCCGAGAGCGGGGCGCCCGGCGCTGCCTGGGTACGCGCCTACGCCCTCGTCGCACAGGGCTTCGACCGTCCGGCCGACGCGGCACGGCGGCTGCGCCTGGGTCGGGCCGTCGCACGTCGGTTGGTGGGAGAGGAGCCGCCCCACCTGCCGGCCGCGGCCTGGGGGCGCTTGTGGGAGGCGTTGCTGCCCGCTCGCGCTCAGGCGCTCGAGGCGCGACCTACCTCGGGTACGGGAACCGACGCGGCGCTCCAGGTCGAGCCGACGGTCGCGCCATCGGCCGAGCCACCGCAGGCGCCGGACCCCCAAGCCCCGCGCCCGCCCGTGTCCAGCGTGCGGAGGTACGACGCCGATCCGGTCGGCCAGGCCCTCGTCGCGCTGTCCGACGACGACGAGCTCCGAACGATCCTGGGCGTGCACGAGCACGACGGCGTCCGCTGGTTCCGGAGCGAGGGGTTCCAGGCCTGGCGCGACGCCTGGCTGGCGGTCGCCGCCTTGCGCGGCGTGGACGCTGCTACGCGGGCCACCTGGCGGCAGCGCCTGGACGAGGCCGAGCGCGCCAGCGGCTACCGCTTCGAGCGACTGGTCGCGCGCGACGAAGCGCCGACGGGGACGAAGACCTCGACCCCGAGCGACGCAGGCTAGGGCAGCAGCGCCGACCACGAGGTCGGGCCCGACCGGATCCGGTCGGGCCCATGCGTTCGTGCTGCGTTCGATGGCGTCGGCCCGGCGGGCGCTGGACGCCGCGAGTCCTCAGTACTCGACCAGGTAGTTGTCGAGCTCCCACTCGTGGACCGCGATGCGGTAGTCCTCGAACTCGACGGTCTTGGACGCGATGAAGTGCCCGGTGATGTGCTCGCCCAACGCCGCCGTGATGGTCTTGTCCTTCTCGAAGGCGGCCACCGCCTCGCGCAGGGTGCCCGGCAGCTCCTTGATCTTGTGGCGACGACGGTCGCGCACGCTCATGTCGAAGATGTTGCGCTGGATCGCGGGGGGCGGCGTGGTGCCCTTCTCGATCCCGTCGAGGCCGGCGGCGAGCATGGCGGCGAGCGCCAGGTAGGGGTTGCAGGTCGGGTCCGGCATCCGCAACTCGCAGCGCGTGCCGACGCCGCGGCGGGCGGGGATGCGGATCATCGCCGAGCGGTTGGAGGCGGACCAGGCGATGTTGGTCGGCGCCTCGTAGCCCGGCGTGAGGCGCTTGTAGCTGTTCACGGTCGGATTGGTGATCGCCACCATGCCGCTCGCGTGCTCGAGCAGGCCGCCGATGAAGTGGAGCGCCGTGCTGCTCAGCTGCAGGTCCGCCTTCTCGTCGTAGAAGGCGTTCTCGCCGTTCTTGAAGATCGACAGGTGGGTGTGCATGCCCGAGCCGTTGATGCCCGAGACCGGCTTCGGCATGAAGGTCGCGTGCAGGCCGTGGTTCAGCGCGATGCGCTTGACGACGTAGCGGAAGGTCGCGATGTTGTCCGCGGTCGCGAGGGCGGGGCCGTACTTGAAGTCGATCTCGTGCTGGCCGGGGGCGACCTCGTGGTGGGCGGCCTCGATTTCGAAGCCCATCTCGACGAGCGCGTTGACCATGTCGCGGCGGGCTTCCTCGCCGCGATCGAGGGGCGCGAGGTCGAAGTAGCCGGCCGCGTCGTGCGTGTCGGTGGTGGGCGAGCCGTCGGCATGCCGCGTGAACATGAAGAACTCGGGCTCCGGTCCGGCCGACATGTCGTCGAAGCCGAGGGCCTTGAGGCGCTCGATCTGGCGCCGGAGCGCGTAGCGGGGGTCGCCCTCGAACGGCGTGTCGTCGGGGTTGGCGATGTCGCAGATCAGGCGCGCCACCTTGCCGCGGCCGGCACCTTCGACGATCTCGGGGAAGATCAGGAAGGTGTCGAGGTCGGGCTTGAGGAGCATGTCCGACTCCTCGATGCGGGTGAAGCCCTGGACCGACGAACCGTCGAACATCAGCTCGCCGTCGAGCGCCTTCTCGAACTGCGACGTCGGGACCTCGACGTTCTTGTTCTGACCGAGGATGTCGGTGAACTGCATCCGCAGGAACGAGACGTTCTCGTCCGCGAGGGTCGTGAGGATCGACTTCTTCGTCAGGGCCATCGGCGTGCCTCCTGGGGGGTGGGGGTGCGGACGAGGGCGCGTCCGGGCGTCCGGACGGTTCGGCCGTCGCATGATGATACGTGCGCGGTGTCGCTTACGCAAGCCCTATCGCTCGACTGCGGGGATGGATATCTGCATTCTTGACCTCGAATCGTGCTCAACGTGCACGAGAAGCGTGTCAAGCCGCACGAATCACATACACGTGCCGGAACCCCAAGACACGACGTCCGCCGCGGACGGGCTCCGCGGCGGAGAGGGGGGAAGCACGGTCGAAGAGGGGCTCAGGAGGGGGGTCCGGCCCGGCGCAGCATCTCCTCGACCGAGACGACCTTGACGCGCGGACGCCCGGCGGGTGCGCCGTGGTCGGTCTCGGCGGCGTCCAGGCGCAGCCAGCCTTCGAAATCGACCCAGGGTACGCCCCGATCGCGGAGCAGCGCTGGGACCGCCTCGTCGGAGGCGTCCGCCGGTTCCGGCAGGGGATCGGCGAGCAGGGCCTCGACGGTCTTCATCGCGTCCGCCTTGTTCGTGCCGATCACGCCGCTGGGGCCGCGCTTGATCCAGCCGGCGACGTACAGGCCGGGTCGGGCCCGACCGTTCTCGTCCAGCACCCGCCCGCCCTCGTTGGGGATGACGCCACGCCGTTCGTCGAACGGGGCACCGCTCAGCGGCACGCCGCGGTAGCCGACCGAACGCAGCACAAGATCGGCGGGGACGCGCTCGCGCTCGCCCGTGTCCACCGCGGCGAGGTAGCCCCCGTCGCGTTCCTCGAGCCGGTTGCGGCCGATCGTCATCTCCCTCACGCGACCGGCAGCGTCGCCGTGCAGCTCGATCGGCGAGACCAGGAACCGGAGGCGCAGGGTGCGCGGCTTGCCGCTGGGGCGTTGCGCCGCGAAGGTGCGCAGGAGCTCCAGGTTGCGCTGCTGTGCGCGGTCGCCCGCCACCGCCGCGGCGGAGGCGGGGTCGAGGTCCAGCTGGGCCGGATCGACGTCGATGTCGGCGTTCGCAAGCTCGCCCAGCTCGCGGAGCTCCTTGGTCGTCCACTTGGCCTGGGCGGGACCGCGACGACCCAGCATGGTGACGTGCTCGACCCGACTCTCGGCCAGGGCGTCCAGGGCGTGATCGGCGATGTCGGTCACGCGCAGCTCGTCGACCGACTTGGCCAGGATGCGGGCGACGTCGACCGCGACGTTGCCCATGCCGACCACGACGACGTGGCGCGCGTCCAGCTTCGGGTCGAGATCCACGTACTCGGGGTGGCCGTTGTACCAGGCGACGAACTCGGTCGCCGACAGGCTGCCCGCCAGCTCCTCGCCCGGGACGCCCAGGGCGCGATCGCTGGACGCGCCGACGGCGAGCAGCACGGCGTGGGCGCGCTGGCGCAGCTCGTCGATCGATACCTCGCGTCCGACGTCGACGTTGCCGAAGAAGCGCACGCGCGGGTCGCGGCAGGTGGCCTCGAAGGTGCGCGTGACCGCCTTGATCTTGGCGTGGTCGGGCGCCACGCCGTAGCGGACCAGGCCGTAGGGCGTCGGCAGGCGGTCGAAGACGTCGACGCGCACGTCCTCGTTCGCCTTGAGCAGGGCGTCCGCCGCGAACAGGCCCGACGGGCCGGCCCCGACGATCGCGACGCGGAGCGGAGCGGAAGCGAGCATGACTTCTTCTACCATGCGAGGAAGTGCGTCCCCGCCGGCCTTCGGGGCGTGCCCGGTGGGGTATCGTCGGCGGCCATGATCGACGCTCCCGCCTCGTCGACCGCCGCCGTCGCCCCGCCTCCGCAGGGGGGCGGTCCGCTCGTCTGGAAGTTCGGCGGCACCAGCGTGGGCGACCTCGACCGGATCCGCAAGGTCGCCGCGCGCATCGCCCGGCACGTCGCCGCCGGCGATCGCCTGGTGGTCACCGTGTCCGCCATGGGGCGCGAGACCGACCGCCTGGTGGGCATGGCCCGCGACCTGGCGGGCCGGCCCGATCGGCGCGAGCTGGACGCCCTGATGGCGACGGGCGAGCAGCGTTCGACCGCGCTGATGTGCCTGGCGTTGCAGGCCCTGGACGTTCCCGCCCGCTCGTTGACCGGAGCGCAGGCCGGCTTCCGGGTCAGCGACCTGTACGGCGAGGCCCGCATCCTCGAGGTCGACCCCGCCCGCGTCCGGGCCGAGCTGGAGGAGCGGCCCGTCGTCGTCGTCGCCGGCTTCCAGGGCCTCGCGTCCAACGGCGACGTCGCGACCCTGGGACGGGGCGGGTCCGACACCACCGCCGTGGCCCTGGCGGCCGCCCTGGGCGCCGACGCCTGCGAGATCTTCACCGATACCGACGGCGTGTACACGACCGACCCGCACCTCGTCCCGCCGGCCACGCGGCTTCGGGAGATCGACTACGACGAGATGCTGGAACTGGCCCAGCTGGGGGCGCAGGTCCTCCATCCGCGCGCCGTCTGGTACGCGCGCCGCTACGGCGTGCGCATCCACGTCCGCAGCAGCTTCTCCTTCGCGCCCGGCACGATCGTCCGGACGCTTCCCGAAAGCGAGGCTCGCATGATCACCGATTCCCCCGTGACCGGCGTCGCGCTGGACCGCAACCATGCGCGCATCGACCTGATCGGCGTACCGGACACGCCCGGCGTGGCCGCGCGCGTCTTCGGCGCGCTGGGCGCGGCCGGGGTCAGCGTCGACATGATCATCCAGGGCGTGCCCGGCGACGGCGGCAGCCGCCAGCAGATGGCGTTCACGGTCGCCGAGGACCTGGTCGAGGACGCCCTCGACGCGGTCGGACCGGTCCTGTCGCAGATCGGGGGCCGCGCCGAGGCCAGCGCCGACGTCGCCAAGCTGTCGATCGTCGGCGTCGCCGTCGGATCGACGCCCGGCGTGGCGGGCACGATGTTCGACGCGGTCTCGTCGGTCGGCGCCAACATCGAGATGATCGCGACCAGCGAGGTGCGCGTCTCGGTCGTGATCCCCGCCCGCTTCGCCGAGGACGCGCTGCGCGCGGTGCACACCGCGTTCGGCCTGGATGCGGTCGACGGCAAGGACTGAGCCGGCAGCGTGCGCAGCGGGCTGCGGGTCGAGCAGGTCATCCTCACGCGCGACGGCGGCCTGGTGAGCGCCCTGGTGGTGCTGGAGGCGCCCAGCGGGGCCAGGACGCGCGAGCGTTGGCCGGCGTTGGCGGGCGATCCCGAGGCGGCCGTCGAGCGCTTGGCCGTGCAGCTCGCGCGACGGGGGGACGTGGACGGGGTGCGTCCGAGGGTCCGGGTGCGCGTCGGCCGCGGCGATGCGCTTCGGGAGCGGGAGGACCTGGCTCGCCGCCTTCGTGGTCGGCTCGCGCGGGAGCTCGAGGAGGACGACGCGGGCTAGGCCCCGGGGCCGGAGCGAGGGTGCGACGCCTCGGCGACATGTCGATGTCCATCGATGTGATTCGATCGCCATCGAAACGGAGCGTGACCCTCGTGACCAGCGCCGACGACCTCGCCACCTTCCTCAAGTCCCTCGCGGACGCGAAGCGGCTCACCATCATCGGCCTCCTCGCCCGTGAGCCGCACACGGTCGAGCAGCTCGCGTCCGCTCTCGGGCTCGGCAGCCCGACCGTGTCGCACCACCTCAAGCGCCTCTCGGACGTCGGGCTCGTGCACGCCCGGGTGGACGGTGCCTACCGCGTCTACGACCTCGACCCGACGCCCCTGCACCGGCTCGCGCGGGAGCTCGACGACCGTGAGCAGCTCCCTCGGCTCGCTGCCCACGCCGACCTCGACGCCTTCGACCGCAAGGTCCTGGCCACGTTCGTCGGGGAGGACGGCCGCTTCGTCGCCTTCCCGGCCCAGGCGAAGAAGGCGTTGGTCCTCGTGCGGTACGCCCTCCGCGCGTTCGAACCGGGCGTCCGCTACAGCGAGCGCGAGGTCGGCGAGATCCTTCGTCGGTTCACCGACGACGCGGCGCGCGTTCGGCGGGCGTTCGTCGACCACGGGTTCATGCAGCGGACGTGCGACGGATCGGCGTACTGGCGGAGCGACGTGGCCGACCGCGTGTGAGGCCGGCGCGGGCGCGCGGCCGGTGACCGGTCCACCCGTCCGCCCGTGACGGCCTTCGGGAACGGAGCCGCGCTAACGGTCATCGTTCGTCACGTTCGGGCTATACTCGCTGAAGGCGTGGGTACCCCGGCTCGCGCGGCTGCACGATTCCACTACCGGGTGTGGAGGAAACATGAAGAAGATCTTGACCATTGCCACCCTCCCGCTGCTGGCCATCGTCCTGTCGGCCTGCGCGACGTTCTCGAACGACCTCGTTTCGGTCGCCGGCGTCGTGACGGGCCTCGATGAGACCTCGATCCTCGAGACCGCCGTCGTCCAGGAGGGACTCGCCGGCGTGCTCGCCGACGAAACCGCCGAGTTCACCGTCTTCGCGCCGACGAACGACGCCTTCGCCGCGTTCCTCGACGACGCCGGCCTGACGGCCGCCGACCTGCTCGCCCTCGGCGCGCTCGATCAGGTGCTCCGGTACCACGTCGTCTCCGGCACGTTCACCTCGGCCGACGTCGTCGCCGCCGTCGAAGCCGCGGACCCCGATCCGTTCACCGTGACGACCGTTCAGGGCGGAACGATCGACATCACCGTCGAAGATGGCGACGTCACCCTGACCGACGCGACCGGCACGAGCATGACCGTCGTCGATCCCGACAAGCTCGCGAGCAACGGCGTCGTGCACCTGATCGACTACGTGCTCTTCGACGCGGCGTTCCTGCCCTAACCAGCCAGCGGTTCATCGCTCGGTCGAATCCCTCGCTGAGGGTCGATCGTGTTCGTGGCGGGCGGCCCCCGGATGGGAGCCGCCCGCCACGTCGTTGCCCGGATTCGGGTCCGCAGCATGGACCGAGCGAGGCCACCTTCGGCCCTATGCGTCGGCTCGGTCCGACCCCAGCTTCGCTCGGTCCACCGCCTCGATCAACCGTTTCACCAGCCCCACGTCGCCCTTCACCTTCAGTCGTCCCGACATGAACGCGACGACCGGGTTCGCCCGACCCGAGTAGAGGTCCGCCAACAGTCGGTCGCTCGCTGCGACCACCGCGTCCGGCGCTTCGGCGTGCCCCTCGTGAACGCGGACCGCGCCACCCTTGACCTCGTGCCACACCGGGCGCGACGTTTCGAACTGGACCACCGCGTCCAGGTCGCCTAGCGCCTTCGGGTCGGACGCGTCGGGGACCCGGCGCAGGAGTCGATGGATGTCCATGGGCCGGAGTGTAGCGCGCCGCAGGATCGGCGCGCCGGGTCCGGTGGCCGCGAGGGGTCGCGGCGCGTCCGATGGTAGGCTCCGCGGTAATGCCGCCGCCGGACGTGGTCTCGTGAACTTCGAGCTGCCCGACGACCTCAAGGACCTGCGCCGCCACGTGCGAGCGTTCGCGCGGGAGGTCATCGCGCCCGTCGCGGCCGATCTGGACGCGAACCCGCGCTTCCCGACCGCCACGCTGGCGCGGATGGCCGAGATGGGCCTGCTGGGCGTGACGACGCCGGACCGCTACGGCGGTGCCGGCCTGGGGATGCTGGCGTACGCCGTTGCGCTCGAGGAGGTCTCGGCCGCCGACGCGTCCCACGGCACGCTGATGGCGGTCACCAACGGCCTGCCGCAGAAGATGCTGGTCGAGCACGGGAGCGACGAGCAGAAGGAGACGTGGCTGCCGCCCCTGGCCAGCGGCACGATCTTCGGCGCATTCTGCCTGTCCGAGGCGCACGCCGGCTCCGACGCGGCCGCCCTCCGGACGCACGCCGTGCGCGACGAGGGCGGCTACCGCCTGCGCGGCAGCAAGGCGTGGGTGACCGGGGGAGGGCACGCCGGGCTGTACCTGGTGCTGGCCGTCACCGATCCGGAGGCCGGCGCACGCGGCGTGAGCGCCTTCCTGGTGCCCGGCGACGCGGACGGCCTGTCGTTCGGCGCGCCGGAACGCAAGATGGGCCAGCACGCCTCGATCACCACCACCGTCGTCCTCGACGACGTCCTCGTCCCTGAGTCGCACCGCCTGGGCGGCGAGGGCGAGGGGTTCGTGATGGCGATGGCGTCGCTCGACGCCGGCCGCATCGGCATCGCGGCGCAGGCGCTGGGCATCGCCCAGGCGGCGTTCGACGTCGCGCGCGCCTACGCCGACGAGCGCGAGGCGTTCGGCCGCCGCATCCGCGACTTCCAGGGGGTCGCCTTCCCGCTGGCCGAGATGGCGACCCGCATCGAGGCCGCCCGCCTGCTGGTCTGGAAGGCCGCCTGGGCCGCCGAGCGCGGCTTCCGCGTCACCAAGGCGGCGTCGATGGCCAAGCTGTACGCCTCCGAGACCGCCGGCTACGTCACCGACGCGGCGGTCCAGGTGCTGGGCGGCGCCGGCTACACCCGCGACCACCCCGTGGAGCGCTACCTGCGCGACGCCCGCGTCACGCGCATCTACGAAGGCACCAGCGAGATCCAACGCATCGTCATCGCCCGGCAGCTCTACCGCGACCCCGACCGTGGGTCGGCGTCGTGAGGGCCGGGTCCACGAGGAGGTCGACATGAAGATCGTCAGCATCGTTCGCCACGTCCCCGACGCCGAGGCGCGCGTCCGCGTCGAGCAGGGCCAGGTCGCCCTGTCCGGTGCCGCTTGGGTGCTGGACGGCATGGACGAGTACGGGGTCGAGCAGGCCCTGCGCCTGCGCGAGGGCGGCCTGGAGGCGGAGCTCATCGCCGTCGCCCTGCAACCCGAGCGGGCCGAGGAGGCCCTCCGCACCGCGCTGGCGCTGGGCGCCGACCGGGCGCGCCTGCTCACGCACGACGGCGACCTGGACCTCATCGCGACGGCCCTGCGGCTGGCCGACGTCGTGCGCGAGGAGGGGGCTGAGCTGGTGCTGGTCGGGGGCAAGCAGGCCGACTGGGACAGCGCCGCGCTGGGGCCGGCCCTGGCCGAGGCGCTGGGCTGGCCGCTGTCCGACTGGACGACGGCGATGTCGATCGCGGACGGCGTGCTCACGACCGAGCACGACGCCGACGTCGGCAGCGAGCGCTTGCGCATGCCCCTGCCCGCGGTCATCACGACCCAGCAGGGCCTGAACGAACCGCGCTACCCGACGCTCCCCAACATCATGAAGGCCAAGCGCAAGGAGCTGCGTTCCGAGCCGGCGGGCGACCTGGGCGGCGACGTGCAGGTCGAGGACCGAAGCCTGGAGCAGCGCGAGCGCGAGAACCGCATCCTGGACGGCGACCCGGGCGCGGCCGCCGCGGAACTGGCGCGGCTGCTCCAGGAGGCCGGACGATGAGCGCCCCGGTCCTGGTCTGGATCGACGGCCACGAGGCGCCCAGCCGCGCGGCGTTGCAGGCCGTGCGCGCGGCCCGCGGCCTCGCGCAGGCGCAGGGCGGCGAGCTGATCGGCGTCGCGGCCGAGGCGACGGCCAGCGCCGCGGCGCCCTACGCCGACCGGGTGCTGTCGGTCGCGCTGCCGTCCGGCAACCAAGCGCACCGGCTGCGGGCGCTGCAGGCGGCCGCCGACGCGACCGGCGCCGGGGTCGTCGTGATGGCCGCGACGCGTACGGCGCAGGCGGTCGCGCCGCGCCTGGCGATCCGGCTGGGCGCCGCCTTCCTGGAGGACGTCACCGCACTGTCCGCCGGTGACGACGGGCGCGTCCGGGCGCGCCGCCTGACGCAGCTCCAGCGCGTGTCGGAGACCCTCGTCGCGAGCCACGATCGCGCCGTCGCGACCGTCAAGATCGGCGCCTACGAGCCGGCCGAGGGGTCCGGAGCCGCAGCGGTCGAGGCGCTCGAGGTCGGCTGGGATCCCGCCGACGCCCGGGTCGAGGTGATCGACGGCGGCGGCGCGCAGGGGGCCAAGGCGTCGCTCGAGGAGGCGCCGGTCGTCGTCGCCGGCGGGCGCGGCGTGGGATCGCCGGAGGCCTTCGAGCAGCTGATCCTCCCCCTGGCCGAGCGCCTGGGCGGCGCCGTCGGCGCGACGCGCGCCGCGGTCGACGCCGGCTGGCGCCCGTACGAGGAGCAGATCGGTCAGACCGGCAAGACGGTCGCGCCGGAGCTGTACGTCGCGCTGGGCATCTCGGGCGCGGTGCAGCACCTCTCCGGCATGAACCGCAGTCGCACCATCGTCGCCATCGACCGCGACCCCGATGCGCCGATCTTCAAGCACTGCGACGTCGGCATCGTGGGCGACGTGCACGAGGTGGTACCGGCCCTGCTGGAGGCGTTGGGGGACGGTGACTAGCGAAGGGCTGGACGACGGCCTTCACTCCCGGTCGAGAAGCGAGCGCGGCGATCCTCGCAGGATCGCCGCGCTCGTCATGGAGCGGTGGGGATGCAGCGGATCGCTCAGCCCTTCAGCGCCTCGACCCCCGGCAGCGCTGAGCCCTCGAGGAACTCCAGCGACGCGCCGCCACCGGTGCTGATGTGGTCGATCGCGCCGGCTAGGCCCGAGGCGTTGATCGCCGCGACCGAGTCGCCGCCGCCGACGACGGTGAAGGCGTCCAGGTCGGCCACCGCCTGGGCGATGGCGCGCGTTCCGGCGTCGAAGGGCGGCACCTCGAAGACGCCCAGCGGTCCGTTCCAGAAGACGGTGCGGGCACCCTTCAGGGCCTCGCGCCAGCGCGCGACCGCGTCGGGACCGGCGTCCAGGCCCTTCATGCCGTCCGGGATCGCCCCGGAGCGGTGCACCTCGGTCGCGACCCCCTCGGCGACCTCGGTCGCGCACACCGAGTCCTCCGGCAGGTGCAGGGTCACGCCGGCCCGCTCGGCACGCTCCAGTAGGTCGCGCGCGACCTCGATCTTGTCCTCCTCGACCAGCGAGTCGCCGGTCGATCCGCCCTGGGCGCGCACGAAGGTGTAGGCCATCGCGCCGCCCACGAACAGCTCGTTCACGACGCCCAGCAGGTTCTCGATCACGCCGATCTTGTCGCTCACCTTGGCGCCACCGAGGATCGCGACGAACGGCGTCTCGGGGGACGAGGTGAGGCGACCGAGGACCTCGAGCTCGCGCTCCATCAGCCGGCCCGCGGCGCCCGGCAGGTGCCGCGCGACGCCCTCGGTCGAAGCGTGGGCGCGGTGGGCGGCTCCGAAGGCGTCGTTGACGTAGCGGTCGGCGTAGCCCGCCAGGACGCGCGCCAGCTCCGGGTCGTTCTTCTTCTCGCGCGGGTCGAAGCGCGTGTTCTCGAGCAGGGTGACCGAGCCGGCCGGCGCCTCGCTCACGAAGCGCTCCTGCTCCGGCGCGCCGGGGCCATCGGTCGGGGCGTAGCGCACCTCGCGGCCGAGCAGCTCGCTCAGGCGGGCGGCGACGGGCCCCATCCGGGCCGCGTCGTCGACGCCCTTGGGCCGGCCGAGGTGGCTCATCAGGAACAGCGTCGCTCCGCCGTCCAGCAGTTCGTTCAGGGTCGGCAGGGCGGCACGGATGCGGGTGTCGTCACCGACCACGCCGTTCTTGACCGGCACGTTGAAGTCGACGCGGACCAGCACGCGCTGGCCGGCGACGTCGAGGGTGTCGAGGCTGGGGATCGTCACGGGGGTGCTCCCTCCTGCGAAGCGGGGCGGCGGAATCGCTCCGCCGCCCCGAGGTCTGCTTCGAGCGACGGGCGGGCGTCAGCCCTTGCGGCCCATCAGTTCGAGCACGTCGACCATGCGCTCGCTGTAGCCCCACTCGTTGTCGTACCAGACGAAGAACTTGGCCATGGTGCCGTTGGCCTTGGTCAGGCCCGCGTCGAACACGCCCGAGTGCGGGTCGCCCTGGATGTCGTTCAGGACCAGCGGCTCGTCGCTGTAGCGCACGATGCCCTGGAGCGGGCCCTCGGCGGCGGCCTTGACGGCGTCGTTGATCTCGTCGGCGGTGGCAGCGCGCTTCAGCACCACGGTCACGTCGCTGATCGAGCCGGTCGGCGTGGGCACGCGCAGGGCGGTCCCGTCGAAGATCCCCTCGAACTGCGGCAGCACCTTGGCCACCGCCACGGCGGCGCCGGTCGAGGTGGGGATGATGTTCGTCGCGGCGTTGCGGGCGCGCCGCAGGTCCTTGTGGGGACCGTCGAGCAGCATCTGGTCGTTGGTGTAGCTGTGGACGGTGGTCATCATCGCCTGCTGGACGCCGAAGGCCGCGTCGATCACCTTCATGACCGGCGCGAGGCTGTTGGTCGTGCAGCTGGCGTTGGACAGCACCGTGTGCGCTGCGGGGTCGTACTGGTCGTCGTTGACGCCGAACATGATGTCGAAGTCGGAGTCCGACGACGGGGCGCTGATGAGCACCTTCTTCGCGCCCGCCTCGAGGTGCAGGGCGGCCTGCGCGCGCTTGCGGAAGATGCCGGTCGACTCGATCACGATGTCGACGCCGGCCTCGGCCCAGGGGATCTCCTTGGGGTCCTTGAGGGCGGTGGCGCGCACCTTGCTGCCGTCGACGATCAGGTGGTCGTCGTCGTACTCGACGGTGCCCTCGAACGGCCCGTAGTTGGAGTCGTACTTGAGCAGGTGCGCCATCGTCTTGTTGTCCGTCAGGTCGTTGACGAGGCCGATCTCCAGGCCGCGCGCGTGCGCGATGCGGAAGACCTGCCGGCCGATGCGACCGAATCCGTTGATACCGATCTTCATGCGTTCTGCCTCCTTGGCGCCGGCAGCTGTGTACCGGGACGACGTACGACCACATTGTACACGCCGGATCGGGGGGACGCGGCCCGCGTCGGGGCCGCGCACCGTCCCGGCGCGGCCCCCTTCAGGCCCGCACGCGCGTCAGGACCACGGTCAGGCGTCCCGCGTCGTCGCCGTCCAGCTGGGCGTCGGCGCGGTGCTCGCCGGCGGGCAGGGCATCGGCGCCGGTGCGCTCTAAGCGATCGGCCAGGACCTCCTCGGCCACCGACCGACCGTGCTCGGCCAGGGCCGCGACGAGCTCGTCGTCGTCCGACGCCCAGGTGACCTCGATCCGGTCGGCCACCTCGAAGCCGGCGTCCTTGCGGGCGTTCTGCAGCAGCCGCACCGCGTCGCGCGCCAGGCCCTCGCGCCGCAGCGCCTCGTCGACCGTGACGTCCAGGGCCGCCAGGTAGCCGCGGTCCTCGACCGCGACGTAGCCCTCGGGGCTGCGGGCGTCCAGCAGGAACGCCTCCGGCTCCAGCTCCAGCGGTTCGCCGTCCACCGTGAGCGTGACCGGGCGACCGGCGCCGACGGCGGCCGCGATCTCGCGCCCGTCGATCTCGGCCAGCGCGGCGCGCAGGGCCGGGATCCTCGGGCCCAGCCGCCGACCCAGAAGCGGCAGGTTGGGCTTGACGTCGTAGTCCACGAAGGCGTCGGTCGGGTCGAGGTAGCGGGCGGTCTTGACGTTCAGCTCGTCGAGCAGCTGCGCTTCGAGGCGACGGATGCCCGCCAGCTCCGCTTCGTCGCGGGCGCGCACCAGCACCGCCGGCAGCGGCTGCCGGACCTTGACGCCGCTCTGGGCGCGGGCCGAGCGGCCCAGCTCGACCACGCGCACCAGCGCCTGCATGTCGGCGATCAGGCGCTCGTCGATGCGCGTCGCGTCGGCGACCGGCCAGTCGGCCAGGTGCACCGACTCCGGCGCCTCCGGGACGACCGACCGCACCAGGTTGCGGTAGAGGGTCTCGGCCAGGAACGGCGCCATCGGCGCGATCAGCTTGGCGACGGTCGTGAGCGTCTCGTAGAGCGCCTGGTAGGCGCTGGCCTGGTCGGTCGCGTCGTCGGACTTCCAGAAGCGCTTGCGGTTGCGGCGCACGTACCAGTTCGACAGCTCGTCGACGACGAAGTCGCGGATGCGCCGCGAAGCGCCGGTCGCATCGAACGCCTCGAGCCGGTCCGTCACCTCGGTCGTCAGCTGGTGCACGCGCGCGACCAGCCAGCGGTCCATCGCCGGCCTGGAGGCGTGCTCGAGCTCGCGCGCGAGGTCGGGCCGGTCGAGGTTCGCATACAGCACGAAGAAGCCGTAGACGTTCCAGAGCGTCATCATGAAGTCGCGCTGCGACTCCTCGACCAGGGCGGCGCTGAAGCGCTTGGTCGCCTCGGGCGGGCTGGCGGTGTAGAGGTACCAGCGCAGCGCGTCGGCGCCCTGGGCGTCCAGCACCGTCCAGGGGTCGACGACGTTGCCCTTCGACTTCGACATCTTCTCGCCCTTCTCGTCGACGATGTGCCCGAGCGAGATGGCCGCCTTGAAGGCGCTGGTGTCCGGCGCGAGGTGCGCCAGCGGACCGGGCGGGCGGCCGTCCCCGCCGCGGTCGGTCAGCAGCGTGCCGAGGGCGTGCAGGCTGTAGAACCAGCCGCGCGTCTGGTCGATCGCCTCGCAGATGTAGTCGGCGGGGAAGGCCGCCTCGAAGCGGGCGCGGTCCTCGGGATCGGTCGCCTCGCCCAGGTAGTGGTGCTGGGCGTAGGGCATCGCGCCCGACTCGAACCAGACGTCGACGGTGTAGGGCACGCGCCGGTAGTGGCGCCCGTCCTTCTCGAAGGTGACCTCGTCGACGTACGGCCGGTGCAGCTCCAGCTCGGACAGGTCGCGTCCGGAGAGCGCCTCGAGCTCGGCGACGGATCCGACGCAGACGCGGTCGCTGCCGTCCTCGGCCTCCCAGATCGGCAGCGGGCAGCCCCAGTAGCGCTCGCGGCTGATCGCCCAGTCGACGTTGTTCTCGAGCCACTTGCCGAAGCGGCCGGTCCGGATCGAGTCCGGCACCCAGGTGATCGCGTCGTTGTTGGCCAGCAGCCGGTCCTTCACCGCCGTCGTGCGGATGTACCAGCTCTTCTTGGCGACGTTCATCAGCGGCTTGCCGTCGCGCCAGTTGAACGGGTAGGCGTGGCGGATCGTGCCGCGGCGGTACATCAGGCCGCGCGCGAGCAGGTCCTCGGCGATCGCGTCGTCGGCGTCCTTGAACCACACGCCGGCGTACGGACCGGGGCGCCCCTCGGGATGGTCGAGCGGCGCGACCTCCGGCAGGACCTCGCCGGTGAGCGAGACGCTGAAGAGCGTCGCCAGGCCGTGCGTCCGGCCCAGCTCCAGGTCGCCGTAGGCGGGCGCGAGGTGCACGATGCCGGTCCCGTCCTCGAGGCTGACCATGGCGTCCAGCACCACCCGGCGCGGCACGTCGCCGGCGCTCGCCCCCGCTTCGTCGCGGCCGCGCAGGATCGGGTGGTAGGTCAGACCCTCGAGGTCGCGGCCCTCGAAGCGCGCGACGATCTCGTGCGGGTCGTCGCCGAAGGCGGCCGGTACCAGCGCCTCGGCCAGGACGAACAGGGCGCGCTCGCCTGCGCCGCGCCGCAGCGGCGCGCGCACCAGCGCGTAGGCGGCGTCGGCCGCGACCGCCAGGCCGGTGTTGGCCGCCAGCGTCCAGGGCGTGGTGGTCCAGGCCAGGAAGCGGACCGGAAGACTCTCGCCGGCAGGGACCAGACCGCGGGCGCGGAGCTCCTCGACCTCCGCCGGGAAGGCGGGGTAGACCGAGGGGTCCTCGACGTCCTCCTGGTAGCCCAGCGACACCTCGTGGCTGGCCAGGGTGGTGTTGCTCGAGGGGCTGTGCCAGGTGGTCTTGTAGTCCTCGGTCAGCAGGCCGCGGGTCCACAGCTCCTTGAACACCCACCAGTTGGACTCGATGTAGGCGTTGTCGTAGGTGACGTACGGTTCGTCCAGGTCCAGCCAGTAGCCGATCCGCTCGGTCATGGCGTTCCAGTCCTGGATGTTCTCGAAGACGTACTCGCGGCAGAGGGCGTTGAACGCCTCGATGCCGTACGCCTCGATCTGCTGCTTGGAGTCGAAGCCCAGACGCTGCTCGATCGCGATCTCGACCGGCAGGCCGTGGGTGTCCCAGCCGCCCTTGCGCTCGACCCGGTGGCCCTGCATGGTCCTGAAGCGCGGGAAGAGGTCCTTGAACGCGCGCGAGATGACGTGGTGGACGCCCGGCTTGCCGTTGGCGGTGGGCGGACCCTCGTAGAAGACCCAGGAGCCCTTCGGGGCCGGCTTGTCCAGCGAGCGGCGGAAGGTGTCGTGCTCGTTCCAGAACTCGATCACGGCGCGCTCGAGCGCCGGGAAGTCGGGGGTGGAGGGGACCGCGTCGAAGAGTGGTCGGTCGCTACCGTCGGGCATCGTCGTCCTCGCCTTTCCGTCTCGGCCGCCCGTGCCCGAGGGAACGGGGCGCCCCGACGTCTGCGTCGGGGCGCCCCGTGGAGCGCGGTACCACCCGAACGTCGCCGTGGCCCCTACGGCCCCGGTCTCGTGGTCGCCCGCCGCTACGGCGAGGACCCGGCGCGATGTCGGGCGCCACCCGGCTCCGTCTACTGACGTCGCGGCGGTGGGCCGGACGCGTTGGGGGAGCGGCTCGGGGAGGATCTTCGGCGGGTGCGGACCCCCGGGCTTCCACCGTCCCCGGATCGCTGCTGGCCGCGTGGCCGCCTACTCGTTCCCGTCGTCGCCTGACCGTCGTCCCATGCCGGCGGCTTGCACCGCTTGCACGGGCGCGCGTATAGTGGACGCTAGCAGTCGGTACGTCGTGCGTCAATACGCCGCTGCGCCCCTCAGACAACCTGACCGCGCCCGTCCGTAGTTCCGCACCATTCCACCGCGTTCAGGGGTCCGGCGCGCGCATGCTGTCCGGGCGCACCCGCCGTGATCCACGGCCGACGTCATCCCTTCCGCGAACCCAGGTCCCGCGACATCGAGGCCGACGCGTACCCAGGAGTGCAGATGAGCCCACGAGCCAAGAAGCAGGACGACACCGACGCGCCCGTCGCCGACGCCGGCGAGGCGCACGAGCCCGCGCCGAAGAAGCGGTCGCGCGCCCGCAAGAAGGACGAGGTCGAAGCGTCCTCCGAGGTTCCGTCCGACGCCGGCGCGTCCGCGGCCGGTGACGCCGACGAGGCGCCCGCCAAGCCCAAACCCAAGCGCGCCCCCGCCCGCAAGAAGAAGGCCGAGAGCGATGCGACCGCCTCCGATGTGGGCGAGCAAGCGTCCGGCGACGACGGGTCGACGGACGGGGACGAGGGCGGTGCTCGCGCCAAGCGGGGCCGCGGCAAGGGCGGCCGCACCGGCAAGGGCCGGGCGGACGAACGCGACGACCAACCGGCCCGTTCCAGCGCCGACGACGGCGACGACGTGAACGAGCGCGACGACGACGGGGACGACGACGGCAGCGGCGGCGACGGCGGCCGCAAGGGCGGTCGCAACCGTCGCGGTCGGCGGTCGCGCGGCAGCGGCGGGGGCGGTGGCTCGCGCGTCAACTTCCGCGACCTGCAGACCAAGATCCTGCCGGAGCTGCACCTGCTGGCCAAGGAGGTCGGCCTCGAGGACTACCGCGCCATGGAGAAGGACGACCTGGCCGTCGCCATCCTCGAGCGCCTGGCCGAGTCCGAGGGCCTGCGACTGGTGCAGGGGTACCTGGAGATCTCCAGCGACGGCTACGGATTCCTGCAGGCGTCGCTGCTGCAGAACGAGACACGCAAGGTCATCGTCTCGGCGGGGCTGATCAAGCAGTTCAAGCTGCGCACCGGCGACTGGATCCTCGGCAAGGCGCGCCCGCCGCGCAACAACGAGCGCTACGGCACCCTGATCCGGGTCGAGGCGGTCAACGGCGTCGATCCGTTCCAGGCCAGCAAGCGCCCGCGCTTCGACGACCTGGTCCCCACCTTCCCCGAGCACCGCATCAAGCTCGAGACCGGCCCGAACGAGCTGTCCGCGCGCGTGATCGACCTGCTCGCGCCGATCGGGCGCGGTCAGCGGGGTCTGATCGTCGCGCCGCCCAAGGCCGGCAAGACCACGCTCCTCAAGGCGATCGCGCACTCGGTCGTGCAGAACGAGCCGGAGATCACGCTGATCGTCCTGCTCGTCGACGAGCGGCCCGAAGAGGTCACCGACTTCCGCGAGTCGGTCGAGGGCGTCGAGGTCGTCGCCTCGACCTTCGACGAGCCGCCCACCAACCACATCCGCGTCGCCGAGTTCGTGCACGAGCGCGCCCGTCGCATCGTCGAGGACGGGGGGCACGTGATGATCCTGTTGGACTCGATCACCCGCCTGGCGCGGGCCAACAACCTGGTCACGCCCCCGACCGGTCGGACGCTCTCCGGCGGTCTGGACTCGAGCGCCCTGCACTGGCCCAAGCGCTTCCTCGGCGCCGCCCGGAACATCCGCGGCGGGGGCAGCCTGTCGATCCTCGCGACCGCCCTGGTCGAGACCGGATCGCGCATGGACGACGTGATCTTCGAGGAGTTCAAGGGGACCGGCAACATGGAGCTGCACCTCAGCCGCCGGTTGGAGGAGCGACGCATCTTCCCGGCCATCGACATCCTCAAGTCCGGCACCCGGCGCGAGGACCTGCTGCTCGACGACGCGGTGCTGGCCAAGATGTGGCTGCTGCGCAAGGTCATCAGCGACATGGACGCCTCCGAGGCGATGGAGATGCTGCTCTCGCGCCTGTCGCGCACCAAGACCAACGAGGAGTTCCTCTCGACCCTGGGTCAGGGCTGAGCAACTGTGTCTCGTGTCAAGTCATGCGGCGTTGGATGGGGCCCAGGAG
>CAZJGU010000052.1:0-19743 GCA_964545455.1 uncultured bacterium | reverse complement strand
CCGAGCCGGCCTGCACGAAGCGGAAGATGTTGTCGATCAGCAGCAGCACGTCGCGGGCCGCGTCGTCGCGGAACCACTCGCCGATGGTCAGGGCGGTGTGGCCGACGCGGAAGCGCGCGCCCGGCGGCTCGTTCATCTGGCCGAAGACCAGCACCGCATGGTCGGCCACGCCGGCGTCGCGCACGTCGCGCACCAGCTCCTCGGCCTCGCGCGAGCGTTCGCCGATCCCGCAGAACAGGCTGACGCCGCGGTGCCGCGCCGCCATGTTGTGGATCAGCTCGGAGATCAGCACGGTCTTGCCGACCCCGGCGCCGCCAAACAGGCCGGCCTTGCCGCCGCGTTCGAGCGGGGCCAGGAGGTCGATCGCCTTGATGCCGGTCGGCAGCGTCTCGGTGGCGGTCGAACGGCGCGTCAGCGGCAGCGGGGGGCGGTTCCACGATCGCCACGTGTCCGCGGCGACCTCGCCGCGTCCGTCGATCGGCTCGCCGAAGAGGTTCACGACGCGGCCCAACAGGGCGTCGCCGACGGGAACCTGGAGCGGTGCACCGTGGTCGCGGACCGCGGTCCCGCGGGCCAGTCCGCTCGTCGAGGTCGACGCGAGGCAGCGGACGACGCCGTCCCCGAGGTGCTCGAGCACCTCGAGGCGGACCTCGACCTGCACGCCGGCGTCCTCGTCGACGCTGAGCAGCGTGCCCAGCGGGGGCGGGTCACCGCCGAAGCGGACGTCGACCACGCCGCCTCGGACGGCGGCGACGCGTCCGTGTCGCTGCTGTCGGTCGTCCATGCGCGCCTCCCCTTCGTGGCGCGGCGGGGCTGCCCGAGGTCAGGCTAGGCGCACCGCAGGCGGCAGCGCGTCGGACGGCCGACCGACACGGCGTAGGACGTTCTCCCAACGTTCACGAACGCGGACCTACCCTACGGACGTTCCGGGAAGCGGAGCGCTTCCCCCAGACTCGAAGGGAGTCGATCATGACCCGTACGAACCTGCTCCTCGCCGCCCTCGCCGCCGCCCTCGTCGCCGGCACCGCCTTCGCCTACGGCCCGAGCCACCAAGAGGCGTCCGCGACCGACGCCGCCGTGACCCGCAGCCAGGTCCGCCAGCAGCTGCACGAGCCCGGCACGGCCGAACCGGCCGAGATGCGCCAGCTGCGTCAGCAGTTCCACGACCCCGGCAGCGCCGCGCCCGACGATGCCTCGCGAGCGCACGCCCATGCCCAGGTCCAGGACGACGCCGCGACGGCGACCCGCCAGCAGACGCGCCAGCAGGTCCACGACCCGGCCGACTGCGACGCCGAGGACGCCGTCCAGGCGCAGGCCCGCCAGCAGGCGCAGCGCGCCGAGGGCGCCGGGGCCGGGAACGACGAAGCGCCCGGCAAGGGCCAGGGGCGCGGCACGCCGCGCGGCGGGCGCTCCTGAGCCCGACCGTCCCGTCCTCTCTTCGCGTGCGCCCCGACGAACCCGTCCGGGGCGCACGCGCCCGCGTAGGATGAGCCCGAGATGGCCGGCGAACGCGTCCTGATCGTCGAAGACGAGCCGCGCATCGGCGACGTGCTCGAGCGCTACCTGCGTCACGCCGGCTACCGCGTCGAGCGCGCCGCCGACGGTCGCCGCGCCCTGGAGCTGTGGCGCGCCGCCGATCCCGACCTGATCGTGCTGGACCTGATGATCCCCGAGCCCGACGGACTGGAGGTGGCGCGCCGCGTTCGCGAGCGCTCCGACGTTCCGATCGTGATGGTGACCGCCAAGGCCGAGGAGGTCGACCGCCTCGAGGGCCTGGGGCTGGGAGCGGACGACTACGTCACCAAGCCGTTCAGCCCGCGCGAGGTCGTCGCGCGGGTGCAGGCGGTGCTGCGCCGCAGCTCCGGCCAGGTACGCGCCCCGCGGCACCACGCCGCCGGCGAGCTCGAGGTCGACCTGGACGCCGCCGAGGCCCGCTGCGCCGGCACGCCGCTGGCCCTCAGTCCGGCGCAGCTCCGGGTGCTCGCGACGCTGGTCGCGCGGGCGGGCACGGCGTTGACGCGGAGCGAGCTGCTGGACGCCCTGGAGGGCTCCTGGGCGGACGAGCGCACCATCGACGCGCACGTCAAGAACCTCCGCCGTCGGCTGGGCCCCTGCCGCGACCGGCTCGAAACGGTCCGCGGCGTCGGGTACCGCGTGCGACCGTGAACCTGGTCGTCCGCCTGGTCCTGGCGTTCGTGGCCGTGGCCGCCCTGTCGGTCGCGGTGACCGGCTGGCTCAGCTTCCGCGCGGCCGAGACGCGCATCCCCCGCGCGTTGGCGGAGCCGGGCGTGATGCGCGGCGCGGGACCGGGCGGGTCGGCCGACCCGGTCGGCCTGGGCGCCCGCGGTCAGGAGGTGCTCAGCCGCCAGCTGCGCGACGCCAACCTGCAGGCCGCGGCGTTCGCGCTGGCCGTCGCCGCGCTGGTCGGAGCCGGCGTCGCCGTCGGCCTCACGCGTCCGCTGGCGCGACTGGCGCAGGTCACCCGCCGCTACGGTCAGGGCGACCGCGACGCCCGCGTCGCGCCGCGGGGCCGCGACGAGATCGCCGAGCTCGGCCGCATCTTCGACGCCACCGCCGATTCCTTGCAGGCCGAGGAGCGCCGCGGCCGCCGGCTCACCAGCGACGTGGCGCACGAGCTGCGCACGCCGCTGACCGTTCTGCGCAGCGAGCTCGAGGCGGTCCAGGACGGCCTGATGACGGCCGACCCGGAGCGGATCGAAGCGCTGCTGGAGCAGGTCGAGCTGCTCGCCCGGCTGGTCGACGACCTGCGCACGCTGACCCGGGCCGAGCACGGCGAGCTGAGCCTCGCGTGCGACCCCGTCGACCTGGCCGCCGGCGTGCGGCGCAGCGTCGACGCGTTCGCGGCGCGGGCGCGGCCGCGCGGGGTGGCGCTGGAGGTCGAGGCGCGCCCGGCGACGGTGGCGGGCGACGAGGATCGATTGCGGCAACTGCTGCTGAACCTGTTGGACAACGCCGTGCGGCACGCCTCGTCGCGGGTTCGCGTGGAGGTGGAGGAAGACGGCCGCGACGTTCGCTTGCGCGTCGACGACGACGGCCCGGGCGTCCCCGAGGGGCAGCGGGAGCACGTCTTCGAGCGCTTCTACCGCGTCGATCGCGCCCGCCAGCGCGACGACGGGGGCTCGGGCCTGGGTCTGGCGATCGTGCGCGCGCTGGCCGAGGCGCACGGGGGCACCGTTCGCGTGGACGCCTCGCCCCTGGGCGGCGCGCGCTTCGAGGTGCGTCTGCCGCGCGCGGGCAAGGCCGAGGGCGGGTCGACGCCGTGACCGCTCGAGACGCCCACGGCCTGGCGATGGAGATCGTCTCGTGAGCGGTGACCGCTCCGCCCCGCCCAGCGAGGCTGCGCTCCGCCGTGCCCTCAAGCGTCGCGTGTGGAACCGACGCTGGTGGATCCAGGCCAGCGCCGCCGCCGGGCTGGAGCCGCTGCTGGAGCAGGAGGTCGCCGCCCTGGCGCCCGACGCCCCGCGCGAAACGACCTCCGGTCGGGTCCGGCTGGAGGCGCCCTTCGACGTGGTCTACGCCCTGGCGCTCGGCCTGCGGACGGCCGACGCGCTGCGGCTGCGCGTCGCCGACGAGGCCGCAGCGACCTTCCCGATGCTGCACGACCACCTGGGGCGCGTGAGCTGGGCCTGGTGGCTGCCCCCGCGCTGCCGGCTGGAGGTGCGGGTCGTCACCCGGCGGTCGCGCCTGCGGGACGAGGCCGGGCTGGAACGAACGCTGCGGCAGTCGATCCGGGCGCACGGCATCGACGATCGTGGGGGCGACGACGCGCCGCGGCTGGACCTGCGGCTGGAGCTGGACCACGACCGGGCCGGGGTCTGGATCGACGTGGCCGGCCGGCCGCTGCACCGGCGCTCGGGCGAGCGCTGGACGGTGCCCGGAGCGCTGCGCGAGACGACCGCCGCCGCCCTGGCGCTGGCCGCGGAGGCGGTGCGCGCGGACCTGATCGTCGATCCCTTCTGCGGTGCGGGCACGGTGCTGGAGGAGGCCGCCTCGCTGGCGGCGGGGCGCTGCCCGGGCGGGGCTCGACGCTTCGGGATGGAGGCGTCGCCCGCCTGGAACCCGGCACGCTTCCGGCACGCCCGGCGCGCCCTGTGCCAGGACGAACGAACGCCGCCACGGCTGGTCGGGATCGACGTCGACGGCGACGCGATCGCGGCGGCGCGCAGGAACCTCGAACGGTCCGGCTGGACGCCGTTCTGCGAGCTCCTGCACGCCGACGCCCGCGACGTGGACCTGCGTGAGCTGGCGCGGCGCTACGGCGCCCGCCGGCCGCTCCTGCTCTCGAATCCGCCCTACGGTCGGAGGGCCGGCGCGCGCGGCGCGGAGCCCGCCGCGCTGGTCGCGCAGCTGCTGGGGGCCGCGTCCGACTGGCGCTTCGGCCTGATCTTCCCGGAGCCGGACGCGCTGCGAGCACGCGTCGATCTCCGGCTGGACGCGTCGCTGCGCTTCCGCATGCGCGGCCTGTCCAACGGCCTGCTGATCGGCACCTCGTCGCCGTCGACCCCTCCGGTAGCCTGATCCGGCGCGCCCGGACCGTCCCGTCCGGGCCGGGAACGGAGGCACCATGCGCACGATTCGTACGACCCTGGTCCTGGTCACGATCCTGCTCGGCGGGGTCGCGCTGGCGTTTCAGTGGGAGCCGCTCGAGTTCGAGGAGCGCGCCCAGGCCTACACCATCGAGATCCTGAACGCGCAGGGCGAGCTGCAGCTGACGATGGAGATCGACGTCGTCGAGGCCGGCGACGGCTTCGACGTCACCACCGTGCAGACGGTACGCAGCGCAGGCGTGGCCGGCGGCGACCTCGCGGACGCCGCCTTCGGTGGCGGGCTGGGCATGTTCGGGTTCGGCGGCGCGATGTTCCTCGGGCCGGCGTTCATGGTGCTGCCGCTGGTGCTGGCGGACGAGGAGGTCGCGGTGCGCCCCGACCCGATCGAGCTGCCCGGCTTCGGGATGGTCTACATGGAGAGCACCAGCGAGGTCGCCGGCGCCACCTGCGTCGACGTGCGCATCGAGCTGGCGGCGGGCGAGCAGCCGCCGATCGAGCTGGGCCTCGCCGAGGGCGTGCCCTTCCCCTGCTACAGCCGCTACGGCGAGGGCGACGACGCGGTCGAGATCCGGCTCACTCGGATCGAGTAGCGACCCTCAGCGTTCCTCGTTCGGTCGCATCGCGTCGAGCACCGCCTCCGGCATCCGGCAGACGACGGTGTAGGCCGGGTCGAAGACGTTGCCGATGTCGTAGCGCACCGTCTGGCTCATCAGCAGGCCGGCGTCGGCGGCGCTCAGGTCCAGGTCCTCCATCAGCCAGCGCACCATCTCGGTGGTCGCGTGCTGGGCGGCCTGGTCCAACGGGCGGGCGTTGCCCATCGTGAAGCGCTCGCCCCCGGCCTGGCCGCGCGGCCAGCCGACCGGGGCCCCGCCGCGTTCGAGGTGGACGGCGAGGTGCACCTCGGCCGAGATCTCGATGCCGGTGCCGGAGATCTCGCCGTCGCCCTGGGCGGCGTGGGCGTCGCCGACGAACAGCAGCGCGCCCGGCTCGAACACCGGCAGGAGCACCTCGGCGCCGGGCCCCAGGCGCCGGACGTCCATGTTGCCGCCGTGCGGCCCGGACGTCGCGGTCGAGATCGCCTCGCCGCCGGCGGGCGCCACGCCGATGCAGCCAAGCATCGGAGCCAGCGGCAGGCTCCAGCCGGCCAGCGGCCCCTCGTCCCGCCACAGCGTGGCGGTGCCGTCCTGCAGCGAGACGCGGAAGCGCGCGCCGTCGTTGCGCGGGTCGTAGCCCATCTCGGGGACGAAGGCGGGATCGACGACGTTGGGCGCCAGCGACGCCCGCGCGAAGCCGTAGCCGCGGTCGGGTCGCACCGCGTCGATGCGCACGCGCAGGCGGTCGCCCGGCCGCGCACCCTCGATCCGGAACGGGCCGGTGAGCGGGTTGGGGGTGGGCGCGACGCGCGTGCCGGTCGCGTCGACGCCGGCCGCGTCGACGGTGTGGGTGACCAGCGTGTCGCCGTCCTGGAGCGTGAACACCGGATCGTGCGCAGCGAAGGTGGTGTGCCAGCGGACGGGGTCGAAGCGGTGGATCGCCATGGCCGGATGCTAGCCGACCGGACGCGACGCCCGCCCGGGGCGCCGGCGGTAGCATGGCGCGCATGCATGAGGCCCTCCCCGATCCCTCCCTGGGCGCCCGCCTGCCCAAACCGGAACGCTACGACGAGCTGCGCCGCAGGGTCGCCGCCCTCCTGGACGGCGAGGACGACTGGCTGGCGGCGCTCGCCAACGTGTCCGCCGCGGTGTACGAGTGGCTGCCCGACCTGAACTGGGCCGGCTTCTACCTGCGCAAGGGGGGCGAGCTGGTGCTCGGTCCGTTCCAGGGACGGCCGGCCTGCGTGCGCATCGCGATCGGGTCGGGCGTCTGCGGGACCGCCGTCGCGGAGGGGGCCACGCAGGTCGTCGCCGACGTCCACGCCTTCCCGGGGCACATCGCCTGCGATCCGCGCTCGCGCTCGGAGATCGTCGTCCCGATCCGCGACGCGGCCGGAACGGTCGTGGCGGTCCTGGACCTGGACAGCGACCGGCCGGCGACCTTCGATGGCGACGACCGGGCCGGTCTCGAGATGCTCATCGCCGAGGTCGCGCCGCGCGTCGACTGGGCGCGCGCCTGCGCCGTCTGAGCGACTACCAGCCTTCGGTCCCCGGTCCGCCCTTGAACGGGCCGACCACGCGCGAGGTCACCCAGGAGCCGTAGAAGTCGCCGCCGACGGGTTGGACCGGCTCGCCGTCGACCGTGATGGCGTCGACGCGCGAGGGGTAGAAGGCGATCCAGCCTGCGATCTCCGCGTAGCGCCGGGTGGGCGAGGCGTACCACCAGCAGGCGTTGGGCGACCGGGCCTCGCCCACGACCAGGTCGGCGTACGAGGCGGCGCCCTTGAACTCGCAGAAGCTGCGGCGTCGTCCCTCCCGCAGCACGGTCGGGTCGACGTCCTCGGGCGGAAGGTAGTAGACGGGCGCGTGCGAGGTCTCCAGCACGCGGACCGCACGCCGGCTGTCGGCGACGGTACGACCGGCGAAGCGGACGATCACGTGCTCGTCGCTGGGGTCGAGGACGGGTGGGCGCGGGTAGTCCCAGACCGACTCCTGGCCGGGACCGGGGCGTTCGGGGCGGGGGCGACGGGCCATGAGGTCACCGTAGCCGCGCGAGGCCGTCACGACCGCGAGCGGCCCCGCGATCGGGGTGCGTCGGCGGACCAGGCGGGCGGCACGCTACGATCCGGACCATGTCCGAACCGATCCGCTACCTCTCCGACGCCGAGGCGCCGCGCTTCCTGCCCGATCCGGCCGAGCGGGTGCGCCTCTGCCAGGCGGCGCTGGCGGCCCTGACGCGGCGGGCCGACGGGGCCGACCCCGGCCGCGCCGACCTGTCGCCCAAGGTTCCGGTCGCCGTCGGGCGCGGCGAGGCGTTCGCCCACGCCATGCCGGCCGCCGTGCAGCTGGACGGCCTCCGCCTGGTCGGGATGAAGTGGATCGCGGGCGATCCGGCCGCGCCGCCCCCGAACATCGGCGGCGCGATCCTTCTGGAGCGTCCGGGCGGCACCGGTCTGGCCGCGATCGTGGCGGCGGCGGGGCTGACGGGCGCGCGCACCGCGGCGGTCAGCATGGCCGCGCTGCGCGCGGTGCCGCCCCGGACCGAGCACGTCGCGGCGGGCGGGTCGTGGCGCGTCACCTTCGTCGGGGGCGGGGTGCAGGCCGCATCGCACCGCGAGGCGCTGGCGGCCGAGGCGCCGGACGCCCGGGTCCGCTTCGTCACCCGCCGCGCGGTGTCGGAGCTGCCGCTGCGGCCCGGGGACGACGTGGTCGGGCCGGACGGGCTGGCGGCGGCGCTCGAGGACGTGGACGTGGTGATCACCTCGGTCGCGTTCGGCACCGCCGGGCGCGAGCTGGACGCGGACCGGATCGTGCCGGGTGCGACGCTGGTCGCGACCGACTACGCCACCGCCGTGACGGCACGCACGGCCCAAGGCGTGCGCCGCCACGGTCCCTCCGCCCCCGACCTGCCCCGGCTGATCGTGGACGACGCGCCGCAGTTCGACGCGACGCGCGCCGCCGGCAAGCTGCCCGGCTACGGCCCGGCCGACGCGACGCTGGGTCAGGCGATCGCCGATCCGGACGGGACGGGGCGGGCGCTGCGCGAGCGGCCGGTAGGGACCACGGTCGTCGTCAACCACCTGGGCGTCGCGGTGTGCGACCTGGCGATCGGCTGGGGCGTCGTGCAGGCGGCCGAGCGGGCGGGCGCCGGGCTGGAGCTGCCGCGATGACGCGCCTGCGTCTGGACCCGGATCGCATCCCGGCCTTCCGAGACCCGGCCGAGGTCGCGCCGGGCGTCACGGCGATCGAGGTGCTGGACTACCACACCGCCGGCGAGCCGTTCCGCATCGTCACCGGCGGGCTGCCCGACCTGCCGGGCGCCACCATCCTGGAGCGGCGCCGCTTCCTGCGCGACCGCCTGGACGGGGTCCGCACCGCGCTGATGTGGGAGCCGCGCGGGCACGCCGACATGTACGGCGGGGTGCTGGTGCCGCCGGACCACGACGAGGCGGTCTGCGGCGTGCTCTTCCTGCACAACGAGGGCTACTCGACCATGTGCGGGCACGGAACCATCGCGCTGGGCACCGCCCTGGTCGAGACCGGGGCCGTGCCCGCCGAGGGTACGACGGCCCGCTTCGGGATCGACGCCCCCTGCGGCCTGTTGCGGGTCGAGGCCCGCATCGACCCGATCGAAGCCGACGCCGCCCGGGAGGCGGGACGCACCCCACGCGTCCGCGAGGTGGCGTTCGAGAACGTCCCCTCCTTCGCCGCGGCGCTGGACGCCACCCTGGAGGTGCCCGGCATCGGCGAGGTCCGCTTCGACGTCGGCTACGGCGGGGCGTTCTACGCGATCCTGCCGGCCGAGCGGCTGGGCCTGCCGCTTGCGACCGCGTGCACCCCCGACCTGGTCCGGGCCGCCCGGGCGCTGGTCGACGCGGGGCGCGCCGCGCTGCGCGACGGGAGCGTGGACCTGGGCGTCGCCCACCCCGAGGACGACCTGGCCTTCCTCTACGGCGCGATCCTGACCGGGCCCGCCGAGGATCCGACCCACCACGACCGCAACCTGTGCGTCTTCGCCGAAGGCGAGGTGGACCGCTCGCCCACCGGATCGGGGGTCTCGGCCCGGCTGGCCGTGGCGCACGCGCGCGGCGAGGTCGCCGCCGATCAGGAGGTGGCGATCGAATCGATCCTCGGCCGCGCGTCGGTCTTCCGTGGCCGCATCGTGCGGACCGAAGCGTGGGACGGCCGGGAGGCGGTCGTGCCCGAGGTGCGGGGCGCGGCCCATCCGGTCGGGACGTCCCGCTTCGTGCTGGCGCCGAGCGACGAGCTGGGCCGCGGCTTCCTGCTGCCGCGATGAGCGGCGACGGGTCGGTCGTCGTGCGCAGGCTGGGGCCCGACGACGCCCCGGCGCTGCACGCGCTACGGCTGGTGGCGCTCGCCGACCACCCGGAGGCGTTCCTGCGGCACGTCGACGAGGAGCGCGCCCTGGGCGTCGAGGGTCAGCGCGCGCGGCTGGCGCGCAACGCCACGTCGAACGGCGAGGCGACGATGTTCGGTGCCTTCGTCGACGGCGAGCTGGTGGGGACGACCGGCCTGATCCGCGACGCCGACCGCAAGCGGCGGCACCGCGCGGTCGTGGTGGCGGTCTACCTCCGGCCCGAGCAGCGGGGGCGCGGCCTCGCCGGCCGTCTCCTGGACGCCGCCCTGGACGGCGCGCGCCAGTTGGCCGGGATCGAGCTCGTCTACCTCTCGACCTCCGCCGGCAACGAAACCGCCCTGGCGCTCTACCGCTCGCGCGGGTTCGAGGTCTGGGGGGTCGAGCCCGACTACCTGCGCGTGGACGGTCGGCCCCACGACGAGGTGCACTTGGCGCTGCGGCTGTGATCTCGGCGCCGCGCCCGCCCGCTCACCGGCCGATCGCGCCGGCCAGCAGCGCCAGCAGCAGCAGGCCCGTCGCGACCCCGGTCACGGTCGAGACGCTCATGGCGATGCGGAAGTTGCTCCGGGTGTCGAGGACCTCGACCCGGCGCGACCAGCCGACCAGCGCCCCGGCCAGCGCGACCGTGGCCAGCGTCGCCAGGACGGCGATCGACGCGCCGGCCCAGCGTGCCAGGTCCACGGCCAGCATCGCGCCGCCGGGCGCCAGCACGACCGCGGCCCAGCGCAGCGCCCGGGCCGGCCCCAGCAGGACCGGCAGGGTACGGTCGCCGCGGGCCCGGTCCTCCTCGGCCTGGTAGCTCTGGGTCACGACGTACAGGCCGGTCACGATCATCGCGGTCAGCGCCATCCGCACGAGCGGCGCCGCGCCCGCCAGCGCGCCGGCGGGCGCGAACACCGTCCAGCCCAGCGCGAACGCCAGGCCGCCCTGCCCGAGCGCGATCGTGGCCAGCGCGACGCCCGGCCGCGCCTTGAGGCGGACGGTCGGGTGCGAGTAGGCGGTGAAGAGGGCGAACAGCGCCAGCCACAGGCCCAGGAAGGCGCCCCCGACGGGGACCGCGAGGACCAGGCCGATCGCCTGCACGACCAGCGAGAACGGCAGCAGGCCGCGGTCCACCGGCGGCGGCGAGAGCATGCCGCCCACCGGCCCCTCGTCGCGGTCGTAGTAGGAGTTGAACGCCGTCGTCCCGCCGTAGAGGAACAGGTGCAGCGACGCGAACGCCAGCCAGAAGGCCGGATCGGCCAACGGACGCGCGACGCCGGCGTGCACGGCGCCGGCGGCCGCGCCGTAGAGGTAGATCGGCGAGAGCAGCAGGTTGAACGGCAGCCGCAGGTGCCGGAACCAGGCGACCGGACGAACGGCGCTCATGCCTGCATCGTGAACGTCCGGGCCATCCGCCCGGCCAGGGGTGGGGTCAGAAGGGCACGCACCAGCAGGCCGCGTGCGGCGTCCCAGCGCGTGGCGCGGCCCATGCGCAGGTTCCAGGCGGCGCGTGCGACCGCCTGGCGAGCCCGGCGTCGCTGGACGGCGTCGTAGGCGGCGGCCGCCTCGCGCAGCGAGGTGCGGCCCTCGGCGTGCGCGCGCCAGCCGGCGACCAGGCTCTCGGCCCCCAGCCAGGCCAGCGTCATCCCCTGGCCGCCGATCGGCGCGACCACGTGCGCGGCGTCCCCCGCCAGCCAGACGCGTCCCACCGTCAAGCGCCGCGGCAGCCGCCGCTGCACCCCGAACGAGGACAGCATCGTCGCGCCCTCCGGATCGGGACGGACCCCCGCCCGCGCGGCCACCAGGTCGGTCAGGACCCGCGGGTCGTCGGCCTCCAGACGGCTCGCCGTCTTGACCACCCAGCGGCGCACGCCGCCGGGCAGCGGGAACGCCTCGACCACCCCGTCCGGAGCGAGGTGGATCGCGGCGTCGGGGCCCAGCGGCGTGCCCCCCGGCCCGCCGACGTCGTCGACCAGATCGCCCATCAGGTAGACGTCGCCGTAGCGGCCCCCGTCGACCGGCACGCCCAACCGTTCGGCCGCGCCGCCACGCGCGCCGTCGCAGGCGACGACCAGTCCCGCACGGAGGTTCGCGCGCCCGTCGCTCGCGACCAACGCCAACGTCACCCCCTCGCCGTCGTCGCGCCAGCCGTCCACCCGCACCCCCCGGCGCAGCGCGTCCGGCGCGACGCGGGCGAGGGCGTCCTCCAGGGCCGCCTCGGTCCGGTGCTGCGGGACGGTCAGCACGAAGCGGTAGGGATCCGGCAGCGTCCGCCCGAAGTCCAGCACCCCCAGGGGGCGCACGCCGCTGGGGGCGTCGCCAGCGCTGGCGTGGCCTCGGACCACCTCGACGCCCTGCGCCCTCAGGGTGTCGGCGACGCCCAGCCGGTCCAGTGCGGCCAGCCCGGGCGGGTGGATGCCGATGGCGCGCGAGTGGCGCGTCGGCGCGTCGCGCTCCTCCAACAGCGCCACGCGTGCCCCGGCGCGGACCGCCGCGGCCGCCAGGAACAGGCCGGTGGCGCCCGCGCCGACGATGGCGAGGTCGACGTCCGCCGGGGCGCCGCTCACGTCGCCGGTCCGCCGGTCACCCACAGGCGGAAGGGGCTGGGGCGTCGGACCTCGACGCCGTCGGGCAGGTGCGCCGCCAGCTCGTGCGGACGCCAGGCCCGCCGGATCGAGGTGAAGCCGTCCTCGCGCACGAACGACGCCCGGAAGGGGAGGGACACGATCGCGAAGGCCGGCAGCGCCCAGCGCGTGCGGTGCAGGTCGTTGTGCAACAGCGCCTCGCGCGCGACGGCGCGACTGGCGGCCAGGAACGGAAGTAGCGCCTCCTCCGGCAGGTGGTGCAGGACGTGGTTCGAGAGCACCAGGTCGTAGCGCCGACCGCGCTCGGCCAGGTCCAGCAGGTCGTCGGCCACGAAGCGCACGCTGGGCGGCGCCGGGCGCGACCAGGCGTAGGCCAGCGCGCGCTCGTCGGGGTCGATCCCGGTGACGCGCACGGGGATGCCGTCCGCGGCGGCCCAGCCGGCCAGGCGCCGCGCCAGGTCGCCGCCGCCCGCCCCGACGTCCAGCACGTCGGCCGCGCCCCGTGCCTCCGCGGCGCGGCGCGCGGCGGGCGCGATCACGACGCGCCACGCCGTCCGCCAGCCGGACACCAGCTGGTTCAGGACGGCGAACTGGCCGTAGGTGCGCGCCAGCGCGGCGGGGTCGCACGCCGGGTCGTCCATCCGCTCGGCCAGGTGCGTCGCGCGTCGCACGGTCCTCCGCTCAGACGCTCGTGAACAGTCCCGAGGCGACCGTCAGGCCGGGGCCGAACGCCATGGCCACCAGTGGCTCCTCGGTCGGGCCGGGTCGGGCCATCAGCTCGGCCAGGACGAACAGCACGGTGGCGCTGGACATGTTGCCGTAGCGGCGCAGCACGCTGCGGGACGCCGCCAGGGCTTCGGGCGGCAGCGCCAACCCCTCCTCGAGGCGGTCGAGGATCGCGCGCCCGCCCGGGTGGACCGCCCAGCGCCCGACGTCGGCGATCGTCACGCCGCTGCCGTCCAGCAGCGGGTCCAGCGCGGCGTGCGCCTTCTCGCCCACGACCTTGGGGACGTACGAGCTGAGGACCATCTCGAAGCCGTGGTCGCCGATCGTCCAGGCCATGTCGGAGGCGCCCTCGGGCGCGAGCCCGTCGACGAAGCGCTCCATCCGCAGCGCCCGGCCGGTCGGCGGGCGCGACGACACGACCGCGGCGGCGGCCCCGTCCGCGAAGACGCTGGCGGCGACGATCGGGTCGACCGCGCGGTCCGGCTGGAGGTGCAGGCTGCACAGCTCCGTGGCCACGATCAGCACCACCGCGTCGGGATCGGCGCGACAGAAGGCGTGGGCCATGCGCAGGGCGGGGAAGGCGGCGTAGCAGCCCATGAAGCCGACGTGGTAGCGCTCGGTGGTCGGCCGTAGGCCCAGGCCGTGGACCACGTCGAGGTCCGGACCGGGCGCGTAGAAGCCGGTGCACGACACCGTGACCAGGTGGGTCACGTCCTCCACGCCGACGTCGTCCATGGCGTCCAGGGCGCGGCGGCCGGCCTGGACGAACAGCGGCGCCGCCTCCTCGCGGTAGCGAGCGTTGCGCTCGGCGGTGCCGGGGCTGCGGAAGCCGCCGGCATCGTCGACGAAGAAGCCACCGCCCTGCCGGGTGGGCGGGACGCGCCCCGCTGGGGCGGCGCCGTCGTCATGGATCGGCACCGCCTCCGAGCGGGCGGCCCGGCGCCCCTCCTCGTCCAGGAAGTCCTCCAACACGCTCTGCCGGCGGTCGATCGCGGAGCGGGCGTAGATGCGGTTCAGCAGCAGGTCGGTCCGCCGGTCTCCACCGATCCACCTGCGCATCACGTCGCCGGCCGACGCCTGCTCGTAGGAGGCGGACGGTACGACGGTGGCGACGTGGTGGAGGTGAACGGCCATGCGTGAGCATAGACGCCCGCAGGGGCGTGGACGGTGGGGCGGGGTGCAGACGTCGCGGTAGCCTCGGGCATGGCCTCCGTTCGGATCGACGCCCGTCCCTTCGGTCGCACCCTCGCCGGCGAGCCGGTCGTGCGCCACGACCTGACCGCACCCGACGGGGCGTCGGTCGCCGTGCTGGACCTCGGTGCGACGCTGGCGGACGTGCGCGTGCCCGACGCCGGGGGGCGGCTGGCCGACGTGGTGCTGGGCTACGACGAGCTGGCGGCGTACGAGCGGGGCGACGCCTACTTGGGGGCGTTGATCGGGCGGGTGGCCGGCCGCATCGGCGGGGCGATCGCCCGGCTGGACGGCCAGGTGCTTCGGTTCGCGGCCAACGACGGCCACGCCCACCTGCACGGCGGGCCGGGAGGCTTCCACCGGCGGGTCTGGGCGTCCGAGGCGAGGTCGTGCGACGACGGAGCGGCCGAGGTGGTCCTCCGGCGCACCTCGCTCGACGGCGAGGAGGGCTACCCGGGGCGGCTGCAGGTCGAGGTGCGCTACCGCTGGACGCCGGACCACCGCTTGGGCGTCCTGCTGTCCGCGAGGACCGACGCGCCGACCCTCGTGAACCTCACCCAGCACGCCCACTGGAACCTGGCCGGCGCGGGTCGCGGGACGACCGACGACCACCGCCTGCAGGTCGACGCCGACGCCTACCTGCCGGTCGGCCCCACGATGCTGCCCACCGGCGAACTCGCGGCGGTGGACGGCACGCCGTTCGACCTGCGCGCCGGAGCTCGGATCGGCGACGTCGTGCGGGCCGACCACCGACAGATCCACCTCGCGCGCGGCGTCGACCACAGCTTCGTTCTGGGCGCGACGGACGAGGACGGCCTGCGCCTGGCGGCCGTCCTGGAGGACCCGTCGTCGGGGCGCACCCTGACCGTCCGGACCGACCAGCCCGGCCTGCAGGTCTACGCCGGCAACGTCTTCGACGGGCGCGACGTCGGTCGGGGCGGCCGGAGCTACCGCCAAGGCGACGGCATCGCGCTCGAGGCGCAGCGGTTCCCGGACGCGCCGTCGCACCCGCACTTCCCGACGATCGTGCTACGGCCGGGGGAGAGGTACCGGTCGGAGAGCTGGTTCGCGTTCGGCGTGCGCGACGGCTAGCGGGCGAGCCTCACGCGTCGCCGTCGCGCGCTGCGGCGGCGTCGATCGCGTCGGCCAGGTAGTCCGCCAGGCCGGCGGCACGGTCGTCGTAGTGGGCGCGGAAGCGTGGATCGGTTCGGTACAGGGTGCCCAACTGCTTGTGCGTGGCGGGCGTGCAGGGGTAGAACCAGCGGTCGATGTGCCGGCGGTGGGCCTCGGCCCAGCTCGTCGCGGTAGGGCTGTCCGCCGCCTCGCCGTCGGCCAGCGCTCGGGCCAGCGCGGCTTCGATCGCGTCGACCTCCGCCTTCATACGGGCCCAGTCCTCCCGTCGGTAGCGTCGGGTGCGTCGCTGCGACTCCTTCCAGGTGTCGCTGTCGCCCCAGCGGGACTCCGCCTCGGCGGCGTAGCGGGTCGGGTCGTGATCGCCGAAGACGTCGAGCAGTTCGTCGGGGGTGAGGTCGATGCCCATCGTACGTGCCTCCAGGGTGGTGAAGATCGCGTCGCGGATCGCCGCGAGGTGGGCGATCCGGCGGTCGAGGTCGGCGAGCTGCTCGCCGAGGTGGCGGCGATCGTCGCCCCCTGCGAGGGCGTCGGCGATCGCGTCGAGGGGCAGGCCCAGGGCGCGGTAGGCGAGGATCCGCTGCAGGCGCTCGAGGTCGGAGCGTCGGTAGTGTCGGTAGCCGTTGCGGCTCCGCCGCGCCGGAGCCAGCAGTCCGATCGAATCGTAGTGGTGCAGCGTGCGCACGCTTACGCCCGCCGCGCGTGCGACCTGGCCGATCGTCCACTCCGTGTCGTCCATGGCGTCCCTCCTCCCCGATGATGGACCTTCACGTAACGTCAGGGTCAAGCCGCGCTATCCTCGGATCACGTTCCCCTGGGCGCGTCGGTGGAACCGGATCAGCCGGCCTTGGTGTCGCGCCCGCCGCGCGGGAGACCCCATGCCCGAACGAACCGGCACGCGCACGTACGTCCTGCACCTGCACGACGCGAGCAGCACGCACGCCGACCTTCGCTTGGAGATCGACGGCGCCCTGGCGTCGTGGGTGGTTCCGAAGATGCCGTCGTACGACCCGTCCGAGGCCCGCCTGGCGATCCGCACCGAGGATCACGCCATGAGCACCGCCGACGTCGAGGGCGTCATCCCCGAGGGGAGCTACGGGGCCGGCACGATCCTGATCTGGGACCGCGGAACGTACCGCAACCTGCGCGCCCGCAAGGACCACCTGGGCATGCCGGAGGCGCTGCAGGACGGCCTGCTCGAGGTGTTCCTGGAGGGCGAGCGGCTGCAGGGAGGCTGGGCGCTCAAGCGGACCGACGACGAGCGCTGGCTGCTGATCAAGATGGACGACGAGCACGCCGACGGGCGCCGCACGGTGGGCGAGAGGCGCTCGGTCGTCTCGGGTCGCACGCTGGCCCAGGTGCGCGAGCGGGGCGAGACGGTGGGGGAGGACGATGCCTGACCCGTTCGCTCGCCTGAGCGCGGACGACCGGGATGCGCTGCGCCGCGCCGACGTGCCGGCGTGGACCGACCCGATGCTGGCCGTGCTGGTGGACGAGGCGTTCTCCTCGCGCGACTGGGTCTTCGAGCGCAAGCTGGACGGGGAGCGCTGCCTGGCCTTCCGCGACGGCGACGAGGTGCGCCTGCGCTCGCGCAACCAGCGCGACCTGAACGGCACCTACCCGGAGCTGGTCGAGGCGCTGCGCGCGCAGGAGGCCACGCGTTTCGTGGTCGACGGCGAGGTGGTCGCCTTCGACGGTGAGCTCACCAGCTTCCAGCGGCTGCAGCAGCGCATCGGCATCCAGGACCCGGACGAGGCGCGCGCCAGCGGGGTGGCGGTGCGCTACTACCTCTTCGACCTGCTCCACCTGAGCGGCCGGGACACCACGGCGCTGCCGCTGCGGACCCGCAAGGCGTTGCTCAAGCGGGCGCTCCGGTTCGACGATCCGCTTCGCTTCACGCCGCACTGGAACGAGGAGGGCGAGCGCCGCTTCGAGGAGGCCTGCCGGCGTGGCCGGGAGGGCCTGATCGCCAAGCGGGCGGCCGCGCCGTACCGCCACGCCCGCTCGCGCGACTGGCGCAAGTTCACCTGCGGGAACCGGCAGGAGTTCGTGGTCGGCGGCTGGACCGAGCCGCAGGGATCGCGAGTGGGGATCGGAGCGTTGCAGCTGGGGACCTGGGACGGGGACGACCTGCGCTACCACGGCAAGGTGGGCACGGGGTTCGACGAGGAGCGGGCGCGCGAGCTGCGCGAGCGACTTCGGGACCTCGCGACCCAGGAGGCGCCGTTCGCCGCTCCGCCGCCGGACGACGGGACGCACTGGGTGCGGCCCGAGCTGGTCGTCGAGGTGGCGTTCCGCGAGTGGACGCGGGCCGGTCGGCTGCGCCATCCGAGCTTCCTGGGCGTGCGGGAGGACAAGCCGGCGCGCGAGGTCGTGCGGGAGCGACCGTCGTGAGCCCGACCCGACGCTTCGGACGCTACGTCGTGCGGACCTCGCGGCCCGACAAGGTGCTGTTCCCGGAGGCGGGCGTCCGCAAGGACGACCTGATCGAGCACTACCTGTCCGTCGCGCACCGCATGCTGCCGCACCTGGAGGACCGCCCGCTGACGCTGGAGCGCTACCCGGACGGGATCGACGGCGACGGCTTCGTCCAGCAGCACCGGGGCGACGGGATGCCCGACTACGTCGCGGCGATCGAGGCCGCGCGCGCCGATCCGGACGATCCGGAGGGCGCGATCGTCCACGTCGGCGCGTCCAACCGGGCGGCGCTCGCCTACCTCGCGAACCTGGGCACGATCACGCTGCACCGCTGGACGGCACGGCTGCCGGACCTCGAGCGGCCCGACCGGATGATCTTCGACCTCGACCCGCCCGAGGAGGGCGGCTTCGGGTCGGTCCGCTGGGCTGCCCGACGGCTGGTGGCGCTGCTGCAGGACCTGGGCGGGACGCCGTACGCGATGACGACCGGCTCGCGCGGGCTGCACGTGATCGTGCCGATCCGAAGGGACGCGACGCACGACGAGGCGCGGGCGGTGGCGGCGTCGCTGGCCGAGCGCCTGGCGGAGCTCCACCCCGAGCGCCTGACGGTGGAGCAGCGCATCGCGAAGCGCGCCGGCCGGCTCTACCTGGACGTGCAGCGCAACGCCTACGGCCAGACCGCCGTCGCGCCCTACGCGGTGCGGGCGCGAGCCGGTGCGCCGGTCGCGACGCCGATCGGGCTCCACGAGCTGGACGACGCGCGGCTGGAGCCGCAGCGCTGGACGGTCGCGAACCTGCCGCGACGGCTGGGACAGCTGGACCGCGACCCGTGGGCGGGGATGGGGCGGCACGCGGTGCGGCTCGCGACGCTGCGGGAGGCCCGCGGGGCGCGTTGAGCGTCGCTCACGCGGGTCCGGCGCCGTGCGGCGAGCCGGCCGCGCCGGCCATCGGCAGGTGCGCCAGCGGCGTGTGCCGGGCGCCGTCGGATGCCAGCCGGCTGGTCATCACGACGACCTCCGTGACCAGCGCGGCGGGGGTGACCGCCGCGTCGATCGGGAGGCCCGGTTCGGGCCGCCCGCGGGCCCGTGCGACGGTCAGGTGGGGGTGGAACGGGCGCTCGTCGAGGGTCCAGCCGGCGGAGGCGAGGGTCGCGGCGAGGTCCGCGGCGAGGGCGCGCGTCGCGGCCTCGCCCGTGCGCAGGCCGATCCAGGCGACGCGCACCCGGTCGGCAGACGGGAAGGCGCCCGCGTCGCCGAACGCCCAGGGGAACGGCGCGTGCCGCTGGGCGACCTCGGCGACGGTCCGCACCAGCTCGTCGCCGCGGGCTCGTTCCACCTCGCCCAGGAAGGCCAGGGTGAGGTGGGCCGTCGCGGGATCGTTCCAACGGAAGCGGCGCGCCCGCTCGGGGCGCGTCCGGCGGGCCAGCCGGACGGCCGACGCGATCGCGGCCCGCTGCTCCGGCGCGGGCGCCAGCGCGACGAAGGTGCGTACCGTCTCGCTCATCGCGTCGATTCTCGCCCGCGCCCGACCTCGACGACGCGGGCTCCGGTCGCCGCGAACAGGCGGTCGCGTGGCGTGGGTATCATCACGGCGTCGCTTCGGGCTGCAGGCCCACGCGTTCACGACACCAGACCCGACGCTCCCGCGCCCGGCGCGGGGACACGTTCGCCCTCCGGAGGATCGTGACCAAGGTAGTGCACCGTCTTCGTCGCGCCGTGCGCACCACGTTGCTGCTGACCGTCGCCTCGTCGGCCCTGGCGGCCGCGCCGTGCGGTCAGCTGCTGGCGGGCTTCCTCGAGGGGCTCGAGGGGAGCGTGGTGCCCTGCCTGGTCGACCTGCAGGAGAACGGCCTGTGCTTCGAGCTTCCCGGCACCGGCCTGGACATGGCCGTCCGGAGCCTGGACGCGCACCTGCAGGCGTCGGGCATCGCACGGCCGTCGTGGGAGGCGGGCCCGGTGGCGGAGGCGACGCGCTTCGTCGGCCCCTCGGGCGAGCGGCTGGAGGTCGTGCTGGCCGCGACCGGTCCGTTCGACACGGTCGGGGCGTGCCGGATCGTGCCGGAGCGCTGACGCCGGCCGGCGCGCGTCCCTCACCCGCCGTAGTGGTAGCCCCGCAGCGCCACCGGCGCGTCCAGGCCGACCACCCGCCGGGCGCGTAGCGTCCACGCGCGC
>CAZJGU010000051.1:19771-20414 GCA_964545455.1 uncultured bacterium | reverse complement strand
ATCGGACCGTCCGACGGGATCGAGGCGAGCCCGACGAACACGAGGCCCGCCAGCGCGGCCGCTCGCGCCCAGGCAGGCACGTGGCGTCGCAGCAGGCCGTCGGCTGCGCCGCCCAGGAGCAGCAGGGTCAGCCCCAGGGCCGGCGTGCCGCCGATGCTGGCGAGGCGTCGAACGGGTCCGTCGACGAGAGCGCTGCCGATCGCGACGACCGGAACGGCGGCGTCGCCGAGGAGCCATCGCGCGCCCCACGCCCGTTCGATCGCGATCCAGGCGAACGACGCCACCAGCGCGATCGGGATCGGACCGGGATCGGCGTCCTCCGCGCCGGCGCACGAGCGAGCAGGGGCCGCGACCAGCCCGACGATGGCGAAACTGCCCGCGATCGCCAGCAACGCCACCAGCGCGCCGGCCGGCTGTAGCGGCGCCAGCGGCGTGACCGCCACGGAGGCCGGGCCGATCGCCGCGATGGCTGCGTCGCGCGCGGCGGCCGCACGACCGTCGGCGAAGCGCAGCGCCCGCTGCAGGGCGAAGGCGGCCGGCCACGCCAGCGGTCCCCACGGACCGGGACGCGTCGCGAGCGCGAAGCCGACCGCCGCGGCCAGGGCCCAGGTCAGGGAGCGAGGCATCACGCGTCCGCCTCCAG
>CAZJGU010000051.1:0-19761 GCA_964545455.1 uncultured bacterium | reverse complement strand
GGTAGCGTCCCGACCAGCGCGCGAGGAACCGATCGACGTGCCACATCGCGGCTCCGCGGGCCGGATCGAGGACGTGCAGGTAGTCCCCGACGCGCGCATCGACGTAGACGAAGTGGCCGGCAGGTCGCGCGAGGTGCGCGACGAACGTGCCCTCCGGCAGCGAGCGTGGAGCCCGCGTCCGCCAGACGCCCGTCAGTCCGTGCGCCGCGGCCAGGCGGCGAAAGGTCGCCAGGCTGATCCCGTCGGGGCCCGGCGGCGCGGCGGCCAGAAGGTCGGCCTGCGCGACCGGGCGCCCGCGACGGGCCAGGAGCGTCGCCAGCAGGGCCGCGCCGCAGCCGGCCGGATCGGACTGTCGGACGACCGGGGCACCGGTGGGCAGCGGGGTCCGTGCGTGGAGGTACGCCCGCCGCCCGTCGACGAGGGTGGGAGCCACGATGGCGACCAGGATCGTGAGGGCGGCGGCCCACTCCACGAGGTCACGCGCACGGGGGCGGGCGATCGTTGTTCGCGGGGATCGCGACCCGAGTCGGACCCGGGCGAGGGGGCGGAGGCGAGGCATGCGAGGACGGTAGGGCGGGCGCGCGAACGGCGTCCTGGGGCGTGGGGCGCGTGCCGAGAGGCAGGCCTCTCCCCCTGCATCGAAGCGCGGCGCCCTCCGAAGAAGGCGCCGCGCGGGCCGAGACGGTCTGGGCGGGCTGCGCTTACAGCCGGCCGTACTGCTTGTTCTTCGGCGACGGACTGACGTTGGTCCGCTTGTACGGCGCGACCGGGTTGAGGATGTTGCGGCACTGCGGGTTGACGCAGCCGGGGCAGCGCATGCCGTACTGCTTGGTGCAGGCCTCGCCGCTCTTGAGGTGCTCGGCGACGATCTCGGCCAGGGCGTCCTGGAACAGCGGCATGCCGTTCAGGGCGGGGGCGCGGACGTAGTTGTCGATGCCGGCCTCGTGCGCCAGCTCGCCGTACTCGATGTCCAGCTCGTGCAGGGTCTCTATGTGGTCGCTGGTGAAGGCGATCGGCACGATCAGGACGTTCTTGCGCTTCTTCTTGCCCAGCTCCTCGATCACGTCCTCGGTGGACGGGCCCAGCCACGGGACCGGGCCCACTTCGCTCTGGTAGGCGACCAGGTGCTCGTAGGCGTAGTTCAGCTTCTTCATCACCTCGTGCGTGGTGGCGCCCACCTCGGCCGGGTAGGCGTCGCCGCGGTTGACGACGCTCATCGGCAGGCTGTGCGCGCTGAAGACGATCAGGACGTCCTCGCGGTCGGCGTCGTCGAACTGGGCAAGGCCCTGGCGGACGGTCTCGGTCATGGCCTCGACGAAGGTCGGGTGGGTGGGCCAACGGTCGATGACGCTCCAGGTGAACGCGTCCTTGAGGCCCACCTTCTTGGCGGCGCGCCAGATCTCGTTCAGCGACGATCCGGTCGTGGCGCAGGAGAACTGCGGGTACTGCGTGAACGCGACGGCGCGCTGGATGCCGTCCGCCTTCATCTGCTGCAGCGCGTCCTCGCTGAACGGGTCGATGTAGCGGAAGGCGACGTAGAACTTGTGCGGCGCCGTCTCCGGCGACATCGCGTCCAGCCGTTCGCACATGCCGCGGCCCTGCTCCTCGGTCCACGCCAGGATGGGGCTGCCGCCGCCGATGTCCTCGTAGTTCTTCTGCACGCTCTTGGTCCGGCGGTTGGCGATGAACGGCCCCAGCCAGTCCTGGACGGGGAGCTGGATGATCTCGCGATCGGCGAACAGCTTCAGCAGGAACGGGTTGACCTCGTCCAGGCTCTTGGGCCCGCCGAGGTTCATCATCACGATCCCGGTGGGACCCTTGCTGCCGGACGTGGGGGTGGCGGGAGCTTGGCTGGCGGTGTCGCTCATGGGTGACTCCTTCTCTCGCGCAGGCGGGGGGCGCACGGAACGGTGCAGGGAACGGTGCGGGGAACGTCGGGACGGGACGGCGGGGAACCCGCGGGGCGGAGCATCACAGGCCTCCGCGCGTACGCAGGACCTGCCCTGTGACCTGGTGGGCGGCTTCGGAGAGCAGGAAGGTGACGAGGGGGACCACGGACGCCGGACCCGCGACCGTGCCGTCCGGCCGAACCGCGGCGGCGCGGTCGCCCTCGCCCATCCAGCCGGTGTCGACGGGACCGGGATCGATCGCGTTGATCGTCGTGCCGCGGGCGGCCGCGGCCGGCGCGAACGAGGTCACGAACGCCTCCAGGGCGCCCTTGGAGGTGGCGTACGCCAGCTCCTCCGGCATCGCGCCGACGCCCTGACCGGACGTGAACAGCACGATCCGCCCCGCCGCGCCGTCGGGCGACGCCCACACCAGGGCGGCGGCCAGCAGCGCGTGCGCCCGCACGTTGACCGCCCAGGCCGCGTCCAGGCCCGCGGCGCTCAGGCCGTCCAGGCCGTCCCGTTCGGACACGGCCGCGCAGCCGACCAGCGCCGTCGCCGGGCCGATCTCACGTGCGGCGGCCAGCACGCGCCCGGCCGCGTCCGCGTCGGCGAGGTCCTGGTCCAGGACGGCGACGCGGGACGGGTCCGGCGCCGCCGAGCGCACGCTGGCGCCGGCGTCGGCGTCCTGCGGCGCGTCGGGCGCGAGCGTGAGGAGCAGCGATCGGCCCTGCGCCGCCAGGGCGCGACCGATCGCCGCCCCGATCGAGCCCGGCCGGTCGGCGCCCGTCACGATCGTCACGCCCGCGCCGTCCCCCGTCGGGTCGCTCACGCCGGGGCCACCTCGCGGTCGATCGCGGCAGCGACCTGCTCGGGATCGGCACCCGCCCAGTCGCGCGGCTGGTAGAAGCGCAGCGCGCGCGCCTCGGGCGTGCCGGGCTGGGGGTGGTGGTCGAAGCGCCAGGACGCCTCCGACGGCAGGCTCATGAGGATCGCCTCGATGTTGCCGTCGGTCTGCAGGCCGAACAGCGTGCCGCGGTCGTAGACCAGGTTGAACTCGACGTAGCGGCCGCGGCGGATGCGCTGCCAGAGCTTCTGGTCCTGGCCGTAGGGCGCCTCCACGTGCGGCGCGACGACCGGCAGGTAGGCCGGCAGGATCGTGGCCAGGCCGTCCTGCACGAACGCCAGGTCGGCCTCGAAGTCGGCCGTCTCCGGCGGCGAGAGGACGTCGAAGAAGATGCCGCCCACGCCCCGCATCTCGCCCCGGTGGCGGACGGCGAAGTAGGCGTCGCAGGTCGCCTTGAACGCCCCGTAGTCGGCCGGCGCGTGCCGGTCGCACAGGTCCTTCAGGGCTTCATGGAAGGCGATCACGTCCTGCTCGCGCGGGTAGGCGGGGGTCAGGTCCGCCCCGCCGCCGAACCACCAGACGCCGCTCTCCTCGCCGTGGCCGACCTCGAAGTAGCGGTAGTTGGCGTGGAACGCCGGCACGTGCGGGTTGACCGGGTGCAGCACCATGCTCAGGCCGGTCGCGAAGAACGGCTTCCCCTCCGTGCCGGGGTGCTGCTTCGCCAGGCTGGGCGGGACCGCCTCGCCGTGCACGGCCGAGACGTTCACGCCGCCGCGCTCGAAGACGCGGCCGCCCTCGATCACGCGGGCGCGCCCGCCGCCGCCCCCCGGCCGGTCCCAGGAGAAGCGTTCGAAGACGCCCTCGCCGTCCAGCCGTTCCAGCCCGTGCACGATCCGCTCCTGCCAGGCGCGCATGGTGCGGGCGACGCGCTCGCGGCGGCTGCCGGGCGCGCCGGAGAGGACCGTCATCTCCTGCAGCTCGGCCGGCGAGGCTTCGCCGCTGGACGGGGCGTGCGGGCCGCGCGCCATGGTCGTGCCCCCGTGCCCCGTCACGCCGGCGCCTCGTGCGCCGGCGTGGCCGGGTCGGGGGCGTGCCGGTCGTAGCCGCGCACCGTGTCCACCAGCGCCTGCACCCGGCCGGGGTCCACCTGCGGCAGCATGCCGTGGCCCAGGTTCATGACGTGCGCCCCGCCGCGCCCCTCGCGCAGGACCCGCAGCGCCTGCTCGCGGACGTGGTCCTCGGGGCCCAGCAGCTCGGCCGGGTCGAGGTTCCCCTGCAGCGCGCCCACCCGCCCGGCCAGGCGGCGGCGGGCGAGGTGCAGCGGCGTGCGCCAGTCCAGGCTGAGGGCCTCGACCGGCAGCTCGGCGAAGGCGTCCAGCAGGTGCCCCGCGCCGACGGCGATGTACAGCCGCGGCACCTCCAGGTCCTGCAGCGCCGCCAGCACCCGCCGGGCGTACGGCTGGCCGAAGGTCCGGTAGGTCGCCTCGCCGTGCAGGCCGGCCCAGGAGTCGAACAGCTGGAACGCCTGCGCGCCCGCTCGGACCTGGCTGCGGGCGTAACGGATCGACGTCTCGGTCAGGCGCTCCAGCAGCGCGTGCGCCAGGTCGGGCCGCGAGCGCAGCAGCCCGCGGAAGGTCGGGTACTCCTTGCTGCCCGCCCCCTCGACCAGGTAGGTCGCCAGCGTCAGCGGCGCGCCGCCGAAGCCGATCAGCGGGACGCCCAGCTCCTGGCGCAGCAGCCGGATCGCCTCCGGCACGAACGGGGCGATCTCGTCCTCGTCCGGGACGCGCAGGGTGGCCAGGTCGTAGTCGCTGCGGATCGGGCGCTGGATCTTGGGACCCGGCGTGAACGCCACGTCCACGCCCATCGCCGGCAGCGGCGTCATGATGTCCTGGAACAGGATGGCGGCGTCCATGCCGTAGCGCCGGACCGGCTGCAGCGTCACCTCGGCCGCGAGCTCCGGCGTGCGGGCCAGCTCCCAGAAGGCGTGCTTCTCCTTCAGGGCGCGGTACTCGGGCAGGTAGCGGCCCGCCTGGCGCATCAGCCAGACCGGCGCGCGGGGCGTGTCCTCGCCGCGCACGGCGCGCAAGAACAGGTCGTTCACGGGCTCTCCCCCTCGGGCGTGAAGCGGTAGCCGACCCCCCACACGGTATGCAGGTAGCGCGGCGCGGACGGGTCCGGCTCGAACGTCTTGCGCAGCCGCAGCACCACGTTGTCGACCGTGCGACTCGACGGGAAGGCGTCGTCGCCCCAGACGGCGTCCAGGATGTCGTCGCGGCTGACGACCTCGCCCGGGCGCGACGCCAGCAGCCGCAGCAGGCCCACCTCGCGCTCGCCTAGCGTCTCGCGCCGGCCGTCGGCCAGCGCCGCCGTCCAGGAGCGCAGGTCCACCTCGTGGCCGGCGAAGGCGACCCGCTCGGCCGGACCGCCGCGGCCGGAGCGACGCAGCAGCGCGCGCACCCGCAGCAGGAACTCGGGCAGGTGGAACGGCTTGGCCAGGTAGTCGTCGCCGCCGGCGGCCAGGCCCTCGACCCGCTCCTCGGGACGGCCGCGGGCGGAGAGGAACAGCACGGGCGTCTCGTCCCCCTCGTCGCGACGCATCCGGCACAGGTGGACGCCGTCCACCTCGGGCAGCATCACGTCGAGCACCACCAGGTCGAAGCCGCCCTCGCGCCAGCGCCGCAGCGCCTCGCTGCCGCCGCGCGCGACGACCGGCTCGTAGCCCTCCTCGCGCAGGTTGTCGGCCAGGACGTCGGCCATGGCCTGCTCGTCCTCGACCAGCAGCAGCCGCGGGGTGCTCACGACGGGCTCCCCTCGGGCGCGGCGGGACCTGCGGCGCGGGTCGTGACGCGGCGCGGCAGCGTGACGGTGAAGCGCGCGCCGACCCCCTGCGGGTTGTCGTCCACCCGGACCCAGCCGTTCATCGCTTCGACCGTGCTGCGCACCAGGTGCAGGCCCAGGCCGGTGCCGGGCGCGCGCCGGGTCGACTCGTCCCCGCTGCGGTGGAAGCGGTCGAAGATCCGCTCGCGGTCCGCCTCCTCGACCCCGACGCCGGTGTCGTCGACGTGCAGCATCGCCAGGTCGGCCGTGCCCTCGAGCCGCACGACCACGTCGCGGCGCCCCTCGGGCGCGTACTTGACCGCATTGTCCAGCAGGTTGGAGAGCACCAGCGTGAACGCCTGGTCGTCCAGCGAGACCGGCAGCGGGGCGTCGCCCGCCTCGACCCGCAGGCGCGCGCCGCGCGCCTCCAGGCCCGGCCGGACCTGCCGCACGACCTCGGCGACGGCGTCGCGCAGGTCGCGCGGCGCCAGCTTCGGCGCCTCGGGGCCCTGCTCCAGCCGCGCGGCGGCCAGGACCTGGTCGGAGGTCCGTTCGAGCCGGTCCACCTCGCCCGCCATGCGGCGCAGGTAGTCGCGCCGCTTGTCCTCGCCCAGGTCGCGCAGCTGCGCCGTCTCGATCAGCAGCCGCAGGGTCGCGACCGGCGTCTTGAACTCGTGCGTCACGGCCGAGAGGAAGTTCTGGTGGCTGCGCTTGAGCTCGCGCTCCTCGCGCAGCGAGCCGGCGATCAACGCCAGCATCGCCAGGATCACCACGACGAAGAACGGCCCCTCGTACGCGAACATCCGCAGGTAGCCGCTCTGGCGCCGCTGGAAGGCGTCCAGCTGCGCCTGGTCGACGGCGAAGCGCTCGCCGTCGAAGACCAGGTGGCCGTGGCGGTCGAGGAGCGTCGCGACCAGGGCCGGGTCGCGCCCGGACGCCGCCCAGGCGGCCTGGGCGGTGGCGGCGTCGGCGCTCCAGTCGCGCACCGTCGCCTCGCTCACGCCGGCGATGTAGTCGCGCTGGAAGACGATCCACCAGATCGCCTGGGCCACGACGAAGACGACGATGACCGTGAAGGCCACGCGGGTCGTGATGCGCCGGGTGGACGCCAGCCGGGGCCGGGCTCGGCTCACGCCTCCTCCAGCCAGCCGTGCTCCAGCGCCGGCAGGGCGTGGTAGCTGAAGATCAGGTCGGCGCCGGCCCGGTGGATCGCCGTCCACGCCTCGCGCACCGCCGCCGCCCGGTCCAGCACGCCGGCCGCGGCGGCCGCCTCGATCATGGCGTACTCGCCGCTCACCTGGTACGCCACCACGGGCAGCGACGACCGGGCCCGCACCCGGGCGATCACGTCCAGGTAGGGCAGCGCCGGCTTGACCATCAGCAGGTCGGCCGCCTCGGCCTCGTCGAGGTCCACCTCGAGGTCCGCCTCGCGCAGGTTGCGCGGGTCCATCTGGTAGGTCGATCGGTCCTTCGGCGGCGCCAGCGGCCCCGCCGCGCCCCCCGCCGGCGCGCTGCCGGCCGCGTCGCGGAACGGGCCGTAGAACGCCGACGCGTACTTGACCGCGTACGACAGGATCCCGACGTGCGCGTGCCCGGCCGCGTCCAGCGCGGCGCGGATCGCCGCCACCCGGCCGTCCATCATGTCCGACGGGCTGACCAGGTCGGCGCCCGCCTCGGCGTGCGCGACCGCCATCGACGCCAGGCGCGGCAGGCTGGCGTCGTTGTCGACCACCGCCTCGCTCCGGCCGGGCGCAAGCAGGCCGCAGTGGCCGTGCTCGGTGTAGCCGCACAGGCACACGTCGGTGATCAGGGTCAGATCATCGCCGAACGCCTGCTTGGCCGCACGAAGCGCCGCCCCGACGGGGCCGGCCGGGTCGTCCGCCGCGCTGGCGTGGGCGTCCTTGCGCGCCGTGTCGACCACGCCGAACAGCACGGCCGAGCGGATCCCCAGCTCCAGCGCGCGCTCCAGCCGCGGCAGCAGCCGCCGCACGCCGTAGCGCGCGACGCCGGGCATGGCCGCGATCGGCTGCTCGTCGTCCGGGCCCTCGACGACGAAGAACGGCGCGATCAGCCGTTCGGGGTGCAGGCGCGTCTGGGCCAGCATCGCGCGCAGCGCCGGCGTGCGGCGCAGGCGACGCGGGCGATGGGTCGGCAGGGGGATGTCGGGCAGGGTTCGGTCTGGGGGCGGGCGCTCAGGCATCGGACCCTCCGGCGGCGTGGGCCGCGTCCAGGCGTTCCAGGATGGCGGGCGCGTCCGGCCGCTCGGCGATCCAGGGCGACAGGCCGCGCTCCCGCAGGGCCGCGCCGGTCACCGGACCGATCGCGACGATCGCCGCGCGCGGCGCCGGGTCGGCCGGCAGGCCCGCCGCGGCGGACGGGCTGGCGACCACGATCGCGTCGGCGTCCGCGTCCCCCTGCCACGCCTCCGGCCGGGTCTCGTACAGCACCAGCGGATCGACGCTCACCCCGGCCTCCGCGATCCGCCGCTCCAGCGTGTCGCGCGAGCGGTCGCCGCGCGGCAGGCCGACGGGGCCCAGCGCGTCCCCCCGGGCCAGGAAGGCGGACGCCAGGCCCTCGGCCCGCTCCAGGTCGGCGACCAGCTCGACCCGGCCCCCGGCCCGGCGCAGCGCCGCCGCCGTGCCCGCCCCGACCGCGCCCAGCCGCGGCCCGTGCGGCGGTGCCGGCAGCGGCAGGCCCAGGGCCACCCACGCCTCCACCGCCGAGCGGCTGGCGAACAGCAGCCACGGGTGGCGCAGCAGCCGGCGGGCCGCCGCGCGGGTGGTGACGTCGTTCCTCGCCTCGATCCGGATCAGCGGCCGGCGCACGACCTCGTCGCCGCGAGCGCGCAGGGCGCGCTCCAGCGCCTCCAGCCGGCCGCGCCCCTGGGTCAGCACGACCCTCACGCCGGGGCCTCCCGCTCCGACGACGGGTCCGGACGTCCCAGCCCGTCGTAGGCCAGCATCGCGGCGCCCTCGGCGCTGGGGTGCTCGACCTGGACGCCGCGGCCCTCGTACCAGGCGTGCAGTCGCAGGCCGCCCGGTACCGCCCGGGCGTGCGCGCCCAGCGCCAGCTGGCAGCCGCCCTGGATCATCGCCATCAGGCCCCGCTCGGCCGCGACGGCCGGGTAGCCGCGCACGTCGTGCAGCTCGGTCAGCAGCGACGCAAGGCCGTCGTCGCCGCGTCGGATCTCCAGCGCCAACGCGCCCTGCGCCGGCGCCGGCACGAAGCGGGCCGGGTCCAGCACCACCGTCTCCAGACCCTCGGGCGTCAGCTCCAGCCGCTCCAGGCCCGCGGCGGCCAGCACGATCGCATCGTAGCGGCCCTCGCGCAGGCGCTGAATCCGGGTGGGCACGTTGCCGCGCAGCTCGGCCGGCGTCAGGTCGGCACGGTGCCAGGCCAGCTGGGCGCGACGGCGGGCGGCGCTGGTGCCGATCGTGGCCCCCTCGCGCAGCGGCACGAACGGCGCGTCCTCGCGGAACGCCTCCGGCCGGATCAGCAGCACCTCGCGCGGGTCGGCGCGCGGTGGGACGGCCGCCACCTCGAGCCCCGGCGCGGGGGCCGACGGCAGGTCCTTGAACGAGTGGACCGCGACGTCGGCGCGCCCGTCGACCACCGCGTCCTGCACCGCCTTGGTGAAGAAGCCGACGCCGCGGATCTCGGCGAACGGCCGGTCGTCGGTGTCACCCTGCGTGGTGATCTCGACCAGCTCGGCCGTGACGCCCAGCGCCTGCAGGCGCCCGGCCACCCAGCGGGCCTGCCACAGCGCCAGCGCGCTGGCGCGCGTCGCGATGCGGACGCGCTCCGGCCGGACCGGAGCGCCGGGGGCGGCGTCGCGGCTCACTCGGCCAGCCCCGTCTCGGCCAGGTAGGTGCGCGCGACGTCCACGCCGTGCTCGCGCGCGATGGCCCGCAGGCCCTTGATCGGATCGTGCACCAGGCGTCCCACCAGCTTCTCGGCCTCGCCCTCCGGCAGCGACGCCTGCAGCGTCGCCAGCGTGCGTTCGCGCAGCGCCCGGATCGAGGGACCCAGCTGCTTCTCGTTCCACTCGTCGACGGCGGCGTCCAGCTCGTCCAGGACCAGCCGCTCGGCCTCGGCCAGCTTGTCGTGCAGCTCGCTCCGCCGGCGCGCCCCGGCCTCCTCGAGGCTGTCGACGTCCAGCAGCCGCACGCCCGCCGCGCGTCCGGCGCCGGACGCGACGTTGCGCGGGATGCCCAGGTCGACGCAGACGCGCGCGGTGGCGCGGCGCAGCAACCGCTCGTCCACCAGGCCGCGCACCGGCGTGGCGCACACCAGCGCCTGCACCGCCGGCGGATCGGCCAGGACCTCGGCCAGCGCCGCCGCCCCGATCCCCAGCTCGTCCGCGACCCGCTCGGCGGTCGTGGGCGTCCGATTGGCGATCGTCACGTCGTAGCCCAGGTCGCGCAGGCTGCGGGCCGCCAGGGTCCCCATCTCGCCCGCGCCCAGGACCAGCACCGGCGCGCCCGGGTCCAGGGTCGCCTCCAGCTCCGGCCGCGCCAGGCTGAACAGGCTGGTGCTCATCGGCGCCAGCGCCACCTCGCGGCGGACGCGCTTGGCCGCGCGCAGCGCGCGCTCGAAGGCGTAGGAGAGCACCGCGTCGGTGCGGCCGTCGTCGCGCGACGCCAGGTAGGCGGTGCGGACCTGGCGCATGATCTGGTCCTCGCCCGGGTTGAGGCTGTCCAGGCCGGCCGCGACGCGGATCAGGCGCTCCAGCGCCCCGTCGCGCACGTAGGCGTAGGGGAGCGGCCCGTCGCCGGCCAGGCGCCGGCGCGCTTCGGCCGGGTCGACGTCGGGCGGCAGGTGCACGGCCACCTCCCAGCGGTTGCAGGTCGCCAGCACCACGCCGCGGCCGAGGCCCAACGGGTCCAGCGCGCGCGCGTCGAGGTAGCGCTCGTGCCACACGGAGAGGGCGTCGGCGCCGCCGCGCCTGTGGGATACGCCGATGACGGCCAGTCGATCCACCGAGGGGGCATGCTAGCCGCGGTCGCGGACGGGAAGTGTCACGGAACTGTCACGCGCCGGCCGTCGCCCTCGCCCCGCGCCGCAGCCGATCGACCGCCAGCAGCGGCAGGCACGAGACGGCCAGCAGCACGCCCGCGACGACCCACACCGCCGGGATCCCCGACGCCTGCGCCAGCGCGCCGAAGGCGACGCTGCCCGCCCCCGCCCCCAGGTAGCCGGCCAGCGACACGACCGACAGGGTGGCCGAGCGCTGGGCCGAGGGCACCTCGGCGTTCAGCAGCGTGCCGATCGGGGAGCCGGACAGGGCGTTGAACAGGTAGGCCGCCCAGAACGCGGCGATCGCGGCCGGCACGCCGGAGCGCGTGGCCAGCAGCACGATCGCCGCGCCGCCGGCCAGGTAGGCCAGCGCCGCGACCAGGCCGTAGCGCTTGCCCAGCCGGCGGCTCAGCGGGATCGACGCCAGGTTGCCGACCACGCCCAGCGCGAAGGCGCCCGCCATCAGCAGACCGAAGACCGAGGTCGGCGCCTCGCCCCCGCCGGCGCTCAGGAGCGTGTCGAAGCGCGGCTGCCAGAACGTCTCCAGCGCCGAGACGGCCAGGCCGGCGGCGGCCGTCGCGACCATCAGCAGCGCCACGACGCGGTTGTCGCGCACGGTGGCCAGCGCCTTGCGCAGGATCGGGCCGACCGCGGTCAGGCCCGCCGGGGCTGCCTCCTCCCCGGCGCCGGCCGGGCGCACCTCGCGCACGAACAGAACGATCACCGCGATCGCCGCGAGTTGAACGACGAACGAGGCGAGGAACGGCAGCGACAGCGGCGTCAGGATCGCCGTGCCGTCGGCCGGCAGGGCGCCGCCGACCAGGTCGGGCAGCACCCCGCCCGCCAGCGAGCCCAGCGACAAGCCCAGGATCGTCAGCGTGCCGGCGTGCGCCAGCGACGGCTGCAGGTCGTAGCTCGCGTCGTGCGCCAGCAGCGCGTCGACGAACCAGGCGTCCAGCGCCCCCGACGCCAGCGCCCGAGCCGAGCCCATCAGCACCGCGCCCAGCGCGAATACCGGCAGCGCGAACGCCACCAGGAACACCACCGTGGACGCCAGGTAGAGCCCCTGGGCGAGGAGCGCCGCGCGCTTGCGGCCGATCGCGTCGGCGACGCCGCCGGTCGGCAGCTCCAGCACCACGATCGTGGCCGAGTGCAGGCCCAGCAGCAGGCCGATCTGGAACAGCGTCATGCCGCGCGCCTGGAACAGCAGCACCATCAGCGCCATCGGCAGCGCCGTCGCGAACCAGCGCAGAAAGACCGCTGCGTAGTAGGCGGCGTGGATGCGGCGGAGCGAGGGGAGGGTCGTCGCGTCGTTCACGGGACGAGACTACGGCCGCCGCTACCGGAGACGCCACGGCATCGGTCCGGTAGCGGCGCGCGTCAGCCGACCAGCCCCCGCAGCACGAACGCCAGGTTGGCGGGCCGTTCCGCCAGCCGGCGCGAGAAGTAGCCGTACCAGTCGGCGCCGAACGGCAGGTAGACGCCGACCGTCTCGCCCTCGGCCACCAGCTGGTCCTGCAGCTTGGGCTTGACGCCGTAGAGCAGCTGGACCACGACGCGCCCCGGCGGCAGGCCCAAGGCGTCGCGGCGCTCGCGCGCCAGGCGGATGAGCGCCTCGTCGTGCGTCGCGACGTTGACGATCCCGCCGCCCTGCAGCATCGTCTCCAGGAGCTCGCGGTAGGCGCGGTCGACGTCGGCCTTGCCTGGGAAGGCGACGTGGGGCGGCTCCTTGTACGCGCCCTTGACCAGCCGCAGCTCCGGCACCGGATCGCGCGCCAGCAGCCGGGCCAGGTCGTCCGGGGTGCGGCGCAGGTAGCTCTGCAGCACGGTCGAGACGTGGTGGTGCCCCTCGTCGTGCAGGGCCTCCAGCAGCTCCAGGGTCGCGTCGACGTGCGGGTGGTCCTCCATGTCCATGCAGATCCGCACGTCCAGGGCGGCGGCCTCCTCGGCAAGGGCGCGCATGTGCTGAAGCGCCACCTCGGTCCCGAGGCCCAGGCCCAGCTGCGTCGGCTTGATCGACAGCACGCGCGGCTGCGGCACGCCGGCCAGGCCGCGGATCGCGTCGCGCACGCCGTCCGCCATCGCTGCGGCGGCGGCCTCGTCCTCGACGAACTCGCCCAGCAGGTCCAGGATCGCGTGGCGCTCGCGCGCGGCCAGCTCGCGCGCGACCCGCAGGCCGTCGTCCAGCGTCTCGCCCGCCACGAAGCGGCTGGCGCCCAGCGCCAGGCCGCGGCGGCGCGCGAAGCGTTCCAGCGGGCCCCAGCCGGCGACGCCGAGGACCAGGTCGCGGTAGCGGCTCACCTGCGGTCGTCCCCGCTGCGACGTCGGCCCGGCGTAGCCTGTCCCATGGCCGGAACGACCGAGACGATCCGCGCGGGCGACGAGGCGCGACTGGGCGACGGCGTCGAGTTCGAGGGGGCGCGGTTCGAAGGGCTCACGCTGGTCGAAGCGTCGCTCCGCGACGCGACCTTCCTGGACTGCTGCTTCATCGGCTGCGACCTCACGATGGCGCGCATGGACGGCGCGACGGTACGCGGCGTCCGCTTCGAGGACTGCCGGCTGCTGGGGGTGGACGTGGGCGCGTGGCGCGCGGACGGCCTGGGGATCGAGGCGGCCTTCGTCTCCTGCGACCTCGACCGCCTGCAGGCCGGCGGGGCCGACCTGACGGCCTGCCGGTTCGAGGGCGGCCGTGCCCGCCGGGCGGCGTTCGGTCGCTGCGACCTGCGCGGCGTGGCGTTCGACGACGTCGACCTGAGCGGAGCGCGCTTCCGCGGCTGCGACCTGACCGGGTCCGACCTGCGAACGGCGCGCGGGTACCGGATCGACCCGCACGACAACCGCGTCGAGGGCCTGCGGGTCGCGCTGCCGGAGGCGCTGTCGTTCCTGGCCGAGCTGGGCCTCGAGCTGGACGCCTGACGCGACCCGGAACCCACGGGACCGTGCGTCCTCACCGCGCCACCTCCCCGTCGCCGAAGCGCTCGGCCAGCAGCCGCGCGAACCAGGCGACGTGGGCGCGCATGGCCGCCTCGGCGGCGGTCCCGTCGCCCTGCTCGATGGCGTCGGCGACGGCGCGGTGCTGGCGGCGGGTGGCGTCGGCGGCGTTGTGGTCGCGGGTGTGGACCTTGAGCGGGGTGACGTGGCCGGCCAGGGTCTCGAGCGCTCGGATCAGCGACGGGTTGGCGGACAGCTCGGCGACGCGGCGGTGGAAGGCCAGGTCGGCCTCGACCTGGGCGGCCTGGTCGCGCGTGGCGCTGGCCTCGACCTTCATGAGCAGGGTCATGAGCGAGTGGCGTTGGGCGCCGTCCGCTCGTTCCGCGGCCAGCCGCGCCGCCATCCCTTCCAGCGTCTCTCGGACGGCGTAGGCGTCCAGGGCCTCGTGCACGTCGGGCTCGCGGACGCGCACGCCCTGGGTCGGGCGGGTCTCCAGCAGGCCCTCCTGCAGCAGCCGCCGGACCGCCTCCCGCACCGGGGTGCGGGAGACGCCGAAGGTGGCGGCCAGCTCGGCCTCGCGCAGGCGCGCGCCGGGCGACCAGGTGCCGAGGAGCAGCTGTTGACGCAAGCGCCGGTGGACCTGGTCCGCCACCGTCGGGGCGCGCGCGACCTTGCTCACCTCAGTACCGCTCGGTGACCGTCTTGGCTTCGAGGAAGAGGCGCACGTAGTCGGGACCGCCGGCCTTGGCGTTGGTGCCGCTCAGGTCGAAGCCGCCGAACGGCTGGATGCCGACCAGGCTGCCGGTGATCTTGCGGTTGACGTAGAGGTTGCCGACCCGGAACTCGCGGCGGGCGCGCTCGATGCGGTCGCGCAGGCGGCTGAACAGGCCGCCGGTGAGGGCGTACTTGGTGCCGTTGGCGATCTCGAGGGCGTGGTCGAAGTCGCGCGCGCGGGTGACCGCCACGACCGGTCCGAAGACCTCCTCCTGCGCGATCTCGGCGTCGGGGGCGACGCCGGCGAGGATGGTCGGCTCGACGTACCAGCCACCCTCGGCCGCGCGGCCGCCGCCGGCGACCAGCTCGCCGTCGCTCTTGGCGCGCTCGATGAAGCCGAGGATCTTCTCGAACTGGACCTCGTCGATGACGGCGGCGACGTCGGCGTTCTCCTCCGCCGGCCCCACCTGCAGCCGCTCGGTGCGGGCCACGATCTTCTCGAGCAGGGCGTCGTACACCTCGTCCACCACGATCAGGCGGCTCATGGCGGAGCACTTCTGGCCCTGGAAGCCGAAGGCGCTGGCGACGGCCGCGTCGGCGGCGGCGTCGAGGTCGGCGGTCTCGTCGACGATCAGGGCGTCCTTGCCGCCCATCTCGAGGAAGGTCTTCTTGAGGAAGTGCTGGCCGGGTTGGACCTTGGCGGCGCGCTCGTGGATGCGGATGCCGGTCGCGACCGAGCCGGTGAAGTTGATGAAGCGGGTGCGCGCGTCGTCGACCAGCGCGTCGCCCAGGTCGGCGTCGTGGCCGGTCAGCAGGTTCACCACGCCGGGCGGGAAGCCGGCCTCGTCCAGCATGCGCATGAACAGGCCCGCGATGATCGGCGTCTTGGGGCTGGGCTTGAGGATCACCGCGTTGCCGGCCACGACCGGCCCGACGGTGGTGCCGACCAGGATGGCGAGGAGGAAGTTCCACGGCGGGATGACCACGCCGACGCCCAGCGGCTGCAGGGTGAGGGTGTTCTCCTCGCCCGGCCAGGGGTAGGTCTCGAGCCGGTCGTCGAGGTCCATCGCCTGGCGGGCGTAGTAGGCGCAGAAGTCGATCGCCTCGGCCACGTCGGCCTCGGCCTCCAGGTAGTTCTTGCCGGCCTCGAACACCTCCCAGGCGGCCAGCTCCCACTTGCGGCGGCGCATCACGGCCGCCAGCTTCTCCAGCGCGCGGGCGCGGTGGACCATCGGGAGGGCGCCCCAGGAGGCCTGGGCGCGGGTGGCGGCGGCGAAGGCGGCCTCGATCTCGTCGGCGCCGCCGGCCGCGGCGCGGCCGACCAGGCGGGTGGCGACGCTGGGGTCGTACGACTCGATCCAACGGCCGGTGGTGACCTCCTCGCCGTCGATGATCAGAGGCCAGTCCTGGCCCAGCCGGCCGCGGACCGCCTCGAGCTCGGCGCGGAAGCCGTCGCGGACGTGCGGGTCGTGAAAGTCGGAGTAGGGCTCGGTCGCGTACGGTTCGAACGGATCGATCATGGCGGCCTCCTGCCGGGGTGCGAGGGTCTCGCCGTGATCGTATACGGTATACAAACCCCGCCGCAACCGGGCTGACCGGCGGCGTGGGGGGTCGGGGGGTGCGGTCCGAGCCGCCTCTACGACGCGGGTACGCGCGGCCGCTTGGTACCCACGTCGTCGCAGGAGGTCCATCCGAGAGGGGGCCGTGCAGCCCACTCGGGTACGCATGCAGCGGCGATGCCGTCGTCGTAGAGCGTGGTGCGACCACGACACCGGCGCGCCCCGTCCTGGGACGCGCCGGTGTGGCGGGCGCCGCGGGCTACTCGACGCTCAGCTCGTAGCGGGCCAACGCCGAGGGATCGCCCACCGCCCAGGCGACGTCGACGAACCAGGTGCCGGCCTGCGGCGCCCGCAGCGACAACGTCGCGTCGTTGGTGAGCTCGATGTCGCGGTACTCCCAGTCGCCGTCCTCGGCGTAGGTCGCGATCTCCGACCCGAACTTCAGGAACAGGTCCAGGTCGGCGTCCGCCTGCAGCCGGATCGTCAGGGTGTTCGTGCCCGGGGCGACGTCGATCCGGTAGGTGTGGAACGCCCAGGCGCCCTCGGCCCCGCTCAGCTCGGCGCTGGTGACCTGGCCGGGTCGCAGCTCCCCCGCGAAGCCGCTGGCGCTCCCGACCGTGACCGGGGCGGAGAAGCCGTCGTCCTCGCCGGGCGATCCGGCGGACGCGTCGGCCTCCGCGCCCAGCAGGTCGCCCGAGACGATCTCGGCCCCCTCGATGCGCAGCTCGTACGCCCCGACCTCCTCGGCGAAGGCGCTGGTCACGACCACCAGGTGCTCGCCGCTCACGGCGGGGGTGAAGGTCTCGAGAACGTTCAGGCCCGCCCCCGACGAGTCGTCCACCTCGAGCATCAGCTCGTCCTCGGGGTCGAGGATCAGCAGGTACGGGTCGACCTCCTGCGAGGTGACCGAGATGCGCACCGGCATGCCGGCCGTCATGGCGACCAGGAAGGCGTCGACGTACTCGCCGGAGTCCAGCGCCTGGTCGTCGGGGCCCAGCGAGCCGGTCTGGACCTGCGGCTGCCCGGCGGGCGCCGGCGCGACCGCCGACGGGCGGCTCGGATCCGGCGTGCGCACCCCGCCGGGGGAGCCCGCTCCGCCCACGCCCGCGACGCTGGCACCCAGGCCCCCAACGCGCGCGACGTTGGGGACGTGCGCCTGGATCAGCGGCAGCGCCAACCCCACGGGACGCAGGTAGTCCTGCTGCTCGATGTAGCTGCCGTCGGTGGTCTGGGTGCGCAGCGTCGGGATGCCGATCAGCAGGCCGTTCTCGTCGAACGCCGCGCCGCCCGAGTTGCCGCGCGCCAGCTTGGCGTCGGTCTTGATCCACTGCTTGCCGCCGGCCGTCAGGTCCTCGCCCAGGAAGCCCGACACCACGCCGGTGGTGAAGGTGATGGTGTCGCCCGAGATCCCCGGGTAGCCGACGACCGTGATCGGGTCGCCCGGCAGCAGGTTGCCCGAGTCGCCCAGGGTCACGAACGGGAAGGTCGTACCCGCCGGGACCGGCGTCTCGTCGGCGTACTCGACGATGCGCAGGATCGCCAGGTCGTAGGTCGCGTCGCCCGCGACGTAGCGGGCCCAGTAGCGGAAGGCGGGCAGCAGGTCGGGTGCGTCGGGGTCGCTGACCAGGATGGCGTGCCACTCGAGCGGCGTGCCGCTGGGTCCCTCGACGACGTGGTAGTTCGTCAGGACGTAGCCGTCCGGGCTGACGATCGAGCCCGAGCCGGTCCCGACGATGCGGTCGGCCGAGATGTCGTAGGCCTGCACCTGCACGACCGAGCGCAGGATCTCCTGCCGCACATCGCGCGGGAGCACCGCCTGGGCCACGCCGACGGACGCTACGAGCGCCGCCGCGAGGACGAAGAGGGAACGGAGCACGGGCCTCGTCATCGGCAACCTCCCAGTCGCGACGCGCACACGGGCCGGCGGCGCGTCCGGGCCCAGCCTACGCCACGACGCTAGCGGTCGTCCCGCAACGCCCAGCGCGCGGCGGTCCCGGCCGGATCGATGGTGGCGAGGTCCAGCGTCGTCCCGGTCGGCAGGGCGGCGGCCAGGGCGTTCGCCAGCGGCCGGCCGAGGCGGCTGGCGCCCCCCGTCAGCGCGACCGTCTCGCGCCGGCCCAGCCGGTCCAGCAGCGCGGTCGCCAGCCGCGCCAGCTCCTCGCCGGCGGTGCGCACGATCGCGTCGGCGGCGGGGTCCCCCTCGAGCAGCGCGGCGCCCACCGCGGGCACCAGCGCCGCGACCCGCGCGCGGCCCCCGCCGTAGATCACGGGGCGCAGCTCCGACCAGGAGCGCGCGCCCAGGGCGGCGTAGATCGCGTCCGCCAACGGGCCCTCGGCCGGCCGGCCGAGCCGGTCGGCCTCGCGCAGGACCGCCTTCAACGCCTCGCGACCGATCCAGTAGCCGCCGCCGGCGTCGTCGACCAGGTAGCCGTGACCGCCCGCGCGCAGCAGCTCGCCCTCGGCCGTCAGGTGGACCGCGATGGCGCCGGTGCCGGCGTAGACCAGGATCCCCTCGCCGGCCGGGAAGCGGGCCAGGAAGGCCAGCGCCATGTCGTTCAGGACGTGCACGCGGTCCGCGGGCGTGCCGATCGCCTCGGCCAGGCTGCGGCAGACGGTGCCGGCGGCCGCGTCCCCGTCCGACAGGCCGGTCACGCCGGCCCGGATGGCGTCCGGCGCGCGGCCGGCACCGGCGGCGCGCAGGGCGGCACGGACCTCGCGCGCGATCTGGGCGATCCGGCCCGAGGCGGCGTCGCGCGCCTCGGCGTCGGCGCCGGGCAGGAACGCCAGGCCGGACAGCGGGCCGACGCGACCGGAGCCCAGCGGTTCCTCGCCGCCGTCGTCGCTCCGGCGCAGCAGGCACCAGCGGGTGCCGGATCCGCCGCAGTCGATGCCGAGGGCGACGGGCGCGGGGGTGGTCATGGACCGGAGCCTACTTCAGCGCGCCGCTGGTGAGGCCCTTGATGATCTGGCGACTGGCGAAGAGGTAGACGATCAGCACCGGCAGCGCCGTGATCGTCAGGCCGGAGAAGAGCAGAGCCCAGTCGTTCTGGTGCTCGCCGAAGAAGCTGAACAGGCCCAACGGCAACGTCTTGAAGCGGTCGGAGCGGATGAAGATGAGCGGGAAGAAGAAGTCGTTCCACCAGGGGATGAAGTTGAAGATCGCGACCGTCGCCAGGGCCGGCCGCACCAGCGGCAGCATCACCTGCCAGAAGATGCGGAACTCCGACGCGCCGTCCAGGCGGGCGGCCTCCTCGAGCTCGCGCGGCAGGGTCTCGAAGAAGTTGGCGAGCACGAAGATCGTGAACGGCAGGCCCGACGCGGCGTAGACGGCGATCAGCGCCAGTGGGGTGTCGTACAGCCCGAGGCTGCGCATCAGGAAGAACAGCGGCAGGATCCCGAGTTTGATCGGCAGCATCAAGCCCGACAGGAAGTACATCGTCAGCCAGGTGCGACCGCGGAAGGCGTAGCGGCCCAGCGGGTAGGCGGCCAGGCTGCCGAGCAGCAGCACCAGCATCAGCGAGGCGGCCGTCACCAGCACCGAGTTGCCGAAGTAGGTCGAGAAGTTGCCGCGGGTCCAGGCCTCGACGTAGTTCGCGAGGCTCCACGACTCCGGCAGTGCGAACGGGCTGCGGAAGATCTCGCGGCTGGTCTTGAACGACGACAGCACCATCAGGAAGACCGGATAGACGACGACGAACGAGTAGCCGATCAGGATCGCGTAGATCGCGCCGGTCCGGAGCCGTCCCAGGGGGCTGCCGTCAGTCATAGACCACGGTCCCCCGCCGCGCGATGCGCAGGAACAGCGCCGAGAGCGCCGCGATGAAGCCGAAGGTGACGACCGCGAGCGTCGAGCCCATCTGGATCGCGTCGGGCCCGGTACCGAAGGCGGTCCGGTAGAAGTAGGTGCCCAGCACGTCGGTCGCCCCGGCGGGGCTGCCGTCGCTGCCGGCCATGACGAAGATCAGCTCGAAGGCGTTGAAGTTGCCGA
>CAZJGU010000050.1:12831-20449 GCA_964545455.1 uncultured bacterium | reverse complement strand
GATCATGTAGAAGTCGGTGCCGTTGCCGGGGTTGTTCGACAGCGAGGTGAGCGGCGAGTAGGCGAACCAACCGACGTCGGGCGCGCCGCCCAGGAAGAAGCTCGAGTACAGGAAGAGCCCGCCGACCGCGTACACCCAGAAGCCGAAGGCGTTCAGCCGCGGGAAGGCGAGGTCGCGCGCGCCGATCTGCAGCGGCACGAAGTAGTTCGCGAAGCCCGTGCCCAAGGGCATGATCGCGAGGAACACCATCGTCACGCCGTGCATCGTGAACAACTGGTTGTAGACGTCGGGGCTGACCAGCTGCTGGTTCGGAGCCGCCAGCTGGAGCCGGATGATGAACGCCTCGATGCTGGCCAGCCCGATGAAGGTGAAGGCCGTGATCATGTACAGGATCCCGAGGCGCTTGTGGTCGACCGTCGTCAGCCAGCTGCCGATGCCGGTCGTCCAGTCGGGCCGGCGCAGCAGACCGACGTCGCTCGCCGGACGGGACGGTTCCCTACCGATCGCCATGCGGACCTCCCAGCGACGCCTGCGCCTGCGCGGCGTCCTCGCGGCCGAGGCTCAGCAGGTAGGCCGCGACCGCGGCGATCTCTTCGTCCGCGTTCTGGTCGTTCGCCTGCCAGAGCTGCGGCATGTAGTTGCCCGGCTTGATCTCCTGCGGATCGCGCAGCCAGGTCTCCACGTTCTCGCGGGTGTTCGGGACGACGCCCGCCGCGAGGGTGGTGCGTAGTCCGTAGTTGGTCAGGTTGGGGAAGTCGGGCGTGCCGACCGGAGCGTCGGCGTAGCCCGCCACGGTGTGGCAGTTGGTGCAGCCCTTCGTCGCGAAGAGCTGGTAGCCCTGCTGGACCTGCGGGTCCGACGACACCGTCTGCGTCTCGGCCTCGACGAAGCTCTCGACCCAGGCGTCGAACTCGGCCTCGGGCTCGGCGATGACGCGGAACTTCATGTAGGCGTGCGCGCCCAGGCACAGCTCGGCGCACTGGCCGTAGTACGCCCCGACCTCGTCGGCGCTGAACCAGAGCTGGTTGTTCTGGTTGGGGATCAGGTCGCGCTTGCCCGCCAGGCGCGGAACCCAGAAGCTATGGAGCACGTCGGCCGACTCGAGGTTGACGATCACGCGTTCCCCGACGGGGATGATCATCTCGTTGGCGGTCACGACGCCCAGTTCGGGGTACTCGAAGCGCCACCACCACTGGTATCCGGTGACGTTGACGATCACGTCGCCCTCCTGGGGCGTGGCGCGCGTCTCGGTCGCGAAGATCGTGCGGACGGTCGGTACGGCGACCGCGATCACGATCAGCACGGGGATGATCGTCAGGCCGATCTCCAGCGACGGGCTGCCGTGGACCTGCGCGGGGATGCGATCCTCCTGCGCGCGCCTGCGCCGGTAGCGGACCATCACGTAGGCCAGCGCACCGAAGGTCGCGATCATCACGATCAGGCTCAGCCAGAACGACCACAGCAGCAGGTCGGCCTGCGCCTGCGCGATCGGTCCGGCCGGATCCAGCGTGGACTGCGGCCCGGTGAACTCGCATCCGGCGAGCAGCAGGCCCGCTCCGAACGGGACTGCGGCGCGACGGAGCCAACGGGTCATGGGCACGGTTCGTTCCTCCTCATGTGCACGGGATCGCGCGAGGCGGAGATGAGCGGACCGTCGCCTCGCGGGTCGAACGCGGTGAATGTATCACAGGGGTCGCGCGTCCGACCCTGTGGCCAGGCCACCATGCGTGAGCCGAGTACACCGTTCCAGGCAGCCCTCCCGGGCGCGCTAGGGCGGGCGCCGAGCGGGGCTGCGGAAGGTGGCCGCCACCGCCAACTGGTCGGGGCCGACACGCTCGACCCCCGCGAGGTCGGCGACCGTGCGCGCGACCCGTAGCAGCCGCGCGTGCCCCCGGGCGCTCAGTCCCAGCTCCCCGGCCATCCGCGCCGCGCGCGCACGGTCCCGGGCGTCAAGGGCGCAGGCGCGTGCCAGCTCGGCGTCGTCCAGGCGTGCGTTGCTCGTCCGCTGCCGAGCCAGCGCCCGGCCGCGCGCGCGCAGGACGCGGGCCGCGACGCGCGACGAGGCTTCGCCGTCGCCGCCCGCGAGCTCCTCGGGCGTCAGCAGCGGGACGGCTACGTGCAGGTCGATACGGTCGAGGATCGGTCCCGACAGCCGCGCCTGGTAGCGGTGTCGCTCGCTCTCGCGGCAGCGGCAGGTGCCCCGCGGGTCGCCGTACGCCCCGCACGGGCAGGGGTTGCGCGCAGCGACCAGCTGGAAGGCGGCCGGCAGGCGCATCCGCGCCGCGTGACGCTCGATCGTGACCACGCCCTCCTCGAGCGGTTGGCGCAGGGCCTCGAGCGTCGCGCGCGCGAACTCCGGCAGCTCGTCCAGGAACAGCACGCCGCGGTGCGCGAGGCTCACCTCGCCCGGGCGCGGATGCCGTCCCCCGCCCAGCAGCGCGACCCGGCTGGTGGCGTGGTGCGGCGCCCGGAAGGGAGGCCGCCGGAGCAAGCCGTCGGACCCGCCGGCGAGCGGCTCGCCCGCGGCCGAGTGGATGCGCGTGACCTCGATCCGCGCCTCCCGGTCGAGGTCCGGCAGCAGCCCGGGAAGCCGCCGCGCCAGCATCGTCTTGCCGGAGCCGGGCGGTCCCGTCATCAGCAGGGCGTGCCCGCCCGCGGCCGCGATCTCGAGGCCGAGGCGCGCCGCGGGCTGGCCCCGCACGTCGCGCAGGTCGAGCGGCGGGGGGTCCGGCGTCGCCGCGGGGCGCGAGCCGACGAAGGCCGGCGCCGATCGGCCCCGGAGCAGGGCGACCGCGTCGGCGAGGGAGGCGACGGGAAGGACGATCGGACCGTCCAAGGCGTGGACGGCCGGAGCGTCGGGCGTGGGCAGGAGGACCCGAGCGACGCGGCGCTGCACGGCCAGCAGCCCGATCGCGACGGCGCCGCGCAGCGACCGGAGCGAGCCGTCCAGCGCCAGCTCTCCGACGGTGAGCGTCGCGCCGGCCGACTCCAGGGGAAGGCGACCGTCCGCGGCGAGCAGCGCCAGCGCGATCGGCAGGTCGAGCGCGGGCCCCTCCTTGCGCAGGTCGGCGGGCGCGAGGTTGACCAGGATCCGGGCGCGCGGCACGTCGAAGCCGCTGGACAGCAGTGCGGCCCGCACCCGCTCGCGTGCCTCGCGCACGGCCGCGTCGGGCAGTCCCACGATGGTCATGCTGGGGAGGCCGCGGGCGACGTGCACCTCGACGTCGACCGAACGGGCCTCGACCCCGACCAGGGTGGCGGAGGGGATGCGCGTGACCATGGCACGAGCGTGACCGACGAGCGCGGGGCGTGTCGCGCCTTGCGGGCGCCGAGCCCAGCCCGCTCGTCACGGCGCCCAGGCGACGCCGGCCGCTACCATGGGACCAGCGGGCGGGTGTCGACGCGGCTCTCCGTCGCGCCGAAGTGAACGAGGAGGTAGACCATGGCTCGCTGGACCCCCCTTCGACTCATCGCGGTAGGCCTGGTGGCGACCGTCGTCCTGTCGGCCTGCAGCCTGATCCCCGACCAGGCCCTCGGGGACATCTTCGGCCTCGACGGCACGCAGGCGACGCTCGCGCAGGTCGTCGACGGCGCCGCCCTGTCCGCCGCCCAGTTCACGTCGTGCGTCGGCGTCGACGGCACGCACTGCGTGGTCCTCGAGAGCACGGAGGCGTTCGCCGATCCGGATCTCCCGGGCATCGTGGCCAACATCATCGCCGGCCTCAGCATCGACGCCGGGATCGAGGCGACGATCGACGTCACGATGGACGGCCCCGTCGCCCTGCCTGACCAGGTCACCGTCAGCTCGTTCGCCCTCTCGCTCACGCTCACGGACGTCGTGACGAACGAGACCGCCTCCTTCGTCGGGGACGTGACCGCGACGCCGGGCGTCGCCTTCGAGGCGGACCCGGGCACGCCGGGGCGCTACGTCGCGAGCGACGTGGACCCGCTGAGCCTGACGATCGCCGTCTCGGGCAGCACGATGAGCACCGTCAGCGACATCCTCATCGGCGGCGGCGACAACACCGCCTCCGGCGTCGTGGTGCTGAACGTCGCGGAGCCCGACATCGCCACGATCGACGTGACGCTCACGTCCGAGGGCACGACGGCGAGCTTCTAGCCGTCGCGGTCGTCCTGGGCAGCGAAGCGGGGAGCCGCCTTCGACGAAGGCGGCTCCCCGCGCGTACCGACCCGGGTTCGACCGGGAGCGGGCTACATCCCCAATTCGGGCTTCGCATCGATCGCCGCGTAGTAGCCGTGGGTGCCGGGTCCCACGTGCACGCCGATGACGGCGCCCAGCTCGTAGCTGCCGACGTCCGTGAAGGTCAGCCCGGCCTCCTGCACGGCCCCCCGCAACCGGTCCGCGGCGGACGCGTCCTCGATGTGGATGAAGGCGATGACGAGGTCGCCCTCGGGGTGCGCCTCGCGATGCGCCACGAGACGGTCCACCATCTCCTTCAGGGCCTTCTTCGCGCCGCGCGCCCGGCCTGACGACGCCACCACGCCGTCGTCCAGGGTGAGCAGCGGCTTGATGTTCAGCAGGCTGCCCACCAGCGCGCTCGCGCGGCCGATGCGGCCGCCCTTCTGGAGGAAGTCGAGGGTGCCGACGGTGAAGGTGAGCAGCATCGTCTCGCGCAGCGCCTCGAGCGCCGCGACGACGTCGTCCAGCGAGGCGCCCGCATCGCGCATCGCCGCCGCGCGGCGCACCATCATGCCGGCCCCGATGCTGGCGTTGCGCGTGTCGAACACGGTGACGGCCGCCGGCGCGTCCTTGCCGGCCAGGGTGGCCGACTGGTAGGTGCCGGACAGCGGCTGCGAGATCGTGATCACGAGGATCTCGTCCGCGCCCCCCGCCACGGCCTGGCGGTAGGCCTCGGCGAAGTCCTCGGGCGTCGGCTGGCTGGTCGTCGGGGTCTCGGCGCCGCCCTCGATGCCGCGCATCAGCTCGGCAGGCGTGATCTCGACCCAGTCCTTGTAGGTCGAGCCCTGGAAGTGGACGTAGAGCGGAACCCGCTGAACCTCCAGGTCGGCGAGCTCCTGAGCGGACAGGTCGCAGGTCGAGTCGGTCACGATCGCCAGGGGCATGGCAGTACCTCCGAGGGACGAGGGGTCCGACCCGGCCGGGCCGGTCATGCATGTGGTATCCCCATGATCATACGGTGCGGACGGCCGACGACCCAACCACCGGCCGTCGGCGTCGACCGCCCCCCCCCGCGCCACCGCCTGCGAACGAAGGGAGCGTGCATGAGCGATCTGCTGTGGTGGCTGCTGCACCCCAGCGGCCTGCTGCTGCTGCTCCTGGCCATCGTCGTGGTCGCCGCGGTCGTCGGCGCTCGCCGGCTCGCGGCCGGCCTCGCGTTCCTCGCCCTGGCGGTGTGGGCGAGCGTCACGCTGGTACCGCTCGGCCCCTGGCTGGCCGCCCCCCTCGAGGCACGGCACCCGCTGCCCGAGGCGCTTCCCGCGCAGGTGGACGGGATCGTCGTGCTGGGCGGCTCGGTCGACTGGCGCGGGAGCGCGGCGCTCGGCCAGCTGCAGCTGCGGGCATCGGGCGAGCGCATGGCCGCCGCCGCGGCGCTCGCGCGGCGCTACCCGGGGGCGCTGCTGGCCTTCACGGGCGTGACGGCCGAGGCGCTCGCCCGCGACTTCGTGCCGTCGCCGTCGCCGGGGTCGCTGTTCGCCGGTCCGGAGTACGAGGACCGCCGCGTCGTGGTCCTGCCGGGCGCGCGCAGCACCTACGAAGAGGCGATCGTCCTGCTCGAACGGGTCGCGCCCCGGCCGGGCGAGACCTGGCTGCTCGTCACCAGCGCGTGGCACATGCCGCGCGCCTGGAGCACCTTCCGCACCCTCGGCTGGACGCTGCGGCCCTACCCGGTGGACGCCCTGGCGGCCGGTGCGAGCTGGGGCTGGCCCTCGCTGCCCGGGGCGGCGGAGCGGCTCGCGGAGTTCGACACGGTCGTCCGCGAGTGGGGGGCGCTGGTGGTCTACCGTCGCAGCGGTCGCATCGCCCCCGAGGTGTGGCGCGAGGCGGACCCGAGCGGACCGTGACGTGTGCGCTCAGGGGAACAGCGTCTCGGCGATCTGGACGGCGTTGAGGGCCGCGCCCTTGCGGATCTGATCGCCGGCCGCGAACAGGGCGACGCCGCCGGGCAGGCTCGCGTCGGCACGAATGCGACCCACCAGCACGTCGTCCTGGCCCGACGCCTCGCGCGGCATCGGGAAGCGGTTGGCCGCGCGGTCGTCGACGATCCGGACGCCCGGCGCGGCGGCGAGCACCTCCCGCGCGGCGTTCGGGTCGACGGGCCCCGCGAACTCGGCGTGGATCGCCTCGCTGTGCGCCCGGTAGACCGGCACCCGCACGCAGGTCGCGCTGATGCGCAGCTCCGGGGCGGCGAGGATCTTGCGGCTCTCGAGGGTCAGCTTGCGCTCCTCGACGTTGTAGCCGTCCTCGCCGATCTCGCTGTCGTGACTGAACAGGTTGAAGGCGATGTCGTGGTCGAACGCCGCCGGCGCCTCGTCGCGACCGTCCAGCGCGGCGCGCGTCAGGCGGGTCAGCTCGTCGATCCCCTTCGCGCCGGCGCCGGAGACCGCCTGGTAGGTGGCCACGGTGGCGCGCCGAAGACCGAACGCACGGTGCAGCGGCGCGAGCGCCATGAGCGCGATGATCGTCGAGCAGTTGGGATTGGCGACGATGCCGCGATGCTGGCGCGCCGCCACGGCGTTGACCTCGGGCACGACGAGCGGAGTGTCACGATCCATCCGCCAGGCGCTGGTGTTGTCGATCACCACCGCGCCGTGGGCGGCCCAGGCGCGCGCGTGGGCCTTCGACAGCGCGCCCCCGGCGGAGGAGAAGACGACGTCGGCGTCCAGGTCGCCATCCTCTGGCAGCGTCTCGATCGCCAGCTCCTCGCCGCGGAAGCGGACGGGCGTGCCCGCCGAGCGGGGCGAGGCGAACAGCCGCAGGCGAGTGGCCGGGAAGGCGCGCTCCTGCAGCAGGGTCAGCAGCTCCTGGCCGACCGCTCCGGTGGCTCCGACGATGGCGACGCGCATCGGTCCTCCTCGCTCGGTCCCGGACCCGGGACGCGAGCGGGAGTCTAGCACGCGCCTCCCCGCTCCGAATCGGCGTGGCGGCGGGTAGCATGGCCGCCATGAACGACGGCGCAGGGCCGGCCCGCGGCGCCCGCGTGGTGGTCAAGGTCGGGACCAGCAGCATCACCGACGAGGCCGGCCGGATCGATCCGCCGCGGATGGCGTCGATCGCCCGGGGCGTGCTGCTGCTCGAACGGGCGACCGGCCGCACCCCGGTGCTGGTGTCGTCCGGTGCGGGGGCGGCCGGCCGGGCCCGGCTGGGCCTGTCGCTGCCCCTGACGCTGCCCGACAAGCAGGCCGCCGCGGCCGTCGGGCAGACGCTGCTGATGCACGACTGGGAGCGCGCGTTCGCGCCGCGGCCGCTGGCGCAGCTGCTGCTCTCGGCCGACGACGTGCACGACCGCGCTCGCTACGTCAACCTCAAGAACGCGCTGCAGGCCAGCCTGCGGCTGGGCGCGCTGCCGATCGTGAACGAGAACGACAGCGTCGCGACGCAGGAGCTCAAGCTGGGGGACAACGACACGCTCTCGGC
>CAZJGU010000050.1:0-12821 GCA_964545455.1 uncultured bacterium | reverse complement strand
GCGGACGCGGCCACGCTGGTGATCCTGACCGACGTCGACGGCCTCTACGACGCCGATCCGCGTCGCCGGAGCGGCGCCGTCCGCATCGACGAGGTCCGCGACGTAGGCGCGGCCGAGGCGCTCGCCGGCGGCGTCGGCAGCGGCCGCGGCACCGGCGGCATGGTCACCAAGCTGCGCGCGGCACGGGTGGCGCGCGACGCCGGCATCGAGACCTGGATCGCCGGCGGGGGCGGGGAGGCGCTCGAAGCGCTGGCCCGGGGGGAGGCGCCGGGCACCCGGGTGGTGCCCGCGGCCGGCCGGACCCGCGCCCGCAAGGCGTGGCTGGCCAACCAGCCGGTCGCCGGCACGGTCCGGATCGACGCCGGTGCCGTACGGGCGTTGCGCGGCGGACGCAGCCTCCTGCCCAGCGGGGTCCGCGTGGCCGAGGGCGCCTTCGGCTTCGGCGACGCGGTCGCCATCGTCGGGCCGGACGGGGCTCCGGTCGGGCGTGGCCTGGTGAACTATCCGGCCGAGGCGCTGGCTCGCATCGCCGGGCGCCGCACCCACGAGATCGCGGACCTGCTGGGCGCGAAGGACTTCGACGAGGTGGTCCACCGCGACAACCTGGTCCTGACCGCGGCCGACGGCTGAACGCGCCCCCGAAGCGACGGCGGCGCCGGTCGGCCGGTCGGTGCGGTGGTACCCTGGAGGCCGAGGAGGACCGATGAAGAGCGTACGCACCACCCTCGCCTACGCCGCGGCGATCGCCCTGGTGGCGTTCGGCCTGCTGGCGTTGCTCAACCCCCTCGTCGCCGTGCGACTGGTCGGCCTCGAGGTGGTCGAGCCGCGGGGTCTGAGCGAGATCCGCTCGTCCTACGGCGCGCTCCTCCTCGCCCTCGGCGGCGCCATGCTGTGGGCGATCCCGACGCGCCCCCGCTCGGCACCGTGGCTGCGCTTCGGCGGCCTGCTGTTCCTCGCCGCGACGCTCGGCCGGGGTGCCAGCGTGCTCCTCGACGGCGTCTGGACGCCGCTCAACCTGGTCGTCACCCTGCTCGCCGGCGTCGTCGCCGTCGCCTTCCTGTTGGCCAGCTTCCAGGCGCGGCCGGGTCGCACGTCCGCCCGGAACGATGCGGCGGTCGCCCCGCCCGCCGAGCGTCCGCGCCGACGTGGCCTGCTGGGCCGGCGCACGAAGGCCGACGCCGTCGCCGGCCAGGATGCCGAGGCCGACGACGAGGCCGCGCCCGAGGACGCCTCCGACCCGCTGCGCGCCCTGCGCAGCTGACCGTTCGCGCGTGACCCGGGGTAGGCTCCGGGACGATATGCCGTCGCTCGCCCCCGCGCCGTCCACGCGCCGTCGATCGTCATGACGAGGAACCCCCTGCCCGACGGAACGCGCGCGTTCCTGCCCGCCGCCGCGGCCGCCCGCGCCCGCCTGCGCGCCCGGCTGTCCGAGCTGTACGCTTCGTGGGGCTACCAGGCGGTCGAGGTGCCGGCCCTCGAGCGCTACGACCCGGACCACCCGCGCTCCAGCCAGTCGTTCAAGCTGACCGATCGCGACAGCGGCCTGCTGGCGCTGCGCAGCGACTTCACGCCCGCGGTGGCGCGGCTGGTCCGGCGCGCCTGGCCGGAGGCGACCGACCCGCACGGGGCCGAGCGGCCGCTCCGCCTGCAGGTCGCAGGTCCCGTCTGGCAGGCGATCGACCCGGAGCTGGCGCGCACGCGCGAGTTCTTCCAGATCGGGGTCGAGCTGATCGGCACCCGCCACCCGCGTGCCGACGCAGAGTTGATCCACCTCGCCCGTGAGTCGGTCCGCGTGGTCGGGCTGACGCCCCGGGTCGAGGTCGGCGCGCCCGGCTTCGTGCGCGCCCTTCTGGACGAAGCCGGGGTTGCGAGCGAGGCGCGCGAGCCCCTGGCCGAGGCGATCGACCGCAAGGACCCGCACGACGTCGCCGCGATGCTGAAGGAGATGGGCGCGCGCGGCCCGGCGGCCGACGCGTTGCGCGCCGCCCCCGACCTGTACGGCGGGGTCGAGCTGCTGGCCGAGGCGCGGGCGCTGCCGCTGGGCGAGCGGTCGCGCGCTGCGCTGGACCACCTGGCCGGCGTTTTGGCCGAGTTCGAGGACGACAGCGAGTTGATCCTCGACCTGGGCATGGCGCGCCGCCTGGCCTACTACACCGGCGTCACCTTTCGCGCCTACACCGTCGACTTCGGCCAGCCTTTGCTGGGCGGCGGCCGCTACGACGGTGCGCTGCTGCCGTACGCGGCGGGCTTCTCGATCGGGCTGGAGCGGCTGGAGAGCGCGTCCGCCGGCCGGGCGCGCGACGCGGCGCCGGCGCGGGTGCTGTCGCTGGACGACGAGGGCGCCCGGCGGCTGCGGGCGGGCGGCGTGACGGTCGCCCGGGCGATCGCGGCCGATCCCGGGGTCGCGCGCGACGAGGCGCGCCGGGCGGGCATCCCCTGGCTCCTGGGCCCGGCCGGCCTGGAGGTGGCCGAGGCCGACGACGAAGGATCGGACGACGAGCGGCGTCGCCTGCTCGCCCTGTTGTCCGGTGACGGGGGGGCGGGCGCGTGAGCGGATCCGGCCGGCCGCTGACCGTCGCGCTGCCCAAGGGACGGGTGCTCGACAGCGCCCTGGCCGCGCTGCGGGCCGCGGGGCTGGAGCTGCGCCTCGACGGGGGCGACCGGGTTCTGCGCCACCAGGGCGAGGCGGGGACCGTCCTGCTGATGCGCAACGCCGACGTGCCCACCTACGTCGACCTGGGCGTGGCCGACGTCGGGGTGGTCGGCAAGGACGTCCTGCTCGAATCCGGCAGTCGCGTCTACGAGCCGGTCGACCTGCGCTTCGCCACCTGCCGGCTGTCGCTGATCCGGCCGGTCGGCGCGCACGGCCGGGTGCGGCGGATCGCGACGAAGTACCCGCGTGTGACGGCGCGCTACCTGGCCCGGCTGGGATCGGACGCCGAGGTCGTCCCGCTCAAGGGCAACGTCGAGCTGGCCTGCCTCAGCGGCCTGGCGGACGCGGTGGTGGACGTCGTCGAGACCGGCGCCACGCTGACCGCCAACGACCTCGAGGAGGTCGACCTGATCCTGCGTTCCTCGGCTCGGTTCGTGGTCAACCGGGCGGCGCTCAAGCTGCGGGCCCACGACCTCAAGCCGTTGATCGCGCGGCTGCGCGAGGGGGCGGCGCACCGGGCCCCGTGAGCCGCGGTACGCTCCGCGCATGGACGACGCTTGGATCCGGACGGCCCAGGCCGAGCTGGCGCGCCAGGGCCTGGCCGGCTGGCTGATCTACGACTTCCGCGGCTCGAACCGCTTCGCCGCCCGCTTCCTCGACCTGGGCGATCAGCTCCTCAGCCGCCGCCTGTTCGCGTTGGTACCGGTCCACGGGCGGCCGATCCTGCTGGTGAGCGTGCTGGAGGCCGGCTCGCTCCGGGCCGACGGCTTCGAGGTCCGCGCCTACGCCGGTCGCGCCTCGCTCGAGGATCAGCTGAGGCGCCTGCTGCCGGACGGACCGGTCGCGATGGAGGTCTCGGCCCGGGCGGACCTGCCGTACGTGTCGGTCGTCGACGCCGGCACGGTCGAGCTGCTGCGCGACCTCGGCGCGGACGTGGTGTCCAGTGCCGAGGTGCTGCAGGCCTTCGCCGCCTGGACCCCGTGGCAGGCCCAGCGCCACCGCGCCGCGGCGCAGGCGGTGATGGAGGTCCTGGACGAGGCCTGGGCGTACCTGCGGGGCGCGACCCGACGCGGCGACGAGGTGCGCGAGACCGACGTCCAGGCGGTCATCGCCCGGGGGTTCGAGCGCCGCGGCCTGGTCTCCGACCACGGTGCGATCGTCGGCTTCGGGCCCCACGGCGGCGATCCCCACTACGTACCGCGGCCCGGCCAGGACCGTGCCCTCGCCCCGGGCGATCCCATCCTGATCGACCTGTTCGCGCGCTACCCCGAGGACGGCGCCCCCTACGCCGACGTCACCTGGATGGGCGTGCACGGCGAGCCCGATCCCGCCTTCGTGCGCGCCTTCGAAGCGGTCGTCGCGGCCCGCGACGTGGCCGTCGACCTCGTGCGCGAGGCCTGGCGGTCCGGCCGCACGCTGCAGGGACGGGAGGTCGACCGGGCGGTCCGCGACCACCTGACCGCCGCCGGCTACGGCGACGCCTTCGTGCACCGCACCGGCCACAGCCTCGGGTGGCGCCACACCCACGGCGACGCGGTCCACCTCGACGACTTCGAGACCCGCGACGTACGCGAGCTGCGCGTCGGCGTCGGCGTGACGGTCGAGCCCGGCGTCTACCTGTCGGCCTTCGGCGTGCGCAGCGAGCTGGACCTGTACCTGAGCGAGGTCGGTCCGGAGGTCACCACCGGCGAGCAGCGCGAGCTGGTCCGCCTTCCGCTCGGACCGGCCCACGACGGGGCGGCTGCGAGTCCGCGGCCATGAGGCACGCGTTGTGGGTGGTCGGCGACTACGCCTGGGACGTGCTGATCCGCACCAACACCGAGCTGCTCACCGGCGGGGACACCTACGGCGAAGTGAACCTGGCCCCCGGCGGGGCGGCCGCCAACGCGGCCGTCTGGGCGCGCCGCTGTGGCGCCGACGTCGGCTTCGTCGGCAAGGTCGGTCGCGATCGGTTGGGCGACCTGGCCGAGGAGGACCTGCAGGCCGAGGGGGTCGAGGCCTGCCTCGTCCGCAGCGAGACGCAGACGACCGGATCGGTCGCCGTCTGGATCGACCACACCGGCCAGCGCTCGATGGTGTCCGGCAAGGGGGCGGACCACCACCTGCTCCCCTCCGAGCTTCCACGCGAGGCGCTGGCGCGGGCCCGCGCCGTGTTCCTGAGCGGCTGGTCGTTCTTCGCCGATCCGCCGCGCGAGGCGGCGCGCGAGGCGGCGCGGATCGCCAAGGCCGGGGGCGCGCAGCTGGTCTTCGACCCCGCCAGCTTCCAGCTGATCGAGACCGTCGGCGTCGAGCGCTTCCTCTCCTGGACAGCCGATCTGGGCGTCGACCTGCTGTTCCCGAACTACGACGAGGGGCGGGTGCTGTCGGGCGAGGAGGACCCGGAACGGATCGTCGAGGCGCTGGCCCAGCGCTACCCGGGGGTCCGGGTGGTGCTGAAGCTCGACGCAGAAGGCGCCTACGTCCAGCCGGGCGAGGACGGGGGCGGCCCCGTGCCGCCCGTGGCCAGCAACCTGATCGACGCGACGGGGGCGGGCGACGCCTTCGCCGGCGCCTTCCTGGCCCGGCACCTGGCCGGGGCGGACGCGCTGGCGGCGGCCCGGTTCGCGGCGGGCGTGTCGGCCTGGGTGATCGAGCACCTGGGCGCCCGTCCGCGACCGGACGCCCGCCTGCTCGAGCGCATCCACGACGAGGAGGCGGCGTGACCGACGCATCCCGAGGTGGCGACGACGTCGTGGTGGTCGGTGCCGGCCTGGCCGGCCTGGTCGCCGCGCGGAGTCTGCAGGCCGCCGGTCGCCCCGTGCGGGTGCTCGAGGCGGGCGACGCGGTCGGCGGCCGGGTCCGCACCGACGACGTCCGGGGCTACCGGATCGACCGCGGCTTCCAGGTCCTGTTCCCCGGCTACCCGGCCTACCGCCGGCAGCTGCGAAGGGCGGGTCCCGCCCTGGTGCCGATGCCGCCCAGCGCCGTCCTGCGCGACGGGGCCGGGCCGGTCCGCACCTTGGGCGATCCGCTGCGCGACCCCGCCGTGCGGCGCGACGTGGCCGCCCTGGACGTGCTGAAGCTCGGCGATCTGCTGCGCCTGGGCGGCTGGTTGGCCGGGGTGCTGGTCCGCTCGCCCGACGCCGCGCTGCGCGGCCGCGACCGCGCCGCCGCCGACGAGCTGGCCCGGCGCGGCTTCTCGCGCACGGCGATCGAGCGCTTCTTCGTGCCGTTCTTCGGCGGCATCTTCCTCGACCGGGAGCTGCGCACCAGCGCTCGCCTGCTGCCCTACCTGCTGCGGGTGCTGGTGCGCGGTGGGGCGGCCCGGCCGGTCGGCGGCATGCAGCGCATCCCCGAAGCGCTCGCACGGGGCGTCGAGGTCCGCTTCGGGGCGCGCGTCGACGCGCTCGAGGCCGGCGAGGACCGCGTCCGGCTGTGGCTGGACGGGGGCGAGGTCGTGGACGCCGCCCAGGTCGTGATCGCCACCGACCCGGCCGCGGCCGCGCGGCTGTGCGGCGCCCCGCCCCCGCTGGGCGCGCGCGGCGCGACCTACCTGAGCTTCGCGGCGCCGGCCGGCGTGGACGACGAGGTGCGGCTGATCCTGGGCGACGGACGACCCGTGAACGACGCCACCTGGCTCTCCAACGCCGACCCGTCGCTGGCGCCGGACGGCCGGTCGCTGCTGTCGGTGACGGTGCTGGCGGACCAGGACGACGGCGACGACGCCAGGCTCGAGGAGCGGGTGCGCGCGACGCTGCGCGGCTGGTACGGCGGGGCCGAGGCGTCCCTCGAGCTGCTGCGGATCGTGCGCATCCCCTACGCCCAGACGGCGCAGCCGCCCGGCGTGGCCGGCCTGCTGTCGTCGGTCCGCACGGGCCTGCCGCGGGTCTGGCTGGCGTCGGAGGCGACCCGCGGAACGTCGATCCAGGGGGCGATGGAGGCGGGCGAGCAGGCCGCCGCCGCGATCCTGGGCGACGCCGCCACGCTGGGGCGGCCGCGCGGGTCCTGAGCGACGCCACGCGCGGCGACGGCGCCAGGACCCGCGCGCGAGTCGGTCGTCTCAGTCGTCGAGGTGCCCGAGCTTGGCGACCTTGGTGCGCAGGTAGACCTCGTTGTAGGGGTTCTCGCCGACGTGCAGCGGAACGCGTTCCTCGATGCGGATGCCGAAGCCCTCGAGCCCGGCCACCTTGCGCGGGTTGTTGGTCAGCAGGCGCAAGCGCTCGACCCCCAGGTCGGCCAGGATCTGCGCCCCGACGCCGTAGTCGCGCAGGTCGGCGGCGAAGCCGAGCTGCTCGTTCGCCTCGACCGTGTCCGCCCCCTGGTCCTGCAGGGCGTAGGCCTTGAGCTTGTTGAGCAGACCGATGCCGCGGCCCTCCTGGCGCAGGTAGACCAGCACCCCTCGACCGGCGTCCGCGATCGCCGCGAGGGCGGCGTCGCGCTGGAAGCCGCAGTCGCAGCGCAGGCTGTGCAGCGCGTCGCCGGTCAGGCACTCGGAGTGCATGCGGACCAGCACCGGAGCCCCGTCGTCCACCTCGCCCAGGACCATCGCGACGTGCTCGGCCCCGTGCAGCGCGTCCTCGTAGCCGACGACGGTGAACTCGGCCCAGGGGGTCGGCAGCGCGGCGCTGGCCACGCGGCGCACGAAGCCGTCGTGCCGCTCGAGCCGGAAGCGGATCAGGTCTGCGATCGATCCGACCGCGAGCCCGTGCCGGCCCGCGAACTCCAGGATGGCGGGCAGCCGCATCATGGTGCCGTCGTCGTGGATCAGCTCGCTGATCGCGCCGGCCGGCGCCAAGCCGGCCAGGCGGCACAGGTCGACCGCCGCCTCGGTGTGGCCGGCGCGGCGCAGGACGCCGCCGTCGCGCGCCCGCAGCGGGAAGACGTGGCCGGGCCGGGCCAGGTCGTCCGGTCCGATGTCGTCGCGGACCGCGGTGCGGATGGTGGTCGCGCGGTCGGCGGCGCTGATGCCGGTGTCGATGCCCTCGCGCGCCTCGATCGAGACGGTGTAGGCGGTGCCCCGTCGGGCGGTGTTGTGCTGCACCATCGGCGGCAGGTCCAGCCGGTCGGCCAGCTCGTTCGGCATGGCCAGGCAGATCACGCCGCCGGTGTGGCGGATCATGAACGCCAGCGTCGCCTCGTCGGCATGCTCGGCGGGCAGGATCAGGTCGCCCTCGTTCTCGCGGTCCTCGTCGTCGACGACGACGATCGGACGGCCGGCCCGCAGCTCGGCCAGCAGGTCCTCGACCGGCGCCAAGCTCGCGGTGTCGCTCATGCGCCCGTCCCGCCCGCGTCGGACGTGTCGTCGTCCACGAGGTCGGCCAGCGCCGCCGAGCGCGCCGCGTAGCGCGCCATCACGTCCGCCTCGAGGTTCACCCGGTCCCCCGGCTGCAGCTCGCCCAGGGTGGTGACCTCCAGCGTGTGCGGGATCAGCCAGAGCGTGAAGGTGTGGGCCGGCAGCTGGGGATCGGTCCCGTCCGGGCCGCCGACGTCGACGACCGTCAGGCTCACGCCGTCGACCGTGACGCTGCCCTTGGGGATCAGCCAGCGCGCCATCGACCGCGGCGCGTCGATCCGCAGCACCAGAGCGCCCTTCGGCTCCTGCCGGGCGGCGACGGTGCCGACGCCTTCGACGTGGCCGGCGACGACGTGCCCGCCGAAGCGGCCGTCGGCCGGCATGGCGCGCTCCAGGTTGACGCGGGCGCCCTCCCGCCAGCGGGGCGCGGTGGCGCGCACCGTCTCGGCCGTCAGCTCGACCTCGAAGCCGCCCGCGTCGACCGCGACGGCGGTCAGGCAGCAGCCCGACACGGCGACCGAGTCGCCGATCTTCAGGTCGCTCAGGACGACGTCCGCCTCGATCCGCAGGCGCAGGTCGTCGTGCGAGCGTCCGACCCGGGCCACCCGCCCCACCTCTTCGACGATGCCGGTGAACATCAGGGGGTTCCTTTCCGCGGCGCGTCCTCGGCGCCGCCGGGGCGCGCGGCGCGTGGGCGCACGCGCGCGCGAACGAGCAGGTCGTCGCCCGACGCCTCGGTCACGACGTCGTCCAGCTCGAAGGCGTCCTGCATGGTCGTCACGCCCAGGCCTCCGAGCGGCGTGGCGCCGTTGCCGCCCAGCAGCTTGGGCCCGATGAACCAGGCCACGCGGTCGACGGCGTCGGCCTCCAGGAACGACCAGGCGAGGGTGCCGCCGCCCTCGAGCAGCAGCGAGCGCACCTCGCGGCCGTGCAGGTCGGCCAGCGCGGCGCGCACGGAGGGACGCCCGCCGGGGCCGTCCAGGACGACCACCTCGGCCCCGGCGTCGCGCAGTGCGTCACGCCGTCCCCGCGGCGCGCGCGGGCCGGCGTAGACGATCGTCCGAGCCGGCGTCCCGCCCCCGTCCGGCCGCAGCAGCGCCGCGTCGGGCGGCGTGCGGGCGACCGAGTCGAAGACGACCTTGAGCGGCGTGCGGCCGCCCTCGACCCGCGCGGTCAGGCGCGGATCGTCGAGCAGCACGGTGGTCACGCCGACCGCGACGGCGTCCAGCTCGTGGCGCCAGCGCTGCACGCGGGCGCGCGACGCCTCGCCGGTGATCCAGCGCGAGTGGCCGGTGCGGGTGGCGATCTTGCCGTCCAGCGTCATGGCGGTCTTGTAGAGCACGAACGGTCGGCCCCGTGCCTGCGAGGTCAGGAAAGCCTCGTTCTGGGCGCGGGCGTCCACCTCGAGCAGGCCGACCTCGACCTCGACGCCGGCGTCGCGCAGGCGGCGCACCCCGGCGCCGTCGACGCGCGGGTCGGGGTCCAGCGTGGCGATCACCACGCGGCGCACGCCGGCCTCGATCAGTGCGACGCTGCAGGGCGGGGTGCGGCCGTGGTGGTCGCACGGCTCCAGCGTCACGTAGGCGGTGGCGCCGCGGGCGGCGTCGCCCGCGGCCGCCAGGGCGACGACCTCGGCGTGGGGGCCGCCGGCGCGGGCGTGGTGGCCCTCGCCCACGACCTGGCCCTCCTTCACCAGGACGCAGCCGACCAGCGGGTTGGGCGAGGTCGTGCCGCGGCCGCGTTCGGCCAGGGTCAGGGCGCGCCGCATGGCGCGCGCATCGTCGGTGTCGGGGTCGGGGCGAGCGTCCGAGGACGCCGCCCCCGGGATCGGGGTCGGCATGGGAAGCGGCGCGAACCGGTCGCGCTGCGTCACCTCCTTCTCTCGTCCGGACTGTCACCGTCGGTGCCGGCATCGCACCGGCTCGGGCCTGTCGGCTTCGCGGACTCGCGCACGGGGCGCTCACCGCCGGTCGGGAATTCCACCCTGCCCTGAAGGAATCGTGTTGTGGCGGCGGCGGACCGCTGCGCTGGGAGTATAGGCGGACGTCGCGGTCCGGCGCGTAGGGCGTACGTCCCAGTTCGGTCCCGCAGCGACCGGGAGCAGGGGTGGCATGATGGCCGGCATGGACTTCGACGCGATCCTCGACCGCTACGCCGACCTCGCCGTGCACGTCGGCGTCGGCCTCCGTCCCGGCCAGCGCATGGAGCTGCGCACCCCGATCGCGGCGGCGCCGTTGGCCCGCCGCATCGCGGCGGCCGCCTACCGGGCCGGCGCGCCCTACGTGACCGTGCGCTACAGCGACGACGAGATCGCCAAGGTCCGCTTCGGGGAGGCGCCGGAGGACAGCTTCGACGAGGTCGAGCTGGGCCACGCCGAGGCGATGGAGCGGATGGCCGCCCGCGGCGACGCCTTCGTGTCGATCGACGCCAGCGATCCCGAGGCGCTCAAGGCGGCCGATCCCGCCCGGGTCGCGACGGCACGGGTGGCGACGCAGCGCGCCATGAAGCCGTTCATGCGCTACACCATGGCCGACCGCGTGCCGTGGACGATCCTGGCCGCGCCGGAGCCGGCCTGGGCCGCCAAGGTGTTCCCGAACGAGGACCCGGACACCGCCGTCGCGAAGCTGTGGGAGGCGATCTTCGCCGCCACCCGGATGGACCACGACGATCCGGTCGCGGCCTGGACCGAGCACGTCGCCACGCTCGCCGCGCGCGCTGCGACGTTGAGCCGGCGACGCTACGACGCTCTGTCCTTCCGCGGTCCCGGTACCGATCTGACCGTCGGCCTGGCCGACGGGCACGTCTGGAAGGGGGGCGGCAGCGCCACCCCCGTCGGGCAGCGCTTCGTGCCCAACCTGCCGACCGAGGAGGTCTTCACCGCGCCGCACGCCGAGCGCGTCGACGGCACGGTGCGCGCCAGTCTGCCGCTATCGTACGGGGGACGGCTGATCGACGGCTTCACGCTGGAGTTCGTGGAGGGCCGCGTGGTCGCCGCCCGCGCCGAGACCGGGCAGGAGGTCCTCGACCAGCTGCTGGAGACCGACGAGGGCGCGCGGCGTCTGGGCGAGGTGGCGCTGGTGCCGATCGACAGCCCGATCTACCGGAGCGGCCTGCTGTTCTACGAGACCCTCTACGACGAGAACGCCGCCAGCCACATCGCGCTGGGGCGCGCCTACCGCATGAGCGTCGAGGGCGGGCCGGACATGAGCGACGAACAGGCGGCCGCGGCGGGGCTCAACGACAGCCTGGTCCACGTCGACTTCATGATCGGCACGCCCGAGACCGACGTCGACGGCCTGTACGACGACGGCACGCGGGAGCCGATCATGCGCGCCGGACGCTTCGTGATCTAGGCGTCGGCGCCCGCATGGGGGAGCCCGAGACGCCCGCTGCGAAGGGCGTCAGGACGCCCGCCAGGTGCTAGACTCGCACCGATCCATGTCCGCTGGGCTGCCGGGGTGGGGTCCCGATTCGGGAGGTCGACCGTGTCCTTCTCCCTTCCCCCGAACCGTCGATGGGTGCCGTGCCAGCGTCGGTCGCACGGCTGGTTGGCGGTGGTGCTGGTCGCCCTGGCCGCGTTCGGTCTCGGCGTCGTGCGCGCCGAGTGTCCGAACCCGGGCGCTGCGATCTCCTCGCCGATCGCCGAGCGGTTCCGCACCTACGTCGCCCGCTACTTCCCCGAGGTCGCCGATCGCTCCCGGTCGCTGGACGACCGGTTCGTGCTGGTGGGCTACGCGCTGGGTCGCCAGGCGCCGGCCGCAGGGGAGGACGACGCGCGGCGGGAGGCGTTCGACTGCCTGATGGTCGCCCTCGAACAGCGTGCCTACTGGGCTACGGTCCTTCAAGAAGGGGGATTCGATCCGGTGATGGCGCGTCGCGCCTTCCGGACGCTCTACGCCGCCGCCATGGGCATGCACGACGACCGCGTCGCCGAGCTGACCGGCTACGACGCCACGACGGTCCTGCCGACCGTGTTCGATCCGCCCGACACCTGGGGCCCCGCGAGCCGGTCGGAGGCGTCGGGCGGGTCCGACGCGGGAACCGTCGCGTCGCTCGCGATCGACCCGGCCGAGATCGGCGCCTACCGCGACGCCGCGCTCGAGGCGGGGCTCGGGGGCAGCTACGGACCGGCCGGAGCGACCTGTCCGCTGGAGCGGCCGGCCGACGTGGTCTACGTCGACACCTCCTTTGGCGAGGCCTCTCCCTGCTGGGGCATGGACGGCGCGATGTGGTGCTGCGGGATCAACCGCTGGACGGCGGTCGCTGTGACCGACGGCGACGGCTGGGCGATGGCGTACCTGAACGGCTCGCCACCGTGCACCTTCACGACGGAATGGCGTCGGACCTGGGACGCGGGCGAGCCGGCCTTCGGAGGCAGCGTCACCTGCCCGGATCGCGAGGGCTCGAGCGGTTGGTACGTGCTGGACTACCGCGAGGGGGCGCAGGCCGAGTAGCCGCCAGGTCGCGTCGCCCCGCCCCCGGGTCCGCGCGATCCCGCTGGTATCGTTCCGCATGACGCGCGAGCTGCCCGCCGGGCCGCGCGCCCGCGCGCGGGCGCTCCTGCAGGAGGTCTGGGGGTACGACGACTTCCACGGCCTGCAGGGCGACGTGATCGAACACGTCGCGGCGGGTGGCGACGCGCTGGTGCTGATGCCGACCGGGGGCGGCAAGTCGCTCTGCTACCAGCTGCCGGCGCTGCTGCGCGACGGGGTCGCGGTGGTGGTCTCGCCGCTGATCGCGCTGATGCACGATCAGGTGACGGCGCTGCGCGACCTGGGCGTGCGGGCGGCGTTCCTGAACTCGTCGCTGGACGCGGCCGCGCGCCGCGCGGTCGAGGACGACCTGGACGCCGGTCGGCTGGACCTGCTCTACGTAGCGCCCGAGCGGCTGGTGACC
>CAZJGU010000049.1:9710-20646 GCA_964545455.1 uncultured bacterium | reverse complement strand
CTCGCTCCAGACCCTGGTCGCGGCCGACGCGGGCGCGACCGCGACCCTCGACGCGACGACCTACCTGGGCCCCAACGAGCTGGTGCGCTACCAGCAGGAGGGCTACGTCGACCTGCCGGGCCTGTTCCGGCCCAACCTGCTGGGCCGGCTGTCGCTGGGGATCCTCTGGGTGCTGGTGACGATCCACGACTACGTCGGCAACTGGGGCCTGTCGATCATCGTGCTGACGCTGCTGTTCCGCGCGCTGGTGTGGCCGCTGATCAACACCCAGACCAAGTCGATGTTCGGCATGCAGGAGCTGCAACCGAAGATCCAAGCGCTGCAGAAGAAGTACAAGGACGACCGCGAGACGTTGACGCAGGAGACGATGAAGCTCTACCGCGAGGCGGGCGTCAACCCGGCCGGCGGCTGCCTGCCGATCCTGCTGCAGATGCCGCTGTTCATCATCCTCTGGCGGGTGTTCGTCAACTTCGAGTTCGGCGAGGGCTTCCTGTGGGTGCCCGACCTCGGCCAGTCCGACCCGTTCTTCATCCTGCCGATCCTCTACATCGCCGTCATGTTCGGGATGTCCTGGTTCTCCGCCCGCGGCAACCCGCAGAGCCTGCGCCAGCAGATCCTGATCAACGTCGTCTTCGCCTTCATCCTGTTCGGCTTCCCGGCCGGCGTGCTGCTCTACTTCGTCGTGTCCATGGGGATCCAGGTGCTGCAATACTGGCTCATCAGCCGCGGTCAGAAGAAGCCCGGCACGGCGGGTGCGGCGTGAGGGCTGGGCCGTGCGCGGCGAGGAGGGACCCGACGTGAACGACGACAAGGGCAAGGATCTCGACCAGACGCTCCAGGACCTCGGCATCGGCACCGACGTGGGCGGCGTGCCCCCGGAGGCCGAGGAGGACCTCGGCTTCGACGTGCCGCTGCCCGGTCAGGGCGTGCTGTCCGACGAGGGCGACGCCCGCGACCGGGCGGAGAGCTTCCTCGTCAACCTGCTGCTCAACATCGACCCGGCCTACGCGGTCGAGGTCTACGACGTCGGCGAGGGCGAGGTCTCGGCCGAGATCTACGGCGGCGACGCCGGCCGCCTGATCGGCAAGAACGGCCGCACCCTGGCCGCGCTCGAACAGATCGCCAACGCCGTCGTCAACAAGGTCGAGGACGATCCGGTGCGCGTCAACATCGACGTCGGCGGCTACAAGCGCCGCCGCGACGAGCGCCTGCGCGGCACCGCGCAGAAGGCGGCCGACCAGGTCCGCACCCGCGGCGAGCCGGTCGAGCTCGAGCCGATGACCGCCGCCGAGCGCCGCATCGTGCACATGGCGGTCGCCGACGATCCCGACATCATGAGCGAGTCGACCGGCGAGGGACGCGAGCGGCGCGTGGTGCTCCTGCCGCGCCCCCTCTGAGCGATCCGTCCACCCCCGCCGCCCGGCTCCTGGCCGAGGTCCGCGCCCGCCTCGCCGAGGCGGGCGTCGCGTCCCCCGAGGCCGAGGCCTGGGCGATGCTGGAGCAGGCCACCGGCCGCACCCGCCTGGAGCTGCTGTCCCAGCCCGACCTGACCTTGGGACGGCCGATCCGCGCGCTGCTGGTCGACTGGATCCACGGCCGCGCGCAGGGCACGCCGCTGCAGCATCTGCTGGGCGTCGCGCCGTTCTGGGGCCTGGACCTGGAGGCCGGTCCGGACGCCCTGGTGCCCCGTCCGGAGACCGAGCGCATGGTCGACCTGCTGCTGAGCGGCCTGGCCGGCCGGACCGCGCCGACCGTCCTGGACCTCGGGACCGGCTCGGGCGCGATCGCGATCGCCGTCCAGCGCGAGCGGCCGGACGCCGAGGTGTGGGCCTCCGAGGTCGATCCGCCCGCCGCCGCGCTGGCGCGCCGCAACCTGGCGCGCTTCGCGCCGGCGGTGCGGTTGGTCGAGGCCGACCTGTTCCGCGACGCGACGCTGCAGGGCCTGCTGCCGCGGCTGGACGCGCTGGTCGCCAACCTGCCCTACCTGCCCGACGCCGACGCGGCCGCGCTGCCGCCGGAGGTGCGGCGTGACCCGCCCCGGGCGCTGTTCGCCGGACGGGACGGCCTGGCGCTGCTGCGACGCGCCTGGAGCGAGGCCGAGGGGGCGTTGGCGCCCGGCGCGGACGCCTGGTTCGAGCTGGACCCCCGCAACGTCGAGAGCGCCGCCGCCTGGATCCGCGGTCGCGAGGGCGCCGGTGGCCGCCCGGTCGAGGTGCACGACGACCTGACCGGCCGGCCCCGCTTCGTGCAGGTCGGACCGCGCGGCGGCTAGGCCGCCGGCCGCTCCCCGCGCCGCCCGTCCCCACCGACCAGCGTCGTCACGATCAGCAGCACCGCTCCGACGCTGATGCAGGCGTCGGCGAGGTTGAAGACCGGGAAGTCGAACCAGCCGATCCGCACGTTCACCATGTCGATCACGTAGCCCAGGCGGAAGCGGTCGATCATGTTCCCGACCGCGCCGGCCAGCACCAGCGTCAACGCCGCCCGCGCCCAGGGGCCGTGCTCGCGCCCGTGGCGCGTCAGGTGCACCGTCAGCCAGACGGCGACGACGGCGGACAGCACCCCCAGCAGGAAGGTGCCGTCGACGTGCAACGGTCCGAGGGTCAGGTCCACGCCCCGCAGCATGCCGAACGCCGCCCCGGTGTTGCGGACGTAGGTGAGGTAGAGGGCGCCCGGCACGACCGTCACGCCAGGGTCGCCCAGCTCCAGCGCGGCGACCGCCCAGAGCTTGGTCGCCTGGTCGATCACGACCAGCAGCGCGGCGATCAGGATCGTCATGCCGGCCAGTCTATCCGCGGGGTGCCGACACCGCTGCCGCCCGCGCGGCGGTCCGGGTAGGGTGGGCCGACCGACAACCGAGCCGGCGCGCCCACGGGCGCGCCCCCGTCCGCTGGGAGGCGTACGCCATGACGGCCACCATCGACCAGGTCCGCAGCCGCATCGAACGCGAGGGTGACGACGATGCCGCGCTGCTCGCCCGCTTCGCCGAACGACTCTTCGACAAGGCCGACCCGGCCTTCCTGAGCGCCTTCGACGCCGACGCGCTGGCCGCCATGGCGCGCGGCGGCCTGGGCTTCCTGCGCGCCGCCGACGGCGAGGGCGTGTTCGTCGACGTCGTCACGCCCAGCTTCGCGGCGGACGGCTGGGAGGCGCCGCTCTCAGTCCTGCGCGTGACCATGCCCGACCGACCGTTCATCGTCGACTCGATCCGCGCCGAGCTGCGCCGCCACGACGTCGAACTGCTCCACCTCCTCCACCCGATCTTCCGCGTCGTGCGCGCAGGGGACGGATCGCTGGACGCCTTCGCCGCACGCGGCGCCGAGGGGCGCGACGAGGCGTTCGAGCTGTTCTTCATCGAGCGTCTCGAGAACGAGGCGACCGCCGGCGTCCTGGCCGACGCCGTGCGGCGGGTGCTGGGCGACGTGGTGCTGGCGACCGACGACTACCCCGCCCTGCGCGCCCAGGTGCGCGAGGTGGCCGAGTCGCTGCGCGAGGTGCGACGTCGCACCGCCCAGGGCCGCCACCGCGAGCAGGGCGCCGAGCTCGAGGAGTACGCCGCCTTCCTCGATTGGTTGGACGACGACAACTTCGTCTTCCTGGGCTACCGCGAGTACGACATCGTCGAGGTGGACGGCCGGCGTTGCCTTCGGGTCGACGTCGAGTCGCCGCTGGGCATCCTGCGCAAGCTCGAGGAGAGCGCGTTCCGCACGCCCGTCCCGCTGGACGAGCTGCCCGAGGGCCTGCGCGTCCGCATCACCGGCGGACGGCCGCTGATCGTCACCAAGACCAACGCCGAGGCGACCGTGCACCGCCCCGCCCGGATGGACTACGTCGGCGTCAAGAAGCTGAGCGAGGGGATGCAGGTGGTGGGCGAGCGGCGCTTCGTCGGCCTGTTCACCAGCAAGGCGCTCTCGACCCCGGTGGACGAGACGCCGATCCTGCGCCGCAAGCTGGCCGGCGTGCTGGAGCGCGACGACGCGGTGCCCGGCTCGCACGACTACAAGGAGATCGTCAGCGTCTTCAACTCGATGCCCCGGGCCGAGCTGTTCTGGTCCGACGCCGAGGAGCTGTGGCGCGACATCCGCACCGTCATGGCGCTGGAGCAGGAGCGCGGCGTCAAGCTGACCGCCCGGCCGGACCCGCTGCAGCGCGGCCTGGGGATGATGGTCATCATGCCGCGCGAGCGCTTCAGCGGCGACGTTCGCATGGCGATCCAGAAGCACCTCGCGCAGCGCCTGAACGCCGAGCACGTGGACTACACCCTGGCCATGGGCGAGGACGAGGCCCAGGTCCGCTTCCACTTCTTCTTCGTGACCGCCACGACCCTCGAGCAGATCGACGTCCCCCAGCTCGAGGCCGAGGTGACCGAGCTGACCCGCACCTGGAGCGACGAGCTGCGTGAGCGCGCCGTCCGCCTGCACGGCGCCGGCGAGGGCCGTCGCCGGGCCGAGCGCTGGCTGCCCGCCATGGACGAGCGCTACCAGGCCGACGTCCGTCCGGCCCAAGCGCTGCGCGACGTCGAGAAGCTCGAGGCGCTCGGCGACCGCCGCGTCCTGGCCGACCTGGTGGCGCCGGTCGGCGACCGTCAGGGCGCCGACGTGAGCCTGCTCAAGCTCTACCACCGGCACGCCACCCTGGCTCTGTCCGACGTGCTGCCGACGCTGGAGAACCTGGGCCTGCGGGTGATCGAGCAGGTCGCCTACCAGCTGCGCGGCCCCGACGGGCTGCGCGGCATCGACGTCTTCCGCGTCCAGGACCGGGCCGGACGGCCGCTGGACGTGCGGCGCGACCGCGACCGGCTGGTCGCCTCGCTCGAGCGGCTGCTGGACGGTGGCGTGGCCAGCGACCGACTGAACCGGCTGGTGCTGGCGGCCGGGCTGACCCTGCGCGAGGTCGAGCTGCTGCGCGCCTTCCAGCTCTACTACGCCCAGCTGAACGCGGCGATCAGCCGCAGCTACGTCGCCGACGCGATCCTGGCGCACCCGGAGCAGGCGCCGCGGCTGCTGCGCACCTTCCGCGCCCGCCACGACCCCGACCTGCCGGGCGACCGCGAGGTCGAGATCCGCGAGGCGGACGCCGCCTTCGTCGAGGGCATGGGCGCCGTCGCGTCGCTGTCCGAGGACCGCGTGCTGCGCGGCCTGCACGACATGGTGCGCGCCACGGTGCGGACCAACGTCTACCTGAACGAGGGCGGCGCGATCGCCTTCAAGCTCGCCTCGCAGCGCATCTCCTGGCTGCCGGAACCCCGGCCCCTCTACGAGATCGCCGTCAGCGGCTACGGCGTCGAGGGCACCCACCTGCGCGGCGGCAAGGTCGCGCGCGGCGGCATCCGCTGGTCCGACCGGCCGGACGACGTCCGGACCGAGATCCTCGGGCTGATGAAGACCCAGATGACCAAGAACGCGGTCATCGTGCCGGTCGGCTCCAAGGGCGGCTTCGTGGTCGAGCACGCGCCCGAGGACCGGGCCGAGCTCAAGGCCTACGTCGAGCACCAGTACCGCGTCTTCATCGGCGCGCTCCTCGACCTGACCGACAACCGCGTCGGCGACCGGGTCGTCTACCCCGAGCGGATGGTCATCCACGACGAGCCGGACCCCTACCTCGTCGTCGCCGCCGACAAGGGCACCGCCACCTTCAGCGACGTCGCCAACGAGGTGGCGGCGGCGCACGGTTTCTGGCTGGGGGACGCCTTCGCTTCGGGCGGCAGCCACGGCTACGACCACAAGGTCGAGGGGATCACCGCCCGCGGGGCGTGGGAGAGCGTCGCCCGCCACTTCCGCGAGATGGGGGTCGACCCGACCCGCGAGCCCATCGACGTCGTCGGCATCGGCGACATGTCGGGCGACGTGTTCGGCAACGGGCTGCTGCATGCGCGGACGCTGCGGCTCAAGGCGGCGTTCAACCACCAGCACGTCTTCCTCGACCCCGACCCCGACCCGGAGGCGTCGTACGCCGAGCGCGAGCGGCTCTTCCAGCTGCCGCGCAGCAGCTGGGACGACTACGACCGCGACGTGCTCAGCGAGGGGGGCGCGGTGGTGCCGCGCAACGCCAAGCGGATCGAGCTCACGCCCCAGGTGCGCGCCATGCTGGGCGTCGACGCCGAGGCGCTGTCCGGGCCGGAGCTGGTGCGCGCCGTGCTGCGGATGCCGGTGGACCTGCTCTGGAACGGCGGGATCGGCACCTACGTCAAGGCCGGCAGCGAGCGCCACGGCGACGTCGGCGACAGCGCCAACGACGCCGTCCGCGTCGACGGGAGCGAGCTGCGCTGCAAGGTGGTGGGGGAGGGCGGCAACCTGGGCCTGACCCAGCTGGGCCGGATCGAGTACGCCCGCGCCGGCGGGCGGATCGACACCGACGCGATCCACAACGTCGGCGGCGTCGACATGTCCGACCGCGAGGTGAACCTCAAGATCCTGCTGCGGCCGCTGGTGGCCTCGGGCGAGCTGTCGGAGGTCCAGCGCAACCGGCTGCTGCGCGAGATGACCGAGGACGTCTCGCGGCTGGTGCTGCAGGACGCCGACCGGCAGTCGCTGGCGATCTCGCTGGCCGAGCGCCGGGCGCGGCACGACCCCGACCTGTTCGCCTCGCTACAGGAGTACCTCGAGGAGCGCGGTGGCCTGGACGCCGCGGTCGAGTTCCTGCCCGACGCCAAGCAGCGGGCCGAGCGGGCCCGGCTCGGCGAGGGCTACGTCCGACCCGAGCTGGCGATCCTGCTGGCCTACGCCAAGATGGGCGTCTACCGGCGGCTGTTGGAGACCGACTTCCCGCACGATCCGCACCTGTTCCGGCTGCTCAAGGCGTACTTCCCGCCCGCCCTGCACGACGCCTACGGCGACGCGATCCGCGCCCACCCGCTGCGGGCCGAGATCGTCGCCACCCAGGTCACCAACCAGGTCGTCGACCTGCTGGGGATCACCTTCGTCCACCGCACCATCCGCGAGTCGGGCGCCACCCCGGTCGAGATCCTGCGCGCCGCCCTGATGGCGATGGAGCTCTTGGACGCGCGCGGCTTCATCGAGCGCCTGGACGCCCACCCCACCCTGCCCGCCCAACTGGCCTACGACGCGATCGACGAGATGATCGACGCGGTCGAGGGGATCGTGTCCTGGATCCTGCTGAACGACCTCGCCTCGGCCGACCTGTACGACTTCGCCGACGCCTACGCGCGGCCGCTGGCGCACCTGCGCGAGATCCTGCCCGGCATCCTCGCGGGGGACGAGAAGCGCTACCTCAAGCGGCGCGTGCGCGCCTTCGTCAAGGCCGGCCTGGACGAGCAGGCCGCCAACGAGACGGCGGTGCTGGACTACCTGCCCGCCTCGGTCGGCGCGGTCGAGGTGGCGCGCGCCTCGGGCGTGCCGCTGGAGGAAGCGGCGCAGCGCTTCTACGCCGTCGGCGAGCGGCTGCGCCTCGGTTGGCTTCGCGACCGCCTGACCGAGCTGGAGGGCGGGCACAAGTGGGAGACGATCGCGCTGGCCGGCCTGGTGATGGACCTGCGCCAGGCGCAGCAGAAGCTGACCGCCCGCTACGTCGAGGCGGCGCGCGAGGACCCGAAGCTGAAGGTCGAGCGCTTCCTCGCCTCGGTCCCGAAGCTGCTGGACCGCTACGACGCGGCGCTGGCCGAGATCGAGGAGGAGGAGGCGCTGAACCTCTCGAGCGGGACGGTGCTGGTGCGGATCCTGGACCTGGCGGTGGCGTAGGGGGACGGTGTGAACGAAGGTGGCACGACCGGTACGGACCAGGCCCTCCTGAAGGCCGCCGGCGGGGGCGATCTGAACGGGGTGTTCGCGGCCTTGGCGCGGGGAGCGCGGATCGACGCCAGGGACGACAAGGGAAGGACGGTCCTCTCGCTCGCGGCGGCGGGCGCGTTCGACCCGCGCGTCGTCTCCGTGCTGTTGCACGCCGGCGCCGACGTCGACGCCGCCGACGCGTCGGACGGGCGCACGCCCGTGATGGCGGCGGCCGACGAGAACCCCGAGGACGAGGCGCTTCGCACGTTGCTGGCGCGCGGCCCGAACCTGGAGGCGCGCGACGTCGACGGCGCGACGGCGCTGATTCGGAGCGCGGCTCGGGGGCGGGAGCGTTCCCGGCTGCTGCGCATGCTGCTCGATGCCGGGGCCGACCCCGACGCGCGCGACGACGAGGGTCGCACCGCGCTGCTCTGGATCGTCCGGCGCAAGGGACGACCCGAAGCCGTCTCGTGGTTGGTCGATGCCACGCACGACGTGAAGGCCCAGGATCGAGGCGGCAGGACGGCGCTCCACGAGCTGGCGGACCGCGGCGACCCGGTTTGGATCGAGCGCCTGCTCGCCCGCGGCGCGGGCCCCGAGGTGGAGGACGCGAAGGGGGCGACCCCCCTGGGCATCGCCTGCGAGCACCACCCCGATCCCGTCGCGGTGCGGCTTCTGCTCGACGCGGGCGCGTCGCCCACCCGCCCATCGGCAGGGTGGGCACCACTGATCGCCGTCGTCGCGTCCGAGCGCGATGGCGACGGGACCGTGGCGCTGGTGCGCGAGCTGATCGCGCGCGGCGCCGACGTCGACGCGCGCGGCCCCTGGGGCGAGACGGCGCTGCACGTCGCCGCGCGCTGGGGCCCGTACGCCGCCCCCGTGCGGGCGCTGCTCGCGTCGGGCGCCATGAGGGACGCTGTGACGCCGCGCGGCTGGACGCCGCTGCATGGGGCCGCCCTCAACGATTGGGTGGCGCCGCTGGGGGCACTCCTCGAGGCCGGCGCGGATCCCGACGCACGCAGCGATGCGGGCGAGGGACCCTTGGCCGTGACGCTCCGCGGACCGGCCTCGCTGCGCCACGTCCGGCTCCTGCTGGAGCATGGAGCGGACCCGAACGCCCGCGGGCCGGACGGCTGGACGCCGCTGCACCTCGCGGCGGCCCACGGCAGCGTCGCGGTCGTCGAGGCCCTGCTGACGGCCGGGGCCGACCGCCAGGCGCGGGACGACGGGGGGCGCACGCCGCTCGCCGTGGCAAGGGCGCGGGCGAACGGCGAGATCGAGGACGAGGATCGCGACGACGAGGCCGAGGGGACGGCCGACGATGTGGTCCACGCGCTACGTGACCGTGGCGCCTGATCGATTCCGGGCCGGCCACGCTCCACGGCCAGCGGGCATATCGTGAGTCCATCCACGCGAACGCATCTGGGACGCGATCCAGCGCCCGTGCATCGATTCGGAGCCGGGGTAAGACCGTGAACGAGGACGCCAACGACGTTCGGACGCTCTTCGCAGCCGCGGCCGCGGCCGATGCGAGCGACGTGCGTGCCGCGATCGAGGAGGGTGCGGATCCGGACGTCGCGGACGCCGACGGCACGACGGCCCTCATGCTCGCCGCACGCCACCCCCGGGGTCACGACGTCGTGGAGGTGCTCCTCGAGCGCGCGGCCGACCCGAACCTCGCGGACGGTGCGGGTGCCACGGCCCTCCACGACGCGTGCCGTGAGCGGGTGTCCGGCCCGATCGTCGCATCGCTCCTGCGCGACGGAGCGGATGCGAACCATCGCGATGCTGCGGGTCGGACTCCGCTCATGCTGGCCGTCACGGCCGTCGGCGGTAGCGAAGCCGTGATCGGCCTGGCGTCCGCCGGTGCGGACGTCGAGGCGCGCGATCCGGGCGGGATTCCCGTCCTCCACCAAGCGGCGCGGGACGCTCGCTCCGCAGCCACCGTGAGCGACCTGCTGGTGGTGCGCGCGGACGTCGCGAGCGTCGACCGCTTCGGGCTCACGGCGCTGGGAGCGGTCGCCGCCACGCGACCGGCGCGCCAGCCGCACGCGCGCCGCATCGCCGACGAGCTGATCCGGGCCGGCGCCGAGGTCGATCACCGCGACCTGAAGGGCCGGACGCCCCTCATGCACGCGGCGATGTCGGGCAGCGGGGCGTACCCGGCCCTCCTCGAGCACGGTGCCGACGTGCACGCGCGCGACGCGCGCGGTTGGACGGCCTTGCACTACGCCTGCCTGCACCAGGACGACCCGCGCCTGGTCCAGGCCTTGCTGGAGCAAGGCGCCGACGGGGACGACGATGCGCCTGGCGGCGTCACGCCCCTCATGCTGGCGGCCGCGTCGTGCCGCAACCCCGCCACGGTACTCGCGCTGCTGGCCGGTGGCGCGGGGTTGGACCTCGGCGACGAGGCCGGCTGGTCGGCGCTGCACCATGCCGCCGCCTGCAACGAGAACCCCGCCGTGCACGGGGTGCTGCTGAGGTTCGGAGGCCTCCTGATCGATGCGCCCGACGCGGGGGGTCGCACGCCGCTGATGATCGCAGCCGCCTCGACCAGCGAGCCGGACGTGCTGGGCGTGCTCCTCGACGGGGACGCCGACCCCCGTTGGCGCTGCGCGGCGGGCCGGACGGCGCTGATGTACGCGGCGGGCGCGGGCGCGTCCGAAGCGTGCGTGGCGGTGCTGGCGGCCCGAGGCGCCGTCGACGCGCGAGGGCCGCGTGGCGAGACGGCGCTGATGCTGGCCGCCGGGCTTCCCTTCGGTGGAGGCGCGGAGGCGGTCCGTGCCCTGGTCGCGGCGGGCGCGTCCGTCCAGCTGCGCGACGACTTCGGGCGGAGTGCGGCCGATCATGCGAAGGCGGCGGGGTCGTTCGATGCGCTGGCTTCCGTGCTCGGGGGCGACGAGGGGGGCGCGGCGTGAGGCGGGGTGCGACTGCGCCCGATCCGTTCGTGCTGGCGTCGGAAGGCACGGCCGCCGAGATCGTCGCGGCCGTCGCCCAGGGTCTCGACGTGCACGCGCGGGGATCGGACCGGGTGACGCCGTTGATGGACGCGGCCTGGCGGAACCCGGACGCGGAGGCGGTCCGGGCGTTGCTGCGTGCGGGGGCGCGCGTCGGTGACCGGGCCCGTGGTGGGACGAAGGCGATCCATCTCGCGGCTCGGGACAACCCGAATCCGGACGTGCTTCGCGCGCTGGTCGCGGCCGGTGCCG
>CAZJGU010000049.1:0-9700 GCA_964545455.1 uncultured bacterium | reverse complement strand
TCTCGAGGGGGCGGGGAACTGCCTGGGGGGCGCGATCCGTGGAACCCCGTTGATGCTGGCGGCCGAGGCGAACGCGAATCCGCAGTGCACGAAGGTGCTGCTGGAGGCGGGGGCGGACGTCGGGGCCCAGGATCACACCGGCGCGACGGCGCTGGTGCGCGCGTGCACGGGGGGCTGGAGCGGGTCCGAGCGCGACGTCGACGACCGGATCGTCGTCGCGCTGCTCGAGGCCGGTGCCGATCCGACCGCGCGGGACGCACACGGCGTTCCCGCTCTGACGCTGGCGTGCCTGCACGCACGCGACGCGATCCCGGCGATCGCGACCGTGCGCGCGCTGGTCGCGGCAGGGGCGGACGTCGATGCGCGAGGGCCCGCGGGCGGGACGGCGTTGCACGCTGCCGCTCGCGTGGGCGCCTACGCGGCGGTGTTGGCCTTGGTCGAGGTCGGCGCCGACGCGACGCTTCGGGATGCCGAGGGGCGGACCGCGTCGCAGGTCGCGGAGGGACGCGGGGAGGACGCCATCGTCGAGGCATTGACGGACGCCGAGCGAACGTAGGGGTCGACGCGTCGAGGCGGGTGCGTCGCGTTCGCGCCCTCGCCCGATCGCGCGGGTGACGAGGGTCCTGCCGTGGCGCGGCGAGCCGGCCCGTCGAAACGAGCCGACGGTCGTTCCGCACGACGGCCTCGTCCCGTGGCGCGAGGATCCACGCCGTCCGTTATGCTCGCCGTCCGATTCCCGCGCGCGGCCGCCCGAGGAGCGCCGAGCGGCCCCGTGCCCAGGTGCGATCGAGCGGCGCGAGCGAAGGGCGTGACGCAGCGTGAAAGGTCCGGACCCCCGACTGAGCCTCGAGATGCATCACTGCGCCATCGACGGCAGCCCCGACGACGTCCGCCGCCTTGTCGCCGCAGGTGCCGATCCGAACGTCGCCCATGGGGGCTCGACCCCCCTTGCCGTCGCGGCTTCGCGCAAGCGCGATCCGAGCGTCCTGCGGGCCCTGCTCGAGGCGGGAGCGCGCGTGGACGCACGGGGCGACGCGGGCGACACGGCACTGCACTGGGCGGCGCACGCCAATCCCGTGGGCGGCACGATGACCGTCCTCATCGACGCCGGAGCCGAGGTGGATGCCCGCGATCGCTGGGGGGAGACGCCGCTGATGCTCGCGGCCGCGAGCAACCCGCAGCCCGCGCGCGTTCGTCAGCTCCTCGCGGCCGGGGCCGATCCGAACGCGCGCAACGGGGACGGTCGCACGGCCCTGATGCGAGCCTGCGTCGAGCGCTCAAGCACGGACGACGTCGTGCAGGTTCTGCTGGAGGGCGGATCGGGGGTCGAGGCCCGCGACGGGGGTGGCCGAACGGCGCTCCACCTCGCGATCGAGGCAGGCCGAGGGCCGGACGTCGTCGGCCCGCTGCTCGACGCGGGCGCCGATGTCGACGCGCGCGATCGATCCCAGCGGACCCCGCTGATGATCGCCTCCGCCCGTGCGAGCGGGAACGAGAGCGCCGATCTCGCTCTGGTCGAGCTCCTCATCGCGGCCGGCGCATCGCTCAACGCGGTTGACCCGCTGGGGCGCACCGCGATCTCGTACGCGGCTCGGAACGCCCGGCCCGCGACGTTCGCGCTGGTGAAGGCCGGCGCCGACCCGCGTGCCCGCGACACCGTCTTCTCGACTCCGCTCCACCTCGCGGCGCGAGCGTGCCACGCCCCCGCGTTCCTCAGTCGGTTCATCGGCGAGGCGGCTGCAAGGGACCTCGACTCCAAGGATGATCGGATGCGGACGCCGCTGATGGAGGCCGCGGGCTGCACCCGCGATGCGGGCGTCGTGGCCGTGCTGCTCCGGTGGGGCGTCAACGCTGGCGCACGCGACCTCGAGGGCCGCACGGCGCTCGCGCATGCCGCACGGGGGAACGCGGAGGCGAGGGTCGTCGAGCTCCTTCTGCGAGCCCGGGTCGAGGTGGATGCGATCGACGCGGATGGCTTCACGCCGCTGTCGCTGGCGGCACGCTTCAACCCCAGCGCGGCGGTCGTCACGCACCTGCTGCGCGCCGGCGCCGATCCCAACCACCGCGACGGCGACGGCTTCACGCCGCTCCTGTGGGCGGCGGGCCAACCGTCGCACCCGGCGCACGTCCCGAGCCTGCTGCACGCCGGGGCGCAGGTGGACGCGCGCGGTCCCGATGGCGTGACGCCGCTCATGCTCGCGATCGACGCGCGGCGCGGACCGCACCTCGTCGGCGCTCTGCTTCGGGCGAGCGCGACCGTCGACGTGCGGGACGAGCTCGGGAGGTCCGCCCTCGACCGCGTCGCGCTTCCGGGCGTGGATCCCATCGTGGCCGAGCACGTGAAGGCTGCGGCGAGGGGCCGGCTCCCCAGGCCGTCCCGACCCGCGTGGGCCCGATGGTCGGAGGCCACGGCGGAAGGGTTCGAGGGTGAGCCCGCGCGGCGCCCCTGACCGTCGTCTCCTCGGGCCCGTCGCGTCCGCATCGCCCGACGCGGTGCGGCGCGCGATCCGGGCCGGTGCCGACGTGGAGGCGCGGGACGACGACGGCGACACGGTCCTGATGCGCGCGGTGGCCAAGGCGCGCGACGCGAGCGTCACGCTCGCGCTGCTGGACGGCGGCGCGGGGGCGGACCGGCGCTCGCCCGTGGACGGCGCGACGGCTCTTCACCGGGTCGCCCGACACGGCGACGATGCGACCCTGGTGCAGGTGCTGACCCAGGCCGGCGCCGACCCGAACGCGCGGGACGTCGAGGGTGCGACGCCCCTGATGCTGGCTGTCGAGCGCGGGGACGCCGTCGACATGGTGGACGCTCTGCTCGCTGCGAAGGCCGATCCTGGCCTGACCGACCGCACCCTCGCCACGGCGCTGCACCGCGCCTGCCGCTGCGCGGTGCCGCGTGCCTCCGTGGTAGAGACCCTGCTCCGGGCTGGCGCGGCGGCGGACGCGCGCGACGCCTACGGACGCACGCCGCTAATGGAGGCGGTCCGGGCCTCGGCTCCCCAGGGCGTCCTACGTCGGCTGGTCCTGGACGGTGCCAACGTCGACGCGCGCGACGAGACGGGGGCGGCCATGCTCATCCAGGCCGCACGGGAGGCGCGCGACGTCGACGTCGTTCGAACGCTCCTCGAACTACGCGCGGATGTGCACTCGGTCGACCGCTACGGCGCTACCGCGCTCGTCGCGGTCGCGGCGGCAGCCCGCGGCGACGCCCGGGCGCGCGAGCGGATCGCTGCCGCCCTGCTGGACGCGGGGGCGCAGGTCGACGTCCGCAGGGACGATGGCTGCACCCCGCTGCTGGCGGCCGCCACCACGGGCAGTGCGGCCGCCGAGGCGCTCCTCCGGCGCGGCGCGGACGTGCATGCGCGCGACGCGCATGGGCGGACGGCGCTCCACCGGGCGTGCCTCCACCTGGAGGACGGGCGTCTCGTGCGACGGCTCCTGGAGCATGGGGCGCCGGTCGACGCTCGGGACCCCGACGGCGTCACGCCGCTCATGTCCGCGGCGGCGCACGCGCGGAACCCGGCCCTGACGCAGACGCTGCTGGCACGGGGCGCCGATCCGCGCGCGAGCGACGGCGACGGGCACACGCCGCTGCACTACGCCGCGACCTACAACGGCAACCCTGCCGTCGCGTCGTCGTTGATCCGCGCAGGCGCGAGCGTGCACGACGCGGACGTCGACGGCGTCACGCCCCTGATGTTCGCCGCCGCCTCCAACTCGAACCCGGGGGTGCTCGCCGTTCTCCTCGAGGCCGGCGCGGACGTGCGTGGCCAGTGCGCAGCCGGCTTCACGGCGCTGGCGTACGCCGCCTACCGCGGTGCGTCGCCGGAGGCCGTCCGCGTGCTCCTCGATGCGGGCGCTGCCGTCGATGCGACGGCCGCCTGGGGAGAGACGCCGCTGATGCTGGCGGCGGGGCGGTTCGGCGGCGCCGAGATCGGGATCGTCGAAGCGCTCCTCGCGACCGGTGCCGACGCGACCCGATGGGACGACCTCGGACGGACCGCTCGGGAGAGGGCCGAGCGGGCCGGTGCGTGCGAGCAGGTGCTTCGCCTGCTCCGGGTGTAGCCCTCGTCAGCCGTCTTCCGAGCTGTCCACCAGACGCTGTCCGGTGGGGTCGTGGCGGGCGCCTTCGCGGCGCCACACGCCGTCGCGATCGAAGGTGGCGTCGAGGGGCACGCCCGGCGGGCGTACGGGCGGGGAGGGCGCCGCGCCGCGGAGGGCGAGCGCCAGCGCGCGTGCGCGTTCCGGCGGGATCTGCGACCGGTCCGACCCGTAGGCGTCTCGGAACTCCTCGTCGTTGACGTCGGCGATGACCGCGTCCTCCTCACGGCGCCAGGCGATGGCGAGCTTCAGCAATCGCAGCTTGGCCGAGGACAGGTGCCCTGGGTCGACACGGTAGACGCGCGCCACGTCCTCGTCGGCGACCGTGTCGATCAGGTCGTCCTCGATCGTCCGCTCGTGGAACGGTGCGTGCGGGTCGTGGATGCGGGGGTCCATGGTCGTGGTGTAGCACGGCGCGCGAACGAAGGACATGCTCGAGGCACGGGGCGCCCACGTCGGACCATCGCGCGTCGGCCCTGTCGGGGCAGCGGTGGGCAGACGATGCAGGAGCAGCGTGCGAGGACCCGTGGCGCTGCGCACGATGACACGTCGCCCTTCCTTGGTCTAGCCTTCGCTCAGGCGTGGGTTCGACGAAGCGCGCGACCCGTCGCCTGCCGACGGCAACGCGCACCCTCGAGCTTCGGCGCATCTTTGGCCAGAGTCCGCCGTGGAGTTCACCCGGTTGATTGGACAGGTTGGAGCACCTGCACGGACAACCGTGGCGACAGGCGTCGCGCATCGCACTACCGCATCCAGTCGACAACCGGGAGTACGAAGAGTGCGAGAGCTCACCGGCGAACTGCGCAGGAACTCCCGCTCGGATCAGCGGTCCCGTTGGAGCGACTCCGCTGCTCGTGAACGTTGGGCAGGTTCTCCAGCCTAGCCTCGGCCCCGCAGATCGGGCCGGGCCCGGACTCGAGGTCGGCACGTCCTAGACGTGGTGCGGGTCCCTCGAGCGTCACGCGTGGCGGCACCCGAAGATGGTCCCGGTGACATCCTTCTTCGGGACGCTCACCCGTGTTGCGGTATGACGACGTGACCTCGAAACGCGTCAAGGGGGCGTGCACATGTCAGACGGACAACTGCTTGCGTTGCTGATCGGAGTCATCGGCATCGTTGTCGCAATCCTGTCGGTGAATGAAGCTCTGATTCGGAAGATCCTCAGGAACAGCCTCCTTCCCGTCGGCCGAGTGCTCGACCGGATACCAGCGTTCTACTCACAGCCCCTACACATGCACCATCGAGCTCCACCCAAGCTCTCGGCAGACTGCTGGAATGCTGTGGCGCGCGGATTGGCCATGCACTACGGAGTAGAGCCCTTCGAACGCAACGGCAACGCCTATCCGGTTTTCGTCGTTTGGGCGCCGCCCGGGGGATGCGAGGTCCGGTCCTTCGCGCGGAAGCAGGTGTCCATCGACCCCAGGCTCAACGAGCCCAGTGCTTCCATCGATCGCGGCCTGGTAAGGAAGCTGCTTGAGACGAAGTTCAAGGGTGGAGGAGTGTCGACTGAGCACGTCGACTTTGTCTTGGATCGCATCCACCTCGATGGGGATCGGCTGCATGTGGATGTCCGTTTGGGTTGGTACTACGACAACTTCATCGATTCGGACGGGCTCGCGCGGGAACTGTTCGCGCATCTGACCCGGGGATGTGCTCACGAACTCCCGTCACGACTGGCGACGCTGTCTGCTGCCCTGCCTCGCCGCAGGCAGTTTGACGGGTTGGCGCCAGAGCTCTTGAGCGGCTCGGGGCGGACTGCCGCCTTTGGAGTGTCCACCGTGATCATCGCGCCTCGCCCCCTGGGCATCAAAAACTCTGACAGCGACTCGCCGGTGGTCGCACCGCACGTGCTTTGGGGTACGCGGTCCCATGATGTTGCATCGTGGCCCGGTTGCTCACACGTTGCTCCGGCGTTCATGTGGGACGCGACACGCCGAAGCATCGAGACCGAAAGCGACTTGCAGCATGTCGTCTTCAGGGAGATCCTTGAGGAAGTCTTCGGCAAGGAGGATGAGAGGGACCGCCCGCTCGTAGAGGATCCCCAGGCTGTCAAACAGGATGAACGCATCGTTAGGCTAGAGCAGCTTCTCGATGAAGGCCATGCCGAGATGCGGGTTACCGGTGTGTTGATTGATCTGCTGACTCGAAGACCAGAGATCTGTATCGCGTTGGCCATCGATGATCGCGATTTCTTCGATGATCACCCTCATCACGCTGACCCGGAGCATTTCCACAAGACGTGGCGCTCGCTGGCTCGCGTACGTTCAAGCCTCAATCGCGAGGCGCAGCCCGGGTCGTTCGTCCCTGTCGGCCTCGTGGCGCTCGAACTCGGCTTGGCTTGGTGGCATCAGCGCGACGAATTTGCGTGACCACTCAAATCGATGCCAAGGGACACCAAGATTCCCGCCGGTAGTTCGTCGCAGTCCGGCTCGCGAACCGAAGTCGGTAGGCCCTAAGGGCCGTGGGATCCGCCGTCGGTGATCCACTCCGAGGAACCGCCTAGTACGCGCCGGACGAACCTATCGCTGACATCGCCTTCGATGCCACCTACGTACCCGGCGACGATGGTGGCTGAGAAGCGCCTGGTACGTCCCGCGGTGGTCCAGGGAAGGCCCGAAAGCTCGTTCGGTACGAAGCACGTCCATAGCGACGACGCCATTGAGCGACTACATCGGCAACCACTCCCACCACGGCACGACACCGAGCGCGGTGGCGCCTACCTGCGATCCGACACCGACGAGGTAGCGGCGGGCGGACGCGAGTCCGAGGACGGTGTTCGGCGTGCGCTCGAGGAGCAGCAGCAGGTGCTGGAGTGCGGCCAGTCGCTCCAACCGGTCGGCGTCGTCGATGTTGCCGTTCCAGAGCGAGTCGATGCGCCCGTGGAGGAACTCGCTCAGGGCTGCCTTCTTGCGTGCAATGACGCGCGACGCTACGACTTGCGGTCCGAGGAACGCGACCGTGGTGGCGGCAATGCCGACGGCGAGGGCGGCGTAGAGCGGCGCGGCCGAGGTCGCGTTCCAGAGGGGACGCAGTGCGGAGAGGGTCAGAAGGCACATCGCGATGATCCCGGCGGCCGTCGCAGAGGCCCGGTTGGTCAGGGCGATGCCCGCACGGACGAACGGTGTTCGCGCGGGGTCGACCGGCGACAGCGGAAGGTCCGACGGGATCAGGCGGAGCGATCGAGCCAAGCCGATGGGAAGCACCACGGCATAGCTGAAGCCGAATCCGAGCGTCACTCCTGCCAACGCGATCGCGACGTAGGTCGAAGCATAGATCGGGATCGGCGCACCTGCCGAGGGCGCAAAGCCGAGCGGTCCGAACGAAGGCCGGGCGGGATCGATGAGCCAAATCCCGATGACACCGATCAAGGCGTATGCGAACGAAAGAAGGGTCTGTGCCATGGGCCCAAGCCACGTGAGCCAGCCGAACGTTTCCCGCTTGGCGACCGGAGAAAGAGGCAGAGGGTCGAAGTGACGTGCCAGGGTCGACGTCCCCAGCGCGGCCAGGTGATCGACCGCGTACAGCGTGAGCCCGTAGGTGGCGGCGGCCAGGACGATGGCGGGAGCGACGGGCGCAAGCGGGTCGCGCCCTAGCAGGGTGACGACCACGAGCACGGCGGCCGACGTGAGCGCGATCGTCCACGCTCCGATCGCTGGGACTCGGGCTCGTGCAGCGCGTGGAGCGACACGCCGGCCGACCCAATGGAGCACGACGTGCGGCACGAGCCGCCGCCGGAACTGCTCGGCGATCGTCGACAGCGGTTGGGTCCAATCGATGTCCATGCTCGCGAGACGACGATAGCCCGCGCGCCTTCCGTCGTGGCGACGTCCGTGCTGCCGCAACGGTCCCCGCGACTCGGGCGGTTGCGTAGGCATGAAATGTCATACTTCCACCAGTGCGGCTACAAGCATCGACGTACCAGGCCTTGGAGGGCCGCGTGTCGCGACCGTCGGCGACACGCACGCGTGATCGATGGGCGCGCTTCGCGGCGGTCGTGCTGCTTGCCGTGCTTGGACTCGTCGTCGCCAGCTGGGCTGGAGCTCGCACCGTACTCCTCGTCTACGACGACTCCGGAAGCATGGTCGAGGAGGGCGACGGTAGGGACGTCTACGCGAACTACGCGACGCAGAACCTGGTCGCGCTGCTCGACCCGAGGGACCGCCTCGAGGCCGTCCGCATGAGCGCTCCGAACACGCCGCTGCCTGTACTCCCCGAGCGCACGCAGGCGCTGGCGGTCGACCTCGTCGGGGGTTGGAGCGCTACCGTCGGGACCGGCACGCCCTACCTGTCGGTTCAGACGACGATCGGGAGGCTGCGCGACCTCCGCAGCGTATCGGACGATCCGAACGAGGACTTCTGGCTGGTCGTCTTCAGCGACGGCATCTTCCGCGAGGCGGGCGGGGACTTGGGACCCGAGGCGTTGCGGCGTCAGCTGACGGCCGATCTCGCGGATCTCAGGGCCGCCTTCTCGGGACGGAAGCTCGGCGTCGTATTCCTCGGCATCGGTCCCGAAGCACGCACGTACGCCGACGTGTGGGCGGACGCGGGCGCCATCGCCTACGCAGCCCGTACACCGGTCGAGATCACGTCGTCGATGTTCTCGATCGCTGCTGTCATCACGGGACGGGATCCCGAGGCGGACATCGCGGACGCGGGGCTTCCGGCGCGAGCGCTCCAGCGAGGCGAGATCGTCGAAGTGAGCTCGGAACTGCCGCTTCGGCGGCTGGTGGTGTTCGAGCAGGGAGCCGACGACGTCGGCTTCCGCATCGATCTCGGGCGGTCGTCGCTTCGGACCGATGGGGGCGACGAGCGGGCCGTGACGGCCACCGAGCGCCTGACGACGCAATCCGGGGAACTCCGCGGCTACGTCACGGCGCTGGTGGGTGAGCGGGCGGGCGAGGTCCTGGCGCCAGGGACCTTCTCGCTGCGGACGGCCGATGTGGCCGGCGGTCGTTGGGACGAAGACGTCCGCTTTCTGCCTGAGGTCGCGCTGGATCTCGTCGTACGTAGTGTCGGAACCGGACCCCCGACCTGTGGAGGGGACACCGTGCGCTTGGAAGCCCGACTGCTCGAGACGGGTACCGGGCGTGCCATCGATCTCGTCGACCTGCCCGGTCTCGACATGCAGGTGCTGATGAACGCGGACGATGGGCGGTCGGCCTTCGCGCTGCGAGCCGTGGACCGCGATGCGTTCGTCGCCGACGTGACCGTTCCCGAGGGTCGATCGTCGCTGTCCGTGGTCGCGCGCTTCCCTGGCTACTTCGACCTGCGCTCCAACCTCTTCGTCTATGAGCTGGACGCGTGCGTGTCGCGCTTCGATGTTCGAGCCAGCGATCAGGAGATCGCGGTACCGGCGACGTTCGGACCGGGGCTCGGCGACTCTGGGCAAACGTCGCTCACCTTCCGTCCCTCCAGCCCGTTGCCGGGAGCGTCGGCCGCGTTCGACGTGACGGCCGTGGAGATACCGAGAGGACTGGAGCTTGCGCTTGCGGACCGGGTGCTCAGCCGCGATCCGGTAGCGATCGAGTTGCCGGAGGACCGTGCCATTCCGCTCACCGTGCGTGCGACGGAGGATTTCCGCTCGGAGAGCGCGTCGATC
>CAZJGU010000048.1:0-20683 GCA_964545455.1 uncultured bacterium | reverse complement strand
GGTGGATGTTTATGCCCTGGAAGGGGAAAACCTGTTTGCCAGGATCGCCACCGAATTCAAAAACAGCAGCGTGGAGCGTAAAGTGGAGATCACCGATTTTGAGGGAAAGGTTCTTCATGATATCGAGCCCTACCGGATTAACCTGACTCCTCCTCATGTGCACAAGGACCTGGACAAGTCGTTTTACAAGACCCATTTGGAAGAGGTTCCCGAACTCCTTGAAAATATGGTGGAAAATGTGCTCAACTCGGGTTCCAACATCAACGGTTTCAGCATTAATGAAAAATATCTCAAAAGACGGTTCGGCGAGAACCTGGGCGGCATCAAGACCGTCCAGCTGTTCAACCGCGAGACCCGCAACCAGAAGGCGTTCGACCACCTCAACCTGCAGCTGCTCGACGCGCACGCCGAGCAGGTCCGCTGGTTCAGCCTGTTCTGGCCGCTGGTGAACGTCGGCAGCGCCGTCGCGACCGCGCTGATCCTCTGGTACGCCTCGTACAACCTGGTCGGCCCGGGCGTCGCGGACGTCATCACGATCGGCGTGCTCATCACCTTCCAGCAGTACGCGCAGATGATGTTCCGACCCCTTCAGGACCTGTCGGACAAGTTCAACATCATCCAGGCGGCGATGGCCTCGAGCGAGCGGATCTTCGGCCTGCTGGACACGCCCGAACGGATCGTGAACAAGCCGGACGCCGACCGCTTCGTCACCTCCTTCCGCGGCGAGGTCGCCTTCGACCACGTCTCCTTCGCCTACGACGACGAGGAGTGGGTGCTCCGGGACCTCGACTTCACCATCCGCCCGGGCGAGTCGGTCGCGTTCGTCGGCCACACCGGCGCGGGCAAGACGACGATCATCAGCCTGGTCAGCCGCTTCTACGACGTGCAGCGCGGCGCCGTCCGGATCGACGGCAAGGACGTGCGGGAGTACGACCAGGTCGACCTGCGCCGGCACGTCGGCATCGTGCTGCAGGATCCCTTCCTGTTCAGCGGCACGGTCCGTAGCAACATCACGTTGGGGGACGACTCGATCCCGCTCGACCGGGTGATCGAGGCGGCCAAGTTCGTCAACGCCCACCCGTTCATCGAGCGCCTGCCGAAGGGCTACGACACGCCGGTCCGCGAGCGCGGCGCCGGCTTCAGCACCGGCCAGAAGCAGCTGTTGGCCTTCGCCCGCGCGTTGGTGCAGAACCCCGACATCCTGCTGGTCCTCGACGAGGCGACGGCGAACGTCGACACCGAGACCGAGGACCTGATCCAGGACGCGCTGGCCAAGCTGATGCAGGGGCGGACCAGCATCATCATCGCGCACCGCCTGTCGACCATCCAGAACGTCGACCGGATCATGGTCATGCGCAAGGGCCGCCTGATCGAGGAGGGCAGCCACCAGGCGTTGCTGCAACGCTCCGACGGCTACTACCGCCGCCTTTACGAGCTGCAGTACCAGGAGCGCGCCTCGAGGAACGACTGACCGCGGGTCGAGGATCGGGCGCCCGCAGCGCGCCCTCACACGTCTCACCTGGTCTACAGCGGCTCCTCAAGAACCGGCGCTAGGGTAGGGGTACGGGTTCGGCGATCCTCCGCTCTTCGCCCGACCCCTCCAACGGACGCAGCGCGGCGGTCGGGATCTCCCCGACCGCCGCGCTGTCTACGTTCGTCGGCGTCGTGGGCGTCGCCGCCCGCGTCCATCGTCGCGGCTCAGAGCACCTCGACCCGGTAGACCAGCGTCTCCTCCTGCCCGGGCTCGAACGGTACCGAGAAGGTCCAGCGGATGTGATCGTACTCGGCGGGGTCGGCCACGCGCGTGGCCTCCTCCGCCCCGTCGCCGTCGTCCTCCTCGGCGCGGGTGGACGTGACCAGGACGGGCGGCTCGGCGTAGGTCGCGCCGCCATCGGCCGAGAACTCGGTCACGACCCGGTCGGAGCTGGGGGTGGCGGAGTCCTCGAGGTAGGCGAGCCCCTCGCCGATCGGCAGCGTCACGACGACCGTGCCCGGTCGGTAGATGACGTCGCCCTCGTTGATCGCCGTCACGCGGTACTCGATCACCTCGCCGGGAATCGCCTCCTGGACGGGAACGAAGCGCTCGACGACGTCGCCGTCCTCGCCCCGGACGAGGTCGACGCGCACGATCTCGACATCGAAGGTGATGGCGTCCGCCTGGGCCAGGCCGACACCCGTCAGCACCCAAGCCACCAGCAACGCGGCGGCGATCAGGATCCGGCGCGCCCGACGGCGCACCTGCGGGGAATGCGTCATGGCGGCAGCCTAGCAGGTCAGGGTGAGACCGGCGTGGCGGCCCCGTCGGCCTCCAACGACCACCAGGCGACCGCCACCGGATCGTCGCCGTCGGCGGCCCGCGCCAGCCAGGCGCGCGCTTCGTCGCGGCGGCCCTCCCGCGCCAGGGCCAACGCCGCCTCGCGCTGGGCTCGTGGTACCCCCGCTTCCGCCGCGGCCAGGTACCAGCGGAGCGCCGCCTCCTCGTCGAACTCGACGCCCAAGCCGGCGCGGTACAGGTCGGCCAATCGCAGCTGCGCTCGGGGGTGGCCGCGCTCGGCCGCCTGGCGGTACCACGAGGCCGCCTCGCGGTTGGACCAGGGCCGGCCCTGGCCGTACTCGGCCATCCAGCCGAGCAGGAACATCGCCTCGGCGTCGCCCGCCTCGGCGCGCGGCGTCCACAGCCGGGCGGCGCTCACGAACGCACCCTCCCGGTAGGCGGCCAGACCCTCGGCGAACGAAGGCGGCGTGGCGTCGCCCAGGCCGGGTCGGGAGTACGCCCACTGCAGCGCGACGAAGATGGTGCTGGCGACCAACAGGGCGATCATCAGCGTCCAGCGGCGCAGGCGTCGCTCGCGCGCCTCGGCGTCCGCGAACGGATCGCGCAGGCCGTACGCCCAGGAGGCGTCCTCGTCGTCGGCGTGCTCGGCGACGGGCGGACGCTCGGCGATTCCGCGCGGCGGGGCGGGCGATGCGCGCTCGCTCGGTGACGTGGTCGACGCAGACGCAGACGGCGAGGGGGTGGGCTCCGGATCGCGAACCGGGTCGGTCGGCTCCGGATCGCGGGACGGGGGAGCCGTGCCCCCGACGGGCGTCAGGGGCCGACCCCCGGCCCCGGGTTCGAAGCCGGTGGGGACGGTCCAGCGGCCCAGCATCGCTTCGTCCTCGTCCGATCGGTCGTCGTCGAGGGAGAACCAGGCGTCGCGCGGAGCGGCACGGGGCGGGGCGGCATCGCCGTCCAGGCCGCGCCCGGCCCGACCCAGGACGGGCGGGGCGCCGGGCGGCAGCGACGCGTCGTCCGGTGGGGGGGCGTCCGACGATGGCGCGCCCTCGTCACGGTCGGGCGATGCGGGCCCCCTGTCCGCATCGGCGACGTCGCGCGGATCGGAACGGGCCACGGGATCGGACGGATCGGGGAGGTCCGACGGCGCCGACCCGTCGCGCGGCGCCTGCGCGGCCACCGGCGGGTGGGTCGGATCGTTGGAGGGGCGCTCGCTCGGCCGGTCGTCCGCCTGCGACGGGGGGTCCGGCGCGGCCGGGGCGGCCGGCTCGACCGGCGTCGACGGGGGCGGCGCGGACGGTTCGGCGGCAGGCGGCGACCCGTCGGGCGCAGCCGTCACCGCCGGTGCACCCGCCGCGTTGGTCGCCTCCGTCGTGTCCGGCACGTCCGTCGTGTCGGTCGCATCGGTCGTGTCCGCCGGGTCCGGCGCGTCCGCCGCGTCGGTTCCTTCCGGCGCTTCCGCCACATCCGCTGCCGGCGGCACCTCCGGCTCGGACGGGGCCACCGGCTCCTGCCCGACGTCGGCCTGCCGAAGGGCGACCTCGGCGCCCGACAGGTCGAGCACCTCGGCCACGCGGGCGGCCGACGCCCGCGGGAGCGGCTTGGTGACGGGACCGATGCGGTTCTCGAGCAGGGCGACGAGCTTCTCGACCGGGAGCTTCAGGCGAGCCGCGGCGTCCGCCGCGACCTCGCGGACGCGCCCCGACGCCAGCGGTGCGGTCACCTCGACCACCCACAGGCCACGGTCCTCGAGACGATCGGGACGCTCGCTCATGCTCCGCATCCTACCGCCCGCACGTCCGACTCGCCGCGACGTCGCCGTCGGCCGCCGCGTTGACGGGCCCCGTCCACTGCGGTACCATCCGGGACGCTTGGGGCTGTGGCGCAGTTGGGAGCGCGCCTGAATCGCACTCAGGAGGTCAGGGGTTCGAATCCCCTCAGCTCCACCAAGTCAGGGCTCCGCCCCAGCGGCGGAGCCCTTTCGTCATCCTCGCCGTCGCACCCGCGGCAGGTTCCGGGCCCGGGCTCGTCGCGCCATCCTTCGAGGTGATCGGCCATGAGCGAACCGCCGCGCGACGTCGATCGGAACGGCACGACCGATGCCCTCGCACGCGCCGCTCGTGACCGCTACGCGCCCGCCATCGTCGACGCCCTCCCGGTGCTGTTCGTCGTCGTCTCCGACGCCGGTCGCCTGATCCACGTCAACCGCGGGGTCGGCACCCTCTTCGGCGTCGAGCCGACGGCGCTGATCGGCACGAGCATCCACGAGGTGCTCGCGCTGGAGTCGACCGCCGAGATCGACCGCCGCTTCCAGGGCGCGATCGACGGCGGCGCGACCACGGGCGAGGTTCGGGTCCGCGCGGGCGACGGGCGCGAGCACCCGCTACTGCTGTCGCTCCATCGCATCGAGCTGCTGGGCCGCCCCGTCCTGGTCGGGACCGGCGTGGACCTGACCCCGAGGATCGAAGCGGAACGCCGAGCGGACACCTACGAGGCGCTCGTGCGCGCCGCCTTCGACGCCTCCCCCGCCGCCATCGCGGTGGTGAGCGCCGAAGGTCGCCTGGCGGTGACCAACGAACGGTTCGAGCGCACCTTCCCCGCCGGCGCGTTCACGCCGTCGGAAGCCTTCGTCGACCGAATCGCGCGGCTCGCGGTGGATCCGGGCGGCGTCCGTCGGGACCTGGCGCGTCGACTGGTCCCGGACGAGGGCCGGACCGAGGGCCGCGTCCGCCTGACCGACGGGCGCACCTTCGAGCACGTCACCGTGTCGTTCCTTCAGCCCGACGGGACGACCGGCCGCGTCGTGCAGCTGAGCGACGTGACCGACGTGGTCGAGGCCGAGACCCACCTGGCCGGCCTGAACGCGCGCCTGGGCCGACGGATCGACGAGCAGTGGGCCGAGCTACGCGCGGCCACCGACCGCCTCGAGTACCTCGCCTTCCACGATCCGTTGACCGGACTGGCCAACCGCCGCCACCTCTACGCCGAGGTCGAAGGGCGACTGGACCGGCTGCGCTCGGGCGACGCGGGGGCCCGGCCCTTCGACCTCGTGTACATCGACCTCGACGGGTTCAAGGGCGTCAACGATCGCTACGGCCACGATGCCGGCGACCGCGTGCTGTGCGTCCAGGCCGAGCGCTTGAGCGCCTTCGTCGCACCGTTCGGCTGGGCGGGCCGTTTGGCGGGGGACGAGTTCGTCCTCGTCCTCGACGAAGCGCCGCCGGAGGGCTCGACCGCCTTCGCGCGACGGCTGGAGGCCACGTTGGCGCAGCCGATCGAGTTCGACGGCGTGACGCTGGCCGTGACCGCCAGCATCGGCGTGGCCCGCGGGCAGGCCGGCTTGACGGGTCCGGACGCGCTGCTGGCCGAGGCGGACGGCGAGATGTACCAGAAGAAGCGCATCCTGAAGCGCCGCAGCGACGACCCCTAGGAAGGGTGACCGCCGGTCAGAGCGGCCTCCAGGTCGGCCAGCAGGTCGTCCGGATCCTCGATCCCGGTCGAGTAGCGGACCAGCCCCTCGGGGATCCCCAGCGCGGCACGCTCGACCTCGGTCAGCTCGACGTGGGAGCCGGTCCTGGGCGGGGCGACGACCGTCTCGACCGCGCCGAGGTTGGCCGCGCGGTGCGCCAGGCGCAGGCGCGGTAGCACCTCGCGCACCTGCTCGAAGCCGCCCACCAGCTCGAACGACAGCATCCCGCCGAAGCCCCCCGGCATCTGGCGGCGCGCGACGTCGTGGCCCGGATGGTCCTCGAGGCCGGGATGGAAGACGCGCGCGACCTCGCGCCGATCGCGCAGCCAGCGCGCGATCCGCAGCGCGCTGGCGTTCTGGCGCGCGACCCGCAGCGCCAGCGTCTTCATCCCGCGCAGCAGCAGGTAGGCCGCCTCGGGGTGGAGCGTGGCGCCATGGATCTCGCGGAAGCGGAAGACCCGCTCGACCAGGTCCGCACGACCGGCCACCACGCCGCCCAGCGCGTCGGCGTGGCCACCAAGGTACTTCGTGGCGCTGTGCACCACCAGGTCGGCGCCCAGCCGCAGCGGCCGCTGGTTGACCGGTGTCGCGAAGGTGTTGTCCACCACCACCCGCGCGCCCTTGGCGTGCGCCCGGGCCGCAAGGCGCCCTACGTCGACGATCTTGCAGGTCGGGTTCGTGGGCGACTCCAGGTAGAGCAGGTCGAGGCCCTCGTCGATCGCCGCCTCGATCGCATCCTGGTCCAGGGTGTCGCACAGCGCGACCTCGATCCCGTAGCGGGGCAGGTCGTGCAGGAACAGGCTGCTGGTGCCGCCGTAGGTGTCCTTGATCGACACGACCCGGCGGCCGGGCCGAAGCAGGGCGAAGAGCAGCCCGCTGATCGCCGCCATGCCGGTCGCGAAGGCGGTGGCCGCCTCGGCCCCTTCGAGCGCGCGGAGCTTCTCCTCGAACACCGCGACGGTCGGATTGGTGTTGCGGCCGTAGATGTGTCCGGCGGCTTCGCCCAACGCCACGTCGCGCCAACGGTCGAGGTCGTCGTAGCCGTACGACACGCTGTGCACCACCGGCACCTGCGTGGCCCCCTCGACCAGCGACCGTTCCTCGCCGGCCCAGACGGCCTGCGTCGCGATGTTCGTCCTTCGCGTCACGCTCTACCTCCTGGTCGCCCCGCGGGCGGACCGCGCCACCCTACCGAGCGGCGGGAACGACGTCCAGGCGGCCCCGCTCACAGCTGCACGTGGACGCGGGCCCCCTCCTCGAGCAGGTGCACGGCGTCCGAGAAGCGGATCACGCGCGAGCGCAGGCCCATCGACACGGTGTGCGTCCGGGCGCCCCCACCGAAGAACTTGACGCCGCGCAGCAGGTCACCGTCGGTGATGCCGGTCGCGGCGAAGACGATCTGCGACCCTGGAGCCAGCTCCTCGGTGCGGTAGGCCCGACCCTCCTCGACCGACGCGGCCTCCATGCGCTCCCGTTCGGCGTCGTCGCGCGGGACGAAGCGGCCCAGGATCTCCCCGCCCAGGCAGCGCAGCGCCGCCGCGGCCAGCACCCCTTCGGGAGCGCCCCCGACCCCCATCACCGCGTGCACCGCGGTCCCGCGGATCGCGGCGGACAGCGCGGCGATGACGTCGCCGTCGCCGATCAGCTTGACGCGCGCGCCGGCGGCACGAACCTCGGCGATCAGCTCGGCGTGGCGCGGCCGGTCGAGGATCACCACGGTCAGGTCGCGCACCTTCCGGCCCAGGCTGGACGCGATCGCCTGCAGGTTGGCGGCGACCGGCCAGTCGAGGTCCACCTTGCCCGCCGCCGGCGGGGGGACGATGAGCTTCTGCATGTACACGTCGGGCGCGTGGAACAGCCCGCCCCGCTCCGACAGCGCGATCACCGCGACCGAGCCGTTCACCATCCGGGCGGTGATGCCGGTGCCCTCGACCGGGTCGACGGCGATGTCGACCTCCCAGGCGCCGTCACCGCCGCGGCCCAGGCGCTCGCCGATGAACAGCATCGGGGCGTCGTCACGCTCCCCCTCGCCGATCACGATGCGTCCGTCGATCTCCAGCTCGTTCAACACGCGGCGCATCGTCTCGGTGCCGGCGCGGTCGACGAGGTCCTCGTCCCCCATGCCTGCGACGCGGCTGGCGGCGATGGCGGCCTGCTCGGTGATGCGGACGGTGTCCAGGACCAGCGCACGCTCGAGCGCGGTCAGGTCGGCTTCGGGATGGGCGTCGAGGTCCATGCGGCCACTCTCGCCCGTGCCGCGAAGGGCGCGCGCCGTTGTACGCCGCTGGGCGGGTGCCGAGCTCAGCGGTCGCGCGGGTCGCGCTCGTGGTGACGCTTGACCAGCGTCGCGCCGACGTCGGCGAGGGTCAGGCCGCGCTCGGCCAGCAGCACGGTCAGGTGGAAGAGCAGGTCGGCCGCCTCGCCCGTCAGTCCCTCGTCGTCCCCCTCGAGCGCCGCCACGATCGACTCGCCGGCCTCCTCGACCACCTTCTGGGCGACGTAGCCGAGGCCGCGCTCGTGCAGGCGGGTGACGTAGGAGCCCTCCGGCAGCTCGCTCAAGCGCTGGGCGACGATGCGCTGTAGCAGGCCGAAGGCCGAGGCGGGCACGCCGCCCTCGTCGCGCACGACCGGCCGGTGGAAGCAGCTGCGCGCGCCGGTATGGCAGGCGGGGCCGGTCTGCCGCACCTGGTACAGCACCGCGTCGCCGTCGCAGTCGAGGGTGACCTCGCGCACGTGCTGGACGTGGCCGGAGGTGGCGCCCTTGCGCCAGAGCTCGTCGCGGGAACGGCTGTGGTAGTGGGCCTCGCCGCTGGCGAGGGTGGCCTCGAGCGCCTCGCGGTCGGCCCAGGCGAGCATCAGCACCTCGCCGCTGTCGGCCTCCTGCGCGACGACGGGGACCAGGCCCCGCTCGTCGAAGACGACGTCGTCGAGATCGATCGGTCGGGCATCCATGGCCGCGAGTCTACCCGCGGGCCGCGTCCAGCGCCGCCGCCAGGTCGGCGATCAGGTCGTCGGGGTGCTCGATCCCGACCGAGACGCGCAGCAGGTCGAGCGGGGTGGGCGTGTCGGGCCCTTCGACGGGGGCCCGGTGCTCGATCAGGCTCTCGACCCCGCCCAGGCTGGTCGCGCGGGCGAACCAGCGGGTGGCCGACGCGACCCGGCCGGCCGCCTGGGCCCCGCCCCGCACCCGGAACGACAGCATCGCGCCAGGCCGGCGCATCTGCTTCGTCGCCAGCGCGTGCTGCGGGTGCGACGGCAGCCCGGGGTAGAGGACCTCCAGCACCGCAGGGTGGGCCTCGAGGAAGGCCGCCAGGCGCTCGGCCCCGTCGCAGGCGGCGCGCACCCGTAGGGCCAGCGTCCGCAGCCCGCGCAGCGTCAGCCAGGCGTCGAACGGCGACGGCACCGCGCCCTCGGTCCGTTGCAGCCAGCGCACCCGCGCGAAGGCGGGGTCGTCCTCCGCGCGCGCCAGCACCGCTCCGCCCAGCACGTCGCTGTGGCCGGCCAGGTACTTCGTGGTGGCGTGCACGACAAGGTCGGCGCCCAGCGCGAACGGATCGGCCAACGGCGGCGGCGTCCAGGTGGCGTCGACCGCGACGCGGGCGCCGGACACGTGCGCGCGGTCGGCGACGGCGCGCAGGTCGGTCAGCTTGAGGCGGGGGTTGGAGGGCGTCTCGATCCAGACCAGGTCGGCGCCGTCCGTGAGCGCCGCCTCCACCGCGTGGGCGTCGGCCATGTCGACGACGCGCACCTCGACCCCCCAGGCTTCCCGCTCGCCCATCAGCAGCGCGCGGACGCCGTGGTACATGTCGTCCGGCACGACGATCGTGCCCCCGCGCGGCGCCGTCCGCAGCACCGCGGACGCGGCGGCCGAGCCAGAGCCGAACGCCGCGGCCGCACCGGCGCCGGGCTGCAGCGCCGTCAACGCCGCCTCCAAGGTGGCGCGCGTCGGGTTGTCGGTGCGGGAGTACACCCAGCCGGCCCGCGGGTCGCCGTCCGCGTCGCGGACGAAGGTGGTGGACGGGTGGATCGGCGGCGCGACCGCGCCGGTCGCTACGTCGGGGGCGTGCCCGGCGTGCACCGCCCGGGTCTCGAAGCGGGTCTCGTCCTCGCTCACGCTTCCGGCTCCGGGCCCAGGTCGTCCAATCGGACCGGCACGCCCGCCGCGGCCAGCAGCGCCTTGACCTCGCCCACGGTGGTCTCGCCGCGGTGGAAGATGCCGGCGGCCAGGGCGGCATCGGCCTCGCCCAGCTCCAGCACCTCGCGCATGTGCTCGGCGTTCCCTGCGCCGCCGGACGCGACGACCGGCAGGTCCACCGCCCGCGCGACCGCACGCGTCGCCTCCAGGTCGTAGCCGGTCTTCATGCCGTCGGCGTCGATCGAGTTCAGGACGATCTCCCCCGCGCCCAGCGCCTGGCCCCGCTCCGCCCAGGCGACGGCGTCCATGCCGGTCGCGCGACGCCCGCCGGCGACGAACACCTCCCAGCCGCCCCCGTCGGCCCGGCGCTTGGCGTCGATCGACAGCACGATCGCCTGCGCGCCGAAGTGATCGGACGCGCGCCGGATCAGCTCCGGATCGGCGACCGCGCCCGAGTTGATCGAGATCTTGTCGGCCCCGGCCCGGAAGAGCGCCTGCACGTCCTCCATCGTCCGCACGCCACCGCCGACGGTGAGCGGCATGAAGCAACGCTCCGCCACGCGCGTCGCGACGTCCAGGATGGCGACCCGGCCGTGCGCCGTGGCCGTGATGTCGTAGAAGACCAGTTCGTCGGCCTCCTGGGCGTCGTAGCGCACGGCCAGCTCGACCGGGTCGCCGACGTCGGCGAGCTCGCCCGCCTCCGCGCGACCGAACTGCTGGCCGCGCGTGACGCGGCCGTCGTGGACGTCGAGGCAGGGGATGATCCGTTTGGCCAGCACGGCGCTGAGGATACCGTGAGCGTCGTCGCCTATCCTGGGGTTCAGGACGCCCGGAGCGTCCGGGGAGGGGAAGGCACCATGACCGGAACCCATCGCACCCTCGTCCGATCCGCCATCGTCGCCGCGGCGCTGATGTTCCTGGCGGCATGCACGCCGCTGCCGCCGTACGACACGACGTTCACGCTCACCATCACGCCGGACGGGGGCGATCCGGTCGTCGTCCGTGCAAGCGACGCGGAACGCCCTGGGATCTTCGGGCAACTCGCATCGCTCGGCGAACAGGAGCGGTCTCTGTGGGTCTTCATCGACAATGGTCTGTCGGACGACCAGAACGTCGCCTACTGGTACTGGCGCTACGAGGATGACGGTACGGGCTGGGTCGAACAGTTGACGGTCCGCTACGGTGGCGAGGTGTTCGAGGCGGGGCCGCTGCCGGTCGGCGGCACGATCCCCGACGCCTTCCGCGTCGAGTCGTACAGCGACGGCGTCGGCAGGGTGACGGGCGGCATGCAGGCGTACGACGGCTTCACCGGGATCACGGTGACGCTCACGGGCCTCGACGCGCTCTCCTACTCGTCGGAGGCCAGCGACACGACGCCTCCGATCGAGTAGCGCCCGGGGCAGGTCGCTAACGCTCGAACGCGCTCAGCACCTCGAGGTGGTGCGTGTGCGGCTGGAAGTCGTAGGGTCGCACCGTCCGCAGCCGCCAGCCCCGCGCGACGAAGTCCGCCGCATCGCGGGCCCAGGTGGCCACGTCGCACGACAGGTAGAGCAGCGAGCCCGCTCCGGACGCGTCGACGCGCGTCCGGAGCTCGCTCGAGAGCCCGGCGCGGGGTGGGTCGACGACGATGGTGTCGGCCTCCGGCAGCTCGAACCGCTTGGCGTCGACCCGCTCGAAGCGCACCCGGTCCAGCCCCAGCCGCTGCGCGTCGCGCCGGCCGCGGGCGACGCTCTCGCTGGCGACCTCGACCGCGACGACCTCGTCGTAGCGCGGCGCGAGGTGGAAGGCGATCGCGCCGCCCCCGGCGAACAGGTCGACGGCGCGCCGGCCCCCGGGCGCCAGACCGGCGAGGTCCCGAAAGGCGGCGCCCGCGGCGGCCGGGTTGGGCTGCGCGAAGGCGGTGGCGCTGATCGACAGCTCGACGTCGCCGTAGCGCTGCAGCAGGACGCGCGCGCCGGCCAGGCGTTCCTTGCCCGCCCGGAAGCGGCCGCGCGGGTCGTGGGGCGCCAGCGCGACGCCGGCGATGGCGTCCCCCGTCAGCCCGTGGGCGAGATCGAGCAGCGCGGCCGCGGGCGCGCTGGCGACGAGGGCGACCAACGCCTCGCCGCGCTCGTTGCCACGGATCGCGACCTCCTGCACGGACCGGGGCAGCCCCGACGCGGCCAGCCGTCGCCAGGCCTCCGCGACCGACGGCATCGCGGTGGGATCCTCGTCCAGGACGACGACCTCGCGTCCCCCGTCGCGCCGGTAGCCGAGCCGCCCGTCCCGCACGGCGGGCTGCACCGCGCTGCGGTAGGCCCACAGGTCGGGCGAGGGGACGACGGTCGGTTCGCCCTCGGGCAGCTCCAACCGTGCCCGGTGGGCGGCGTCCTGAAGCACCTCGGCCTTGAGGCGTAGCTGCGCGTCGTAGCGGACGAAGCCCAGGTCCAGGCCTGGATGGGCCGGAGCGGGCACGCGATCGGGGCTGGGGTCGAGCACCTCGCTCACCGCGCCCTGCAGCACGCCCGCGCGGGGCGCGACGTCCACGACCACGCGCTCGCCCGGTAGCGCCCCGGCGATCAGCGCGACGCGGCCGTCCTCGAGCCGGGTCAGGGCCCGCCCTCCGTGCACCATCCGCTCGGGTGTCGTCTCGATCCTCACGGGCGGAGTCTACCCGCGCCGGTCCCACGCCGGTCCCGCGCCGCCGGCCGCCCGCGCGCCCGGCCATGGGGCGGCCGGGCGGGTTGCTATACTCGACCCATGAAGCGTTCCATGCAAGAAGTCGTGGAACTCGTGGTGTTCGCCCTGATCGCGTTGCTGGTCGGGACCGGCCTGGTGTGGCTGTCCGGCTGGATCCTCGGCCTGGTCGGCACGCTGCTGACCTGGCTGGCCGGCTTGGTCTGGTCGCTGCTGCGGTTCCTCGTCCCGGTCGCCGTCGTGGCGGGCCTCGTCTACCTGCTCGTGCAGTTCCTGACGCGCAGTGGGGAACGGGTCGCTCGCGGACCCCAGGAGCAGCCGGCGACGCCGCCGTCGCCGTGGACGATGTCGAAGGAGCCGCCGGCGCCGACGTCGGAGGGGATGGACGCGACTCCGCCAGCCTCCCCTCCCCAGACGACGGACACGCCTGCGCAGGGCGAGGACGTGATCCCGGCCGAGCCCGTCGATTCTGCCGAACCCGACGAGTCCGCTGCGCCCGACGTCGCAGCGGACGAGGACGACGACCGGCCCAAGGCCTGATCCGACCGACTCGGCAGGAGCCACCGTGCAGGAGATCCTGACGCTCGTCGCTCGCCTCGGGAGGTCGGTCGTGACGAGCCTCGCGGCGATGGTGGTCGCCGTGATCGTCCTGATCACCGGTGCCGTCGCCTCCGACCGCGTCACCCCTCCAGCGACGCTGGACGACCTCGCCTTGCGCGCGCCGACCGAGTTCGGCTCGACGGAGGGGGACGATCTACGCGCCTGGATGGTGCAGGACGCCCCGGACGTCGTGCGCGCGGGCGCGAAGGCGTACGCCGCCAACTGCGCCGTCTGCCACGGCGACACCGGCCTCGGCTACGAGGAAGCCAAGCTCTCGTTCCCCGAGGACCATCGCTCCTGCACGCGTTGCCATCGCCCGGGCAACGTACGCGAGATGACGTTCGCGAAGATGATGGAGCGGCAGCACGACCTGTTCGACGTCGGCGATCCGCCGCCGCTGCGCGGCGAGGGAACGATGCTGGCCTTCGCCGGCAACGACGCGGCGCTGTTCGGCTACCTGCGCGCGACGATGCCGCGCTACCAGCCGGGCCGGTTGAGCGACGAGGAGTACCACGCGCTGGTCGCGTTCCTGCGCTGGATCGAGGACGGGGGCTGAGCGGAGCGTCCACTCGGCGGCCACGCCTCGGGTCGACACGAACCGACGAACGCGCCCCGCGCCGAAGCGCGGGGCATCGTCCTGACGACGGAGCGGTCGCGGTGGTTCAGACGTTGCCGCGTACGTCGAGGACGTCGCGGAAGGCGTCGCCCAGCAGGTTCCACCCGAGGACGAAGAGTACGATCGTGAGCCCCGGCCAGAACGAGGTGTACCAGTAGGCCATCGGCTGCCCGGGCGGTCCGAGGATCCAGTTGCGCGCGAAGGAGATCATCTGGCCCCAGTCGGCGTAGCCGAGCTCGGGCCCCAGGCCGAGGAACGACAGCGCCGCCGCAGTGAGCACGATCGAGCCGATGTCGAGGGACGCGACGATGAGGACCGGTCCGAGCGCGTTCGGCAGGATGTGGCGGGCCACGATGCCGAACGAGCGTCGGCCCAGCGAGCGCGCGCCCGCGACGTACTCGAGCTCCTTGATGCGCAACACCTCGCCTCGTACGAGGCGCGCGTAGGCCGGCCACGCCACCGCGGAGATGGCGATCATCAGGTTCACGATCGAGTTGCCCAGCACCATGACGATCACGAGCGCGAGCACCAGGGCGGGTACGGCGATCACCATGTCGGTGAAGCGCATCAACACGTTGTCGATCCAGCCGCCGAGGTAGGCGGCCGTCGACCCCACGAGGATGCCGATCGCGAGGCCGATGCCGACGACCAGCACGCCGATGCGGAACGCGGTCCTCGAGCCCCACATCAGGCCGTAGTAGATGTCGTAGCCCTGACTGGTGGTCCCCAGTAGCGTGCCCGACGTTTCGGCCGTCTGCGGGATCGGCGAGTAACCAGCCCGCGGCATCATGTAGCAGGAGTCGGGGGTTCGGAACATCAACTGCCAGAAGGCGGGGTTCGCGGGGTTCCGATAGGCGTTCATCGTCGACGCCGTCAGGCCGAGATCGCGCACGCAACTGCGGCCGAGCGGCGTCACGAGCGGCGCGATCGACGCCATCACGACGAACGCCAGGACGATCATCAACCCGACGATCGCGAGCGGGTTGCGGCGGAAGCGGCGGACGCTCTTGGAGCGCAGCCAGCGCGCGAACCAGTTGGGCCGGTGTTCCTCGGCCAGGTGGGGTTCGAGGTGCGCGTCCATCAGCCGTACCGGATCCGCGGATCGATGATGCCGTAGAGGACGTCGACGAGCAGGTTGGCGAGCACGACGACCACCGCGGTGAAGACCGCGAAGCCCAGTACCGAGGCGTAGTCGAGGCTGAGCGCTGCCTGCGCCGCCCACTGCCCGAGACCCGGGTAGTTGAAGATCGTCTCGGTGATCACGACGCCGTTGATCAGCCCGATCATCACGAAGCCGGACAGGGTGATGACCGGGATGAGGGCATTGCGGCGCGCATGCTTCTGGTCGACGACCGACTGCGGCAGACCCTTCGCCCGTGCCGTGCGGACGTAGTCCTCGGAGAGCGCGTCCAACAAGGACGAACGCATGACGCGCATGATCTGGGCCGACTGCACCGTAGCCAGCGTGATGGTCGGCAGGATCAGGTGCTTGAACGCGTCCCAGGCGATGTCGAGTCGGCCGTTGAGGAGCGCATCGAGTACCATGAAGCCGGTGTAGCGCTCGAAGCCACCCCCCGCCATCTGGATGGTGAACTCCGTCGATATTCGTCCAGGCTCCAGCCAACCAAGCAGACCGTAGAAGATCACCAGCAGCCAGATCCCCAGCACGAAGGTGGGGATCGACCAGCCGAAGATCGATAGCACACGGACCACTTGGTCGACCACCCCGTCTCGGTTCAGGGCGGCGGCGGTGCCCAGCCAGATGCCCACCCCCACGACGGGAAGAATCGCGAAGAGCGCCAGCTCCGCGGTCGTGGGGAAGCGCTTGCGGAGGGTGGTGAGCACCGGCTCGTTGGTCGTGCGCGAGTAGCCGAGGTCGCCGTCGGCGAGGCGGCCGAGCCACAAGCCGTACTGGATGTACCAAGGCTCGTCGAGTCGGTACTGCTGGATGATTTCGGGGATCTGGTTGGCCTGGTTCTCGCTTCGGATGTAGGCCGCGGCGCGCTGGGCCGGCGAAAGAAGCTGCATGAGCAGCACGATGATGATCGTCACACCGAAGAAGACCAGCGGAAGCATCAACAAGCGTCGTGCGATGAAGGTGAACAAGCGGGGTGCCTCCCGAAGGGCGCCGGATAGGGGGCGCTGGACGCGAACCGCACGCTCGGGTCGCGTCGAGTCAGATAGTCGTGTCGTGCGCAGGGGAACCTGGTTCCACCCTACGCATCCAGGAGAAGGGGGCGGGCGGCTGCGCCGCGCCGCCCCCCTACGCTCGCTAGGCGAGCCGCCTCAGTTCTTGCTGATGTCCTTCCACAGGAAGTAGTGGCTACGCATCGGGTTGAAGTAGACGCCTTCGATGTTCGAGCGCGTCAGGATGTACTCGGTCGGGACCGGGTACACGATGATCGGCGCGAGCTCGAAGTGCAGGGTGCCGATGTCGCGGTAGATGAACGCGCGGGTCTCCTGGTCGAGGATGACGTCGGCCTGGTCGATCAGTTCCTGCATCGGGGGCAGGTCGATCGAGGTCCGCGCAGCGTAGAAGCCGTCGTTGTCGTAGAAGGTGTTCACGAAGTTGCGGGCGTCCGCGTAGTCGGCGCACCAGCCCAGCGCGAACAGCGGCACCTTCTGCTCGGCGGTGCGAGCGAGGAAGTCCGGCCACGGGATGCTGCGAACGTTCATCGTGAAGTCCGGGTTGATGAACTCGAGGTTGTCCTTGATGATGTTCAAGAACGTCTCGCGCGTGGTGTTGCCGGCGTTGTAGAGGGCAGTGAACTCGAAGCCGTTCTCCCACACGGCGCCGTCCCAGGCGCTGCGGAAGTAGCCTTCGGCCGCTTCGAGGTCGAGCGTCCGGACCGGCACGTCGGGGTTGTAGCCGGGGAAGCTGCTCGGCAGGCCCATGGTCAGCGTAGCGCCGGCGCCCTGGTAGACGGCGTCGATGAAGGCCTGCTGGTCGAACAGGTGCGCGAAGGCGCGACGCACGTCGGCGTCCTCGAAGAAGTTCGCCGGAATGCCGTTGCCGTCGAGCTGACCGGAGCCGACGTCCTCGTTGTTCTCGGTGTCGATGTCGAAGTTGAAGAAGCCGCCGGAGACGCAGGTGCCAGCCCAATCGGGCTCTTCGTGGACGGTGATGCCCTCGGCGCCCGCGACCTGCACGAGGCTGGCGCGCTGCCCGAGCGTGATGCGGTCGGCGTCACCCTGCTGCAGCGCAAGGATGCGCGTGGCTTCCTCGTCGACGTAGTTGAAGACGACGTTCTCGATCGGCGCGGGGCCGCCCCAGTAGTCGTCGAAGCGGGTGGCGATCATGTTGGCGTCGCCCCACTCGACCAGCTCGTAGGCGCCGGTGCCGGAGGGGTTGCGGTGCAGGAACTCCTCGGTGAGGTCACGGCCGATCCAGTCCTGGTAGGTCGCCTCGGTGCCGTCCCAGACGCCGTTCTCGATGGCGTACTCGCTATCGATGACGCTGAAGGCGGTGTAGGCGAGGACCGACAGGAAGGCGGGATCCGGGGCCTGGATGTTGAGGTCGGCGACCAGGCCGTCCGGGCCCTCGGGGCACGTGACGGCGCCGTCGAGCTCGTCCCAGGTCACCTCGGCGTTGTAGGCCTCGACGTCGTCGCCGGTCTGCTGGCTGCCCAGGAACTGCCCGCCCAGCAGGTAGCTGGTGGCGCCTTCCGGCGCGGCCGTCACCAGGCCGTAGGTGATCGACCAGTCGACGTCGGCGCAGGTCATGGTGTTGCCGCTGTGGAACTGCACACCTTCGCGCAGCGTGAAGCGGTAGGTCAGACCGTCGTTCAGGACCTCGTAGTCCGTCGCCAGACCCGGCTTGAGCTGGTCGATGGCGGGATCGTCGAACGTGTACAGCGTCTCGTAGATGTTCTCGAGGATCGCGCCCGAACTGGTGTCGTAGGCGCGAACGGGGTCGAGCGAGGCCGGCGAGCCGAACGTCTGGTAGACGTACGAGTTCGCGGGCGCCTGCGCGAAGGCCACCGAACCTGCCACGAGCACGGCGAGAAGCGAAAGGATCAGTCGTTGCATGCTACCTCCCGAAGGGTCCTACTGGCGCTCCGGCCCGATCCGGATGCACCGCTGGTGTCCGTACGCCGGTGCAGCCGGGTTTCCGGACGCCCGCGAACGGTTCGTATAGTGTACCGCGTCACGAAGCGGACGTTCCCGGACGCGGGGTAGCATTCGCCCATGAGCCCGCCCCCCCGACCGGTCCGCACGTTCCGGAGCGCCCTCGCCGCGCTGACCGTCGCGCTGCTCGTGAGCGCCTGCGACGTCGGCCGCGACGACGCTCTGGCGCCCCTCGTCGCGATCCGCGAGCCCAAGAGCGGCACCACGCGGACGACGGAGAACCTGCGGATCGTCGGCTACGCGATGGACGACGAGGGCCTGGCCTCGATCGTCGTGGACGGCACCGACCTGCTGGACTTCGACGTCTACGCCGGCGAGCGCGGCAAGCGCTTCGTCGAGTTCGCCTTCACCATCCCCGACCTGCGCGACGGCGAGACCACCACGCGCATCGTCGCCACCGACGTGTCCGGTCGGTCGTCCACGCTCCTGCACACGCTCCGCATCGACACGACCCCGCCGACGCTGGAGCTGACGACGGTCGCGGCCCTGGACGACGGTCGCCTGCGGGTCGAAGGGGTGGCACGCGACGACGTCGCGATCAGCGTCATTCGGATCGCCGGCGTGCCGCTGCAGTTCGCACCGGCACCGGAGCACCGCTTCTCCCTCGACGTCGTGGCCGAGGGCGACGCCGCGGCCGTCGTCGAGGACAGCGCCGGGAACCGCGTCGAGCGAGCGCTGCGGTGAGCGACGAACCCACCCCCGCGGGTCCGCCCGCCCTCCGGTCCAGCCCGTCGCGCCTCTCGCGCCTTCCGATCGCCAGCGAGGAGGTCTTCGCCGGCCTCGCACCGCGGCGCGTGCACGCCCTCGAGCGCGACCACGGCAACGGCGAGTTGGTCCGGGTCCTGGAGGCGCTCGACATCGCCGGGCCGTTCCGGCGCCTGAGCCCGTGGGAGCTCGAGGATCAGGCCGGCCGTCACCTGATCCACGCGGGCGGCTACGCCTCGCTGCCGTTCGGCGAGGGGGCGCCGGCGATGGTCGACGCGGCGGTGCGCTACCTGACCACCATGGACCGCCCCGCCTTCGCGCAGCAGGCGGTATCGGACTGGCGGGCGGCGCTGGAGACCAACCTGGTCGCCCTGCTGGCCTCGGTCGCGCCTAGCCACGTGGACAGCCAGGTGGTCTTCTCCAACAGCGGGACCGAAGCGGTCGAGATCGCCATGAAGCTCCTGCGCGCCGCGCGTCCGCAGGCGCCCTGGATCCTGGCCTTCTCGAAGGGGTACCACGGCAAGACCCTCGGCGCCCTGTCGATCACGGCGAACGACGACTACCAGCGGCCGTTCCGCCCGCTGGTGCCCGGCATCCGCGTCCTGCCCTACGGCGACGCCGAGGCGCTCGAGGCGGCCATCCTGACGATCGGCGCCGACCAGGTGGCGGGCATCGTGCTGGAGCCGATCCAGGGCGAGGGCGGGGTGGTGACCCCGCCCGAGGGCTTCCTCGCCGAGGTCGAGCGGATGCGCGTCCAGCACGGCGTTCTGGTGGTCGCGGACGAGATCCAGACCGGCCTGGGCCGCGCCGGTCACTGGTTCGCGAGCGTCGCGGGCGGGTTGGATCCCGACGTGGTCACGCTGGCCAAGCCGCTGTCGGGTGGCCTGGTGCCGATCGGCGCCACCATCGCGCGGCAGCGCCTGGTCCGGACGATGCTGCCGGGCTTCTCGTCACGCCGCCACTCGAGCACCTTCGCCGGCAACGGCCTGGCGATGGCGGTCGGTCTGCACGCGCTGGAACGCTTGGTCGAGGGCGGCCATGACGAACGGGCACGCGAGGATGGCGCTCGCGGCCTGGCGCGCCTGCGGGCGCTGCAGGAGCTCTACCCCGGCCTGATCGCGGACGTGCGAGGTGCCGGCATGCTCTTCGCGATCGAGCTGCGCCACGTGCTCAAGCCGGGCGTGCTGGCCGGCCGGCCGGAGCTCGCACGGCTGCTGGCCAGCGGCCTGGGCATCCGCACCTTCCACCTCGGGGGCGTGCACGCTTGCGTCAGCCTGGCGGCGACGGGCGTCGTGCGCCTGACGCCGGCGTTGGACCTGCCGCCGACGCTGCAGGAGGAGTTGTGGTCGAGGGTCGAGACGATCGCGCAGCGCCACCCGCAGGCGTGGCGGATGGGGGCCTCGGCCGGGCCGGCCAAGCTGCTCCGGCTGGCGGGCATCGCGACGCGCGGCGCGCCCGACGAGGAGTGACCCGGACGACCTGAACCAACCGAGGGCCTCGAGCCGGCACCGGGCCCGACGAACGACGACGCCGGGCACCCTTGCCGGCATCCCACACGACGAAACGCGCCCCGAAGGGCGCGTCGCGTGTGTCCTCGATCAGTCCGGTTCGCTTCGACCCGTTACGACTCCTTAGAAAGGAGGTGATCCAACCGCACCTTCCGGTACAGTTACCTTGTTACGACTTAACCCCAGTCACGAGCCACACCTTAAACACGCGCCCCATTGGCGGGGCTACGCGTCTTCGGGTGCAACTTGCTTCCATGGTTTGACGGGCGGTGTGTACAAGACCCGGGAACGTATTCACCGCAGCATGGCTGATCTGCGATTACTAGCGATTCCAACTTCACGCAGTCGAGTTGCAGACTGCGATCTGAACTGGGACCAGGTTTCGCGATTCGCGTCCCGTCGCCGGGTAGCAGCGCATTATCCTGGCCATTGTAGCACGTGTGTAGCCCAGGTCGTAAGGACCATGCTGACTAGACGTCATCCACGCCTTCCTCCTGCTTTCACAGGCAGTCTCAGTAGAGTGCTCACCCGGAGTGTTAGCAACTATCGGCGAGGGTTGCGCTCGTTGCCG
>CAZJGU010000047.1:0-21468 GCA_964545455.1 uncultured bacterium | reverse complement strand
CCTGCAGTTCGACGACCTCCTGAACCTGGCCTTCCGCGCCGCCGACGTCCGGCCCTCGTACGCCAAGACCCGCTGCCTGGCCGTGCGTCAGTCGCCCGCGGCCTGTACCCGCTGCGCCGACGTCTGTCCGCACGAGGCGGTCGAGGTCAAGTCAAAGGGCGTCACGATCGACGACGTCGACTGCACCGGCTGCGGACTGTGCGTCCAGGCCTGCCCCTCGCAGGCCCTCGAGCCGAAGGTTCGGCTGGCCATCGGCCGGCCGACCAAGTGCTCGCGCGTCGAGGGCGACGCCCAGACGGTGCACTGCCTCGGGCGCCTGCGCCCCACCGACCTGCACAAGCTGCTGCGCGGCCGCACCACCCTGATCCTGGCGCACGGCGACTGCGCCGACTGCCCGATCGGGACGCCCGAGGTGCTCGAGCGCCTGGACGAGGTCGTCGCCTCCGCGCGCGAGCTGCTGGAGCTGCGCGGGGTCGAGCGCGAGATCCGCGTCGAGCGTCGCGACACGCTGGCCGACGACGAGACCGCCGAGCGCTTCGACCGGCGCGCCCTGCTCCGGGGCGGCTGGCGCAACCTCGCCAGCGGTACCTCCGACGCGCTCGCTCCGCTCGATCCGGGCGGGGACGAGGGCGAGGTGCCCTACGAGGCGGCGCGCACCTGGCGCGCGCTGGAGCTGGCCGACCCACCGCCCGAGCGTGAGGTCCCGTGGCCGATCCCGCGCGTCGACGACCGCTGCATCCTCTGCCCCATCTGCACCCGCGTCTGCCCCACCGACGCCTTCTCGCGCGCCTACGACGACGACGGCGGCGGTGCGCTGGTGCTGGATCCGTCGCGCTGCATCGGCTGCGACGCCTGCGTCGGCGCCTGCCCCGTCGACGCCATCTCGATGGAGCGGCGGCCCACCTGGTCGGAGCTGTCCCGCGGTCCGACCGAGGTCTACCGGCGCCCCGGGCGAGGACGCGACGACGGCAGCGTGGAACGTTGACGAACACGGGGTCGGCGCCTCCGTCCTCCCGGTAGACTCGTCGCATGACGGTCGACGATTGGGTGCACGAAGCGGTCGAAGCCTCCGGAGCCCGCGGCGCCAGCGTGCGGGAGATCCAGCGTTGGATCGACGAGGCCCGCGGCGAGGAGCTCGCGATCGACACGATCGAGGCCGCGCTGAGCAAGCTGGTGGGCGACGGTCGCCTGACGCTCGCCTCGGAGGGTCGCTGGACCGTCGCCCCCCGGACCGGCACCGCCGACGCCATCAAGCGCCTGTTCGGCGAGTGAGCCGGTCGGGACGCAGGAGAGGATCGACGCCATGACCACCACCGCCCCGGCCGCCCCGGCCAAGACCGCGCGCGAACTCCAGGACTTCTACGACATCGACGCCCTGCACACGCCCGAGGAGCGCATGATCGCAGGCAGCGTGCGCGAGTACGTTCGCTCCGAGCTGCTGCCCCACGTCGGGGAGTGGTGGCGCGAGGGGGTCTTCCCCGAGCACCTGCCCAAGGCGTTCGGCGAGATGGGCATGCTGGGCGTCGCCCTGCCGGAACGCTACGGCGGGGCGGGCGCGTCGTACACCGCCTACGGCCTGCTCAACCGCGAGGTCGAGTACGCCGACAGCGGCCTGCGCAGCTTCGTGAGCGTGCAGTCCAGCCTGGTCATGTGGCCGATCCACGCCTACGGCTCCGACGCGATGAAGGACGCCTGGCTGCCCCGCCTCGCGAGCGGCGAGGCGATCGGCTGCTTCGGCCTGACCGAGCCGGACGCCGGCAGCGACCCCGGCGCGATGACGACGCGCTGCCGCAGGGTCGGAACCGACTGGGTGATCCGCGGCGTCAAGCGCTGGATCACCAGCGGCACCCGCGCCGACGTGGCGATCGTGTGGGCACGCGACGAGGACTCCGGCCGGGTCCTCGGCTTCCTGGTCGAGACCGACCGTGACGGCTTCCGGGCCGAGGACATCAAGACCAAGGCGTCGATGCGCGCTTCGGTGACCAGCGAGCTGTACCTCGACGAGGTCGCCGTGCCCGACGCCAATCGGTTGGACGTCGTCGGCCTGAAGGGCGCCCTGTCGTGCCTCAACCAGGCCCGCTTCGGTATCGCCTTCGGAGTGCTGGGGGCCGGCTTCGCCGCCTTCGAGGAGGCGGTCCGCTACCTCGAGGAACGCCCCTCCTTCGGCGAGCCGCTGACCGCCAAGCAGCTGGTGCAGGCCCGTCTGGCCGACATGCTGGGCGAGCTGACCAAGGGCAGCCTGCTGGCCTACCGCCTGGGCCGCCTCAAGGAGGAGGGCCAGGACACCCCCGCCCGCGTCAGCCTGGCCAAGCGCGACAACGTCCGGGCCGCCCTGGGCGTCGCCCGCGCGGCGCGCGAGCTGCTGGGCGGCAACGGCATCACGACCGAGTACGCCGCGATCCGGCACATGCTGAACCTGGAGACGGTGTCGACCTACGAAGGGACCGACGCGGTGCACACGCTGGTGCTGGGACGGGAGATCACCGGCCGCGCGGCCTTCTGAGGTCGCGCGCCCGACCCGGTCCGCGACCTCAGCGGAACGCCAGCGCCGCGACGATCGTCAGGGCCAGGCCGGCCGCGCCGCGCGCCAGGTGGTTGCGCGGCACCACCCGCTGGAGCACCTGCAGGGCGTTCCACAACGAGGCCGCCGACGCCAGCGCCGAGCCGGCGCCGATCAACCAGGCGCTCTCCGGCAAGCGGTAGCCCGCCGCGACCCCACCGACGGTGAGCAGGGCGGCCGCGCCGAGGAAGGCGAACGCCAGGGCGCGCCGGCGACGCACCACCGTCCAGGCGCCGAAGGTGGCCGTCACGGCGTAGCCGATCGTAGCGACGAGGATCAGCCAGCCCACCCGTCGACCCCCTCAGCCGGCGGCGGTCCCGTCGCCGCTGCGCGTGGGGACCAGCTCGGTCAGGTCGATCGTCTCGAACGGCCGGCGCGAGGCGACCTCGCGCGCGCGCCGCTCGAGCCAGGCGTCGGCGCCCGAGCTGGCATCGACGATCATGCGCACGACGTCCACGCCCGGGCGGCGCGCCAGGCGCCGCACGCCGCCGAGCGCCTCGGCGTCGGTTGGCGCCAGCTTCGGGTCGATCCGCCACCCCTCCGCCCGCGCCTCGGCGGGCGCGATGCGGCCGGCGGACAGCAGGCGCTCGCTCCCGCGTCCGGCGAGGCGCTCGACCTCGCCGTGCAGGTGCCAAGGCTGGCCCACCAGGGCGATGGTGCGGCTGCCGGAGCCCCCCTCGGGCGGAAGGCCGGCGGGACGAGGCCGCCGAGCGTCGGCCCGGTGGGTCTGCCACACCCGCCGCATGGCGCCCGTCGAGGGCACGACCAGCGACAGGATCGCGATCGCGCGCCCCTCGACGGCGTCGTCCTCCAGGTCGGCCGGGACCGCCAGCAGCCCAGGCAGACCGGGGATCCCTTGCGCCAACGCGCCCGGGAAGTCGGCGATGAACGGGTCCTGGGCGCTGCCGCGCGTGCCGGCGTAGCCGGGGTTCAGCTCCGGCACCACGATGCGGTCGCAGCCCGACAGCGCCAGCGCCTCGGCCGCCGCCTCGCGGAACGCTCGTCCCGCCACGACGTCCAGGCGCGCCTCGTTCGCCAGCGCGGCGACGCGCTCGGGATCCGCCACGACCGTCTCGGCGCCGGCCGCGTCCAGCAGTCGACGCCAGAACGGGCCGTAGCGGTCCCACAGGAGACGGGTCACGAAACCGATGCGCATGGCGCGGCAGTCTAGCACGCGGGCCCGCCCGCTCCTCGAGCCCACCCGGATCGCGTCGCTAGGCGCGCGCCGCCACCGGCTCGCCGCGTCGCAAGCGCGCCAGCAGCACCTCGGCCAGCCGCAGCGCCGCCTCCTTGTCGAGGTACTGGTTGCCGTTGCCGCACTTGGGCGAGAGGACGCAGCGCGGACAGCCGGTCCGGCACGGGCAGCTCGCCAGCCGCTCGCGCGCGGCGTCCAGCCAGCGCAGGGCCACGTGCGCGCCCGCCGCGGCGTAGCCGACGCCGCCCGCCGCGCCGTCGTAGACGAACAGCGTCGGCTGACCGGTCTGCGGATGCAGCGGGTAGGAGACCCCGCCCACGTCGGCGCGCTCGCACAGCACGAACGCCGGCAGCAACCCGATCAGGGCGTGCTCGAGGGCGTGCATGCCGGCCGCGAAGCGTCCCACCGGGACGACCTGGCCGGCGGCCTCCGGGGCCAGCGACCACCAGGCGGCCTGGGTCTCGAAGCGCTCGGGCGGCAGGTCCAGCGGGCGCTCGTCGAGGATCGCGCCGGTGCGGTAGCGCTTGCGCACGTAGCTGGCGACCTCCTCCACCACGCGGACCGGTCCGACCGCCATGCCCGCAGGCAGCGCCAGGTCCCGTGCAAGGCGACCGTCGCCACCCACCTCGCCCAGGACCTCGACGCGGGTTTCGCCCCGGACCTGCGTGTACCAGTCCTCGATGTGCGGCAGCAGCGTCGCGCGTCGCGCGTCCAGGTCGAGGTCGACGACCAGGTACGGATCGCCGCGGTGCAGGTGGACGGCGCCCTCGTGGAGCTCGCGCACGGCGCGTGCGACGTCGACGCTGCCGAGCGAGCGTCCGCCGGCCGCCTCGACCAGGCGGACGCGACCGAGCGAGCCGCCGCGCAGCGCCACGCGGCGGTGCGGGAACCAGCGCTCGGCGTGCCAGCGTTCGCCCCGCCGCTGCAGTCCCTCGACCTCGTCCAGGTCGACGAGCGGCGCCAGCCAAGCCTCGTCGGCGGCGATGGGCCGTTCGACCGCGGCGCAGGGCAGGTGGGCGGCGTGGATGACGCGATTGTGCGCGTCCGCGACGGCCGCCTCGACGCCCCCCTCAAGGATCTGCTCGGGGTGGTGCAGGTAGTGCTCGTCGAGCGGATCGTCGCCCGGCACGAGCAGCGCCAGCGCCCGCTCGCGGCCGCGACCGGCCCGCCCGGCCCGCTGCCAGAACGACATCGACGAGCCGGGGTAGCCGACCATCACCACCGCGTCGACGCCGCCGACGTCGACGCCCAGCTCGAGGGCGCTGGTGGTGGCCAGCACCGGGATCCGTCCGGAGGCGAAGTCCGCTTCGATGCGGCGCCGCTCCTGCACGTCGTAGCCGGCGCGGTAGGTGTCGACCCTCCACGCCTCCGCCTCCCCCAGTCGCGCCCGGGCGTAGCGGGTGAGCAGCTCGGCGGCGCGACGGGAGGTGCAGAAGAACAGGCTGCGCAGCTCCGCCCGCGCGAACGCCACGGCCAGGTCGGACGCTTCGGCGACCGGGCTGCGCCGGCGGACGTCGTCGCCAGGGCGCGACGGCGGCTCCCAGAAGACCACCTCGCGGGCGGCGTGGGGAGCGGCGTCCTCGGCCACTACCGCGGCGTGGCGGCCGGTGAGGGCCGTGAACAGCTCGCCCGGGTTGGCGATCGTCGCGCTGGCGGCGACCACGCGGGGCGTCGCACCGTAGAGGGCGCAGATCCGGAGCAGCCGCCGCAGGACGTTTCCGACGTGGCTGCCGAGGACGCCCCGGTAGGCGTGCAGCTCGTCGATCACGATCCACTCCAGTCGCGCCAGGAAGCCGGCCCAGGCGGGGTGGAAGGGCAGCACGCCGAGGTGGAGCATGTCGGGGTTGGTGAGGATCGCGTCGGCCCCCTCCCGGCGGGCCGGCCGCGCCTCGCGCGGGGTGTCGCCGTCGTAGGCGGCGAAGCGTGCCTCGACCTCGTCCTGCCCGGAGGCCGTCGCCAGCGCGCGCAGGGCGGCCAGCTGGTCGTGCGCCAGCGCCTTGGTCGGGAACAGCAGCAGCGACGACGCGCCCCGTGACGCGGCGTCCACGATTCCAAGCTGGTAGACGAACGACTTGCCGGAGGCCGTGGGGGTCGCCAGCACGACGTCGTCGCCGGCGGCGAGGTGGGCGAGCCCCTCGGCCTGGTGCCGCCAGGCGACCCGGCCCAGGCGCCCCGCCAGGTCGCGCCAGCGCTCGGGCAACGCCGCTGCGGGCTGGCCGCCGCGGGGCGGCAGGAAGGCGTGCACGGCGATGCGCTCCTCGCCGCCGTCCAGGCTCCGCAGCCAGGCGTGGAAGCTGGCGTGCCCGTCGGGCGGGCCGGCGCCGGGGTCGCGGCGGCTCACGCCGGCAGGCTACCCCGGCCGCACGGGCCGAACGCCCGTGGTAGGTTCCGGCTGCGGAGGTCGTCGTGCTGCCCTTCCTGGTCGTGCTCTACGGACTGGCCCTGCCCTACGTCGGGCTGATGGGCCTGGCCTTCGTCGGACTGTTCCGACGGGGTCGCGAGCCGGACGTTCCCGACCGCCCCTCGATCTCGGTCGTCCTGCCCGCCCACGACGAGGAGCGCGACCTGCCCGGCACGCTGGCGTCGCTGTGCGCCCAGTCCTACCCGGGCGAGGTCGAGTTCGTGATCGTGGACGACCGGTCCCAGGACCGGACGCCCGAGATCATCGCCGAGGCCGCCGCCCGCGATCCGCGCATCCGTCCGGTCCGGGTCGAGACGCCCGACCGGCGCCTCTCGCCCAAGGTGAACGCCGTCGCGCACGGCATCGCCGCCTCGACCGGCGCGATCATCGTGACCACCGACGCCGACTGTCGCTACCCGCAGGGCTGGCTGGAGGGCATGGCGTCGCACTTCGGACCGGGCGTGACGATGGTCGTCGGCTACGTCGAGACCACCCGCCGCGGCGCGGTGTCGCGCTTCCTGCACGCCTTCGAGACGATCGACTGGCTGTCGCTGATGGTCGTCGCTCGCTCGCTCACCCGCTTCGGCTGGAAGTTCGCGTCGAGCGCCAACAACCAGGCCTACCGGCGGGACGCCTTCGAGGCGGTCGGCGGGTTCGGCGCCAGCGGTCGCGCGCCGAGCGGCGACGAGGACCTGCTGACCCAGCGGCTGGGTCGGCTGCCGGGCGCCCGCATCGTGTTCGCCAGCCGTCCGGAAACGCGGGTCCTCACCCACGCGGTCGGCTCCTGGCGCCAGCTGTTCCGGCAGCGCCGCCGCTGGGTATCGCGCTACCACCATCCGATGCACTACCACCCGGCCTTCCTCGTCTCGATCGCCCTGCTGGGCTTCCAATCGATCGCGCTGGCGGGCGCGATCCTGGCCGCGCCGTTCGTACCGGCCCTGCAGCCGTGGGTGATCGGCCTGTGGGGCACCGAGATCGCGATCATGGCGCTCGGCGTGGGCATCGGGGCGCAGCAGTTGGGGCGCGACGACCTGCTCGGTCCGGAGCTGATCGGCTGGACGCTGCTGCACCCGTTCTTCATCGCCGCGATCGTGATCGGCTCGTTCCTGCGGGACGGTGCCTGGACGGCGGGCCGGGACGGCTACCGGCGGCGCTGGCTGGAGCGTCGGCTTCGTGCCTGGCGCCGCCGCCTGCGCGACCTGGCCGGCCGCGCGCCCTGAGCCCGGAGCGGGCGGCGCCACCCCGGGTGGTAGACTCCGAGCGCTCCCGGCGCGCACCCGGCGTGCCTCGCCCCGCGTCTCGAGATCCCTCCGGAGGTCCCTCGTGAAGGTCTTCATCCTGGGTGGCGACGGCTTCTGCGGCTGGCCCACCAGCCTGCACCTCAGCAACCTCGGCCACGACATCACCATCATCGACAACCTCAGCCGCCGCAACATCGACAACGAGCTCGAAGCCGGCAGCCTCACCCCCATCCAGCACATGGGCACCCGCCTCAAAGCCTGGAAGGAAGCCACCGGCCACGACATCCGCTTCGAACGCCTCGACGTCGCCAAGAACTACCACCGGCTGCTGACGCTGATCCAGGACGAGGAACCCGACGCCATCGTCCACTTCGCCGAACAACGCGCCGCGCCCTACTCCATGAAGTCCAGCGCCCACAAGCGCTACACCGTCGACAACAACTTGAACGCCACCCACAACGTCCTCGCCGCCATCGTCGAGAGCGGCCTCGACGTCCACCTCGCCCACCTCGGCACCATGGGCGTCTACGGCTACGGCACCGCCGGCATGAAGATCCCCGAAGGCTACCTCCCCGTCGACGTCACCACCGACGACGGCCGCAAGGTCCGCCAGGAGATCCTCTACCCCGCCAACCCCGGATCCATCTACCACATGACCAAGACCCAGGACCAGCTCTTCTTCGCCTACTACGCCAAGAACGACCACCTGAGGATCACCGACCTCCACCAAGGCATCGTCTGGGGCACCCACACGCCCGAAACCGACCTCGACGAACGCCTCGTCAACCGCTTCGACTACGACGGCGACTACGGCACCGTCCTCAACCGCTTCCTCATGCAGGCCGCCGTCGGCTACCCCCTCACCGTCCACGGCACCGGCGGCCAGACCCGCGCCTTCATCCACATCCGCGACACCGTCCGCTGCATCCAGCTCGCCCTCGAGAACCCCCCCGAGAAGGGCGACCGCGTCCAGATCCTCAACCAGATGACCGAAACCCACCGCATCCGCGACCTCGCCACCCTCGTCGCCGACATCGCAGGCGCCGACGTCGCCTACGTCGACAACCCCAGAAACGAAGACCCCGAGAACGACCTCCACGTCCAGAACGACCTGTTCCTCGACCTCGGCCTCGAGCCCACCACCCTCCAAGCCGGCCTGCTCGAAGAGGTCACCCAGGTCGCCCGCAAGTACGCCAGCCGCGCCGACCTCGACAAGATCCCCGCCACCGCCACCTGGACGACACGCCAGAAGCCAGGCGTGCCCAGGACCGAACCGGCCTGAGTCGCGGCGGCGTCACCCGTGCGGATCGCGCTCTTCACCGAGACCTTCCTGCCCAAGATCGACGGGGTGGTCACGCGCGTCGTGCGGACGCTCGAACAGCTGCGCGAGCTGGGGCACGAGGTCCTCGTCTTCGCGCCGGGCACGCCGCCGTCCGAAGCGGCCGGCCACCGGGTGGTGCGGGTGCCCAGCGTGCCGTTCCGGCCGTGGTACCCGGAGCTGTTCCTGGGGTTGCCGCGCCCGCGGATCGGACGGGAGATCGACCGCTTCGCGCCCGACGTGGTGCACGTCGTGAACCCGGTGATCCTGGGGCTGTGGGGCACCCTGGTGGCGCGTCAGCGCGGCCTGCCGTTGCTCGCGAGCTACCACACCGACATCACCCAGTACGCCAAGCACCTCCGCTTGCCGTTCCTCAGCCCGATCTCGGACCGCTTCCTGCGCGACGTGCACAACCAGGCCCACGTGAACCTGTGCACCAGCGTGCCGATGGTGAACTCGGCACGAGGCCTGGGCATCGACCGGGTGCGTCTCTGGCCCAAGGCGGTCGACACCGACCTGTACCGACCGTCGCGGCGCGACGCCGCCATGCGCGAGCGCCTGTCGGGCGGCGAGCCGGACAAACCGCTGATGCTCTACGTCGGGCGGGTGTCGTTCGAGAAGCGCATCGACTGGCTCTACGCTCCGGTGACGCAGTTGCCGAACGTGCGCCTCGCGATCGTCGGCTCCGGCCCGGCCGAGGCCCAGATCAGGAAGCAGTTCGAGGGCACCCCGACCGTCTTCACCGGCTACCTGTCGGGGGTCGAGCTGGCCCAGGCCTACGCCAGCGCCGACGTCCTGGCCTTCCCGTCCGACACCGAGACGCTGGGCTTCGTGGCGATGGAGGCGATGGCCTGCGGCGTGCCCGCGGTCGGTGCCCGCGCCGGCGGCGTGCCGGACGTCATCCGTCACGGCGAGAACGGCCTGCTGTTCACACCGGGCGACCTGGGCGACCTGACCGAGCAGCTCAGGCGGCTGCTCACGGACGACGTGCTTCGCAAGCGCTTGGGACGACAGGCGCGCGAGGACATGGAGCCGTTCGGCTGGCGCGCGGCGACCGAGACGCTGGTGGACTACTACCGCACGGCGATCCGCGTGCAGCGGCTGTTCGATCCCGCGAGCGACGCGACCTGACCCGCGGCCCGCGTCGTCACTCGGGCACGACGGTCGGCCGTTCGCCCGGGTGGACCCGCACGCCGGTCCGGAAGACGCGTTGCAGGATCGGCGCGCGCAGCACCTCGGACGGCGTGCCCGCCGCCGCGACCCGCCCCCCGTCGATCAGCACCAGGCGGTCGCAGCGCGCCGCCTGGTTGAGGTCGTGGAGCACGCCCAGACCCTCGCTGGCCAGGCGCGCCGCGTGGCGCATCATCTCGGCCTGGTAGCGCAGGTCGAGGTGCGTCGTGGGCTCGTCCAGCAGCAGCCAGTCCGGCTCCTGGGCCAGGGCGCGCGCCAGCACGACCCGCTGGCGCTCGCCCCCGGAGAGGGACCCGACCGCCGCCTCGGCGAAGCTCAGCGTGTCGGTCCGCCGCATCGCCGCTTCGATCACGCGGCGGTCGTGGTCGCCCTCCGCGGCGAAGAAGCCGAGGTGCGGCGCGCGGCCCATCGCGACCACCGAGCGGGCGGAGAAGCCGGAGGGAAGCTCGGGCCGCTGCGGCACGACCGCCAGGCGCCGCGCCAGGCCGCGGCGACCGTAGCGCGCGAGCGGGCGGGCGTCCAGCCGCACCTCGCCGCGCTCTGGCCGCAGAAGGCCCGAGGCGAGCCCCACCAGCGTGGACTTGCCGGTGCCGTTGGGGCCGATCAAGCCCACCAGCTCGCCACGGTCCACGCGCAGGTCGACGCCGCGCACGACCTCGGCCCGGTCGTAGCCGAAACGCACGCCGTCCAGCTCGAGGCTCACGTCGCCTCCCGACCATGGCGCAGCAGCACCAGGAAGAACGGACCGCCCACCAGGGCGGTGACGACCCCGACCGGCAGCTCGCCCGGGCCCAGCACCGTGCGGGCCATCAGATCGGCCAGGACCAGGAAGGCCGCGCCCCAGAGCGCCGCCAACGGCACCAGCTCGCGGTGCTCGGGCCCGACGACCAGCCGCACCGCGTGCGGAACGATCAGGCCCACGAAGCCGATCACGCCGGCCACCGCCACCGCCGCCGCGGTCAGCAACGTCGCCAGCACGACCACCACCCACTTGAACCCCTCGACCGGCAGGCCCAGCAGGCGCGCGGAATCCTCGCCGACGCTCAGCAGGTCGAAGCCGCGCCGGGCCGCCAGCGCCGCCGGCAGGGCGGCGGCCACGACCGCGCCGAGCACCGCCAGGTCGCGCCAGGAGGCGAAGGCGAAGCTGCCCAACAACCACGCCAGCACGCCGGCGGTGCGCTCGCGATCGGCCAGCATCACGAAGCTGGTGGCCGCCGACAGGCTGGACCCCAGCACCACGCCGGCCAGGATGAGCGACACGATCGGCAGCCGGCCGCCGCGCCGCGCCAGCGTCACGACCGCCGCGACGGTGCCGAGGGCGGCGAGGAAGGCGGCGCCCCCGACCCCGAGCCCGGACGCGGCGATCGCGGCCGGCGCGAGGATCATCGCCGCCGCCGCCCCGAAGCCGGCGCCGGAAGCGGCGCCCAGCAGGTACGGATCGGCCAGCGGGTTGCGGAACACCGCCTGGTAGGCGGTCCCGGCCAGCGCCAGCGCCGCCCCGACGGCAGCGGCCAGCAGCACACGGGGGAGCCGCACCTGCCAGACGATGACGTCCGTCGCGCCGTCGACACGGCCCTGCAGACCTCGCGCCAGGGCGCCCACCAGCTCGCCGGGCGTGAGACCGACCGAGCCGACCGCCAACGCCGCAGCCAGCACCCCCACCAGGCCCACCGCCGAGACGGTGCGGACCGTCCAGCGCCGGGGCGTCGGGAGCAGCGTGCGGGTGGCGGCCTGCTGCATTCAGCGGGGGCTGGACGCCAGCCAGCGCTGCAGCAGCTCGAGGGCGTCGGCGACGCGCGGCCCCGCTCGGGTGAGCAGGTCGACCTCGGCGCTGGTCGCCTCGATCACCGCGCCGGAGCGGACGGCGCGCAAGCCACCCCAGCCGGGGCGCGCTGCGACCCGCGCGGCGGTCTCGCCGTAGGGCGCGTCCAGCAGCAGCAGCAGGTCGGGGTCGGCCTCGATCACAAGCTCGGGGTCCACCTGCGGGAAGTCCCCCAGCCCGGCCGGGACGATATTGCGCGCGCCCGCCAGCGTCAGCAGCGACCCGAGGAACGAGTCGGGCCCGACGCTGTAGGGGGTGGCGTCGATCTCGACGAAGACGCTGCGCCCCTCCGAGCCGCCCGAACGCGCGGCCAGCGCGGCCAGGCGCCCCTGGGTCCGACCGACCAGCACGGCCGCCTCGGCCTCCAGGCCGAGCAGCGTGCCGACCTCGCTCGTGACTTCCCAGATGTCGTCGATCGTCTGCGCGGTGCCAGCGTAGACCGGCACGCCCAGGCGGGCGAGCGCCTCCGCCAAGCCGCTGTACTCGTCGGCCAGGACCAGGTCCGGCTCTAGCGCCACGATCGCCTCGACGTCGGCGTCGAACGGACTGCCGAACGACGGCAGCTCCTGCACCTCGGCCGGGTGGTTGCTGAAGGCGTCGACGCCGATCAGCCGATCGCAGGCGCCCAGGGCGCAGACGGTCTCGGCGTGGGTCGGCATCATCGCGACGATCCGAAGGGCGGGCGCGGGCACCTCGACCTCGCGGCCGAGGTCGTCGACGACGGCGCGCGGCTGGGCCAGCCCGGCGCCGAGCCCCACCAGGACGAGGAGCGTCAGCAGCGCCCGCGCCACGCGAGCGCGAGCGGTGGAGACGAGGTGGAACGGAGAGCGTGCAACGACCATGAGAGCCTCCTCGGGCTCTCGCGGGGCGGGCGATCCGGGCCGAGGAGGCCACCGTGCGGACGCGAGCGTCGGGGTGGCGACCGGGCTCCGCGGCCTCGTCCTCGCGAGGGGGTGCCGTACCGTCCCGGACCGGCGATCGGGCTTCCGCTTGGATGCGGATACCGTTGCGGGACAGCGCCGGACTCTCACCGGACTTCCCCGGTCGCGAGACTGCCGCAAGCCTACGCGCGGGACGGGCACCCCGTCAACGAGGAACGTCCCGATGGCGTGATACCTTCCGCGGGTGACGCGCCCCCCGGCCCGCCGCATGCCCGACCCGGCGTCGCTGCCCGCGCCGCGGCCGGCCGCGGCGTTGGACGGGCTGGTGCCGCCGCCGCGCTTCGGGACCACCTCGTTCGCGGCCTACCGCCCCGTCCACCCCAGCCAGGCGGAGGCCCGCGCGACCGTCGCGACCTTCGTCGCCGACGCGGCGCTCCAGGCCCGTCCGCGCCGCCTGCGGCTGCCCTGGCGCGCCCCGCGCCCGGGTCGCGGGCTCTACCTCGACGGCGGCTTCGGGGTCGGCAAGACCCACCTGCTGGCCGCCGCCTGGCACGCGGCCGAGCTGCCGGCCCGGCGCAAGCGCTACCTGTCGTTCCAGGAGCTCGTCTACCTGCTGGGGGTGCTCGGGCGCGAGGGCGCCCGCGACGCCTTCGCCGACGTCGCGCTGCTCTGTCTGGACGAGTTCGAGCTCGACGACCCCGGCAACACCCTGCTCATCGCGACCTTCCTGCGCGAGGCGTTCGCACGCGGCACGGCGGTGGTCACGACCTCCAACACGCCGCCCGAGGCGCAGGGTTCCGGCCGCTTCGCAGCGCACGATTTCCAGCGCGAGATCCAGGCGATCGCCGAACGCTTCGAGGTCGTTCCGATCGACGGCCCCGACCACCGGGCGGGGGTGCGGCAGGCCGACTGGAGCGACCCGGCCGAGGCGCGCGCCGTGGCCGAGGCCTTCACGGGCGAGGTGCTGCACGCGAGCGGTGACGAGCTGGCCTCCACCCTCGGCCACCTGCACCCGGTGCGCTACCGCGAGCTGCTGCGCGGCGTGGACCTCGTGGTCCTCGAGGAGCTGCGTCCGATCCCGGACCAGAACGCGGCGCTGCGCTTCGTGCACTTCGTCGACAAGCTCTACGACCTCGGGATCGGCCTCCGCGCGACCGGGACGAACCCGTTGGCCGAGACCTTCGACGCGGGCTACGCGCACGGCGCCTACGCCAAGAAGCACCTGCGCTGCCTGTCGCGCCTGTCGGAGCTGTTGACCGAGGACCTGTCGGGAGCGGGCGCAGCGTCCACCGACCGGCGCGACCCGGACTGAGCGGACGTCAGCGCCGGCTGCTCTCGAGCGGCACCGCCCGGCCGCGCACGCGCAGCACGGCGGCTTCGCCCTCGCGCAGCGGGGTGCCGGGTCCGGTCCGGACGGTGAACGCCTCGTCCCCCCCGTCGGCGCGACAGCGGAAGAGCATGTCGTGGCCCTGGAAGGTGCGCTCGGTGACGACCACCCGCAGGCCGCCCTCGGTCGACGTCCCGTCCAGCACCGGGGCCAGGAACAGGTCCTCGGGACGCAGCGACACCAGCACCGCGCCGCGCGCCGGCCGCGCCAGGGGGATCGCCCCCAACGGGGTGCGGACCCGTTCGCCGTCGGCCTCGCCCCGCAGCAGGTTGGTGCGGCCCAGGAAACCCGCGACGAACGCGGTGCGGGGCGCCAGGTAGGTCTCCTCCGGGGCGCCCGCCTGCTCGAGCCGGCCGGCCCGCATCACCGCCAGGCGGTCGGCGAAGGTCATCGCCTCCTCCTGGTCGTGGGTGACGAGCAGCGTGGTCGCGCCGCTGCGCTCGAGGATGCGCCGCACCTCCTCGCGGGTGCCGGCGCGCAGGGCCGCGTCGAGGTTGCTGAACGGTTCGTCGAGAAGGATCAGGTCCGGCTCCGGCGCCAGCGCCCGCGCCAGCGCGACGCGCTGCTGCTGGCCGCCCGAGAGCTGACCCGGGTAGCGCCGCGCGAAGACGGTAAGACCGACCAGGTCGAGCACCTCGCGTGCCCGCTCGCGACGTTCCTGTCGCGGCCGCCCGCCGAGCCCGAACGCCACGTTGCCGACCACGTCGAGGTGGGGGAACAGCGCGTAGTCCTGGAAGACGAAGCCGATGCGGCGGTCCTCCGGCGCGACGAAGGTGGAGGGGCCGGAGACCGTCCGCCCGGCCACGACGACGCTGCCGGCGTCGGGTGCCTCGAAGCCCGCGATGAGCCGCAACAGCGTCGTCTTGCCGCAGCCGGACGGGCCCAGCAACGCGACCGTCTCGCCGCGATCGATGCGTAGCGACAGGCGGTCGACGGCCGGGTGGGCCGGGTCCTGGTAGCTCTTGGTGACGTCGTGCAGCTCGCAGGCGACGTCGGGGCGGGATCGGTCGGGGTTGGTCACGCGTCGGCTCCGGTCCCGAAGCCTACCCGCAGGCGCCGAGCCGGCGCGTGTCGCGCGCGCGGCGTCAGGACGGCTGGCGCGTGCGCGCCCAGAGGATCGTGACCGGATCGCCGTCCGCGGGGGCGTGGCGTTCGACCGTCACCTCGCCGAAGGCGCGGCTGGCCTCGAAGTAGGTGCGGACCAGGCGCTCGTGGGCCGCGTCGTCCGAGGCGCGCCAGGCGAGGACCGCCTTCTGTTCGAACATGCGGCTCGAGATCGCCACGGCGAACGGTGCGCCCGGCCGCAGCACGCGGGCGACCGACGCGAAGGTGTCGAGCGGACGCACCATGTACTGCACGCTGACGCTGCACACGGCGGCATCGAAGCGGCCGCCGTCGAACGGGAGCTCGGCGTGGACGTTGAGGTCGAAGACCACCGCTTCGTCGACGCGGTCGTTGGCGTGGAGCTCGTCCGCGTTGAGGCCCAAGCCGGTCACGTGGGGGTAGCGCTCGCACAGGTGCGAGCGCACGCCGGCCATCAGGTCCAGCACGGCGCCGTCCTTCGGGAGCAGCGCGTCGTAGGCGTCGCAGAGGAAGGTCCTCGCCGCGTCGTCGAGGTGGGACGTGAGGCGGGGCCGCCGATAGAACAGGGCATCGGGTCGTTCGTCGAGCCGGCGGAAGAACTCGGGTCGCAGCACATCCATCACTCATCAGTCTCACGTGCGGACGCGATCGCCGGCAAGGTGCCACCTCACGTTCTCAGCGCGATCAGGCCCCGTCGTCGGCGTCGGACCGATCCGCGCCGCGGCGGCCGAGCGCCGGAACCAACCCCCAGCCGAGCTTCTCGCGCAGCACGCCGTACGGCCCCAGCCGACCGCTGCTGACCAGCGGCACGCTGCGCGGCGCCGCCTCGACCCGGACGCGATCGCCCGGCGTGAGATCGATCCGTTCCTGGCCGTCGGCCAGCAGGGCGATCTCGTCGCTGCGCCCGGCCACGACGAACTCGACCGGCAGGGCGGCGTCGACGACGATCGGTCGGTTGGTGAGCGAGTGCGGCGCGATCGGGGTGATCACGAAGGCACGCAGCCCACGCCCGAGGATCGGGCCCCCCAGCGACAGCGAGTAGGCGGTCGAGCCCACCGGCGTGCTGACGACCAGCCCGTCCGCCCGGTAGGCGATGGCGTGTTCGCCGTCGATCCACATGTCGATCTCCAGAAGTCGGGTCATCACGCCCTGCGACACCGCCACGTCGTTGAGGGCCAGGCGGGGCTCGCCGCCGTTGACGCGCGCCTGCAGCAGCATCTCGCGCTCGATGCGCCAGCCGTCGGTGGGGGCGCCGTCCAGGTAGTCGGCGAACTCGTCCGGCGAGAAGCCGGCGAGGAAGCCCAGCTTGCCGACGTTCACGCCCAGCACCGGCACGTCGGCGTCGACGCAGCGCCGCGCGACGTCCAGCAGCGTCCCGTCACCGCCGACCGACACGATCAGGTCGGCCCGCGAGGCGGCCGGATCGAGCGGCCCGCGGCGGTCGATCTGCAGGTACACCTCGGCCCCCAGCTCGCGCAGGCGGGTCGCGAACCCGTCGGCCAGCGGCAGCGCGTCCGGCTTGTGCCGGCTGGCGCTGACGACGACGGTGCGCAGGTCGGCCGCAGCGGGTACGGGTGGGATCATCGGCGGTCCTCCGTCCAGCGCTCGTGCACCAGCTCCATCACCCGGGCGACGACCTCGTCCAGCGTCAGCGACGAGGTGTCGATCCTGGCGGCATCGTCGGCCGGCACCGACTGGCGGGCGTCGTGCGCGTCGCGCCGCCTAATGGCGTCGGCGACGGCGCCCAGGTCGGCGGCGCGCTCCCCGACGCGGCGGGCCGCACGCACCTCCGGGTCGGCGGTGAGGTAGACCTTGACCCGCGCGTCGGGGAACACGTCGCGGCCCATGTCGCGCCCGTCGATCACGAACGGCCCGGGAATCTCGCGCAGGCGCTCGTTCACCCACGCACGCACGCGCGGCCAGGCGGCCACCGCCGAGACCCCCGCGTCGATCCGGTCGGTGTGCAACTCGGCGGTCACGTCACGCTCGTCGACCACGATCCGGTCGCCGTCGCGCTGCGGCTCCAGACGGACCCGGTGCCGGCGCAACAGCCGCACCAGGCCGTCCTCGTCGCCAGCGTCGGCCCCCGCCTCGGCCGCCAGCCAGGTGGCGGCGCGGTAGAGCAGGCCGCTCGAGACGAACGGCACCTCCAGCCGCTCGGCGATCCGGCGGGCGACGCTGGACTTGCCGCTGGCCGCCGGTCCGTCGAGGGTGACGACGTCGCGCACCCGCCTCAGTCTCCCCGCTCCGCGAGGGCGGCCCAGTCCTGGAAGAAGCCGGGGTAGGTCTTGGCGACGCAGCCCGGGTCGCGCAGCGACAGGCCCGGAAGCCGCAGGCCGGCGACGGCGAACGCCATCGCCATGCGGTGGTCGCCGTAGGTGTCGATCGCCACCGGCAGGTGCATCCCGCCCGCGGCGAGCGGGCGGACCTCGATGGCGTCCTCCTCCTCGACCACCACGGCACCGAGGCGCCCGAGTTCGCGCGCCAGCGCGCGCAGGCGGTCGGTCTCCTTGATGCGCAGGTTCCAGACGTTCTCGATCCGGACAGGCGCGTCGGCGAACAGGCCGACGACCGCCAGCGTCTGGGCCTGGTCGGGCATGTCGTTGAGGTCGAAGGTGCCGCCGCGCAGGCGTCCCGCGGCGGGCCCCTGCACCTCGACCGCGTCGTCGTGCCAGTCGACGGTGCAGCCCATCTCGGCCAGGACGTCGGCGAAGCGCCGGTCGCCCTGCACGCTGGCGCGACCTACGCCCGGCGTGCGGACCCGCCCGCCGGTGACCGCGGCCGCGGCCCAGAAGTAGCCGGCCGCCATGGCGTCCGCCTCGATGCCGTGGACCTGCGGGCGGTAGCGCCCGGGCGTCACCTCGAAGACGCGGTAGCCGTCGCGTCGGACCGGCACCCCGAAGGCGTCCATGACCGCCACGGTCATGTCGGCGAACGGCTTGGAGAGCAGGTCGCCCTCGACCTCGATCCGGACCGGACCGCGCGCCGCCGGGGCCACCATCAGGAGCGCCGAGAGGTACTGCGACGAGCGACCCCCCGCCACCGCGACGGTGCCGCCGTCCAGACCGCGAGCGTCGATCACCACCGGCGGGCAGCCGCTGCCGAGCTCGTCGCGCGCGTCGGCGCCCAGCGCGCGCAGCGCGACCAGCAGGTCGCCGATCGGCCGCTCGCGCATGCGGGCGGTGCCGTCCAAGCGGAAGCGCCCCTCGCCCAGCGCGGCGATGGCGGCCAGGAAGCGGATGGCGGTGCCGGACAGGCGCAGGTCCAGGCTCGCCTCGTGGGCCGGCACGCGTCCGCCGGTGCCGTGCACGATCAGGCTGGTGTCGTCGTGACCGCCGTCGACCCGAACGCCCAGGGCGCGCAGGCCTTCGACCATCACGGTCCGGTCCTCGGCGACCAGCGCACCGTGCAGCTCGCTGCGACCGTCGGCCAGCGCGGCGACCGCCAGCGCACGGTTGGTGAGCGACTTCGAGCCGGGCACGCGCACCTCGGCGTCGAACGGACCGATCGGGGTCACGGGAAGCGGGTCGGGCACGTCGGGCACGGCGGAACGATACCACCGCGCCGGGTGGCCTCCCGAGGGCGGCACCCGCCGCATGCGCGGCCCGTCGCGCCTATGCTCGGGCATGACCCGACCTCGCCTGTTGATCGTCGGCGCCGGCCTGGCCGGCACCTTCGCCGCGCACGCCGCCGCCCGCCGCGGGGCGCACGTCACGCTGCTCGAGCGCTTCGCCCCCGGTCACGACCGCGGCTCGTCGCACGGCGGCTCGCGCATCTTCCGCCACGCCTACGAGCAGGAGGACTACGTGCGCCTCGCGATCCGGGCGGACGACGGCTGGCGGGAGCTGGAACGGACCTCGGGCGAGCGCCTGCTGTGGCGCGCCGGGGGGCTGGACCTGGCGCCGGCGGGGGCGCCGGAGCTGGACCGGATCGAGGAGGCCCTGCGCGCCCACGATCGCCCCGTCGAACGCTTGACGTCGGAGGAGGTCCGCGGGCGCTTCCCCGCCTACGCTCCGGACGCGGCGACGATCGCGCTGTTCCAGCCGGACGCGGGCGTGGTCGCCGCCGATCGGGCCCTGACCGCGGCGGCACGCCAGGCGGCGGACCTCGGCGCCGAGCTGCGCTACGGCACACCGGTCGCTCGTCTCGACCGGGAGGCGGACGGGGTCGTCGCAGAGCTGGAGGACGGGACGCGCTACCAGGCCGACCGCGGCATCGTGGCGGCCGGACCGTGGCTGGCGGAGGGGGCGCTCGCCCTGGAGCTGCCGCTACGGGTCGAGCAGCAGCAGGTCGTCTACCTCGCCGCGCCCGCCGGACCGGAGCACGGCGCCGACCGCATGCCGCTGTTCATCGACCGCGCCCGCCACACCTACGGCATGGGGCGCCTGGAGCACCCTGCCGCCGTCAAGGTCGCCGACCACGTCGGCGCGCCGACGATCCGACTGGCCGAGCGCGACGACCGGCTGGACGCGACCTGGGCCGCCGCCACGCTGGAGCGCGCCCGGGCGCTGCTGCCCGGTCTGGGCGCACGGGTGGGCGGGTCCACCTGCCTCTACACCAAGACGCCCGACGAGGACTTCCTGATCGGACCCCACCCGGACGCGCCCGGCTGGACGGTGGCGGGCGGCTTCAGCGGGCACGGCTTCAAGTTCGGACCCGCGCTCGGCGCGATGCTGGCCGAGCTGGCGCTGGACGGCGGCAGCGCCGCCTGGTCGCCCCGCTTCGCCTTAGGCCGGTTCGCCCGGACCACGGACGCCGGCGCGACGGCCGGATAGGCTCGTGCCCATGAGCGTCCCCCCTCCCCTGCAAACCGTCGTCGACCAGTTCACGCGAGCCCCCAAGGCCCTGCGCCTGCAGCTGCTGCTGGAGTACGCCAACAAGCTTCCCGACCTGCCCGACGAGCTGGCGTCGGACCAGGACCGCTTCGAACAGGTCGAGGAGTGCCAGACCCCGTTGTTCCTGGCCAGCGCGGTCGAGAACGGCGCGGTGCGCATCTGGTTCGACGCGCCGCCCGAGGCGCCGACGACGCGCGGCTTCGCCTCGATCCTGCACCACGGCCTCGACGGCCGCAGCGTCGAGGAGGTCCTGGCGGTGCCGGGCGACGTCTCGCGCGAGCTGGGACTGACCGAGCTGATCAGCCCGCTACGGCTGCGCGGGATGGAGGGCATGCTGGCCCGCCTGCAGCGCCAGGTACGGAGCGCGAGCGCCGGCGACTTGTGAAGACGGCCCCGGGTCTGCTACCATTCTCCGGCTAGCGCCGTCGTCCGGTCGCCGGGCGGTCCGGTCGCGAGGTTCCGCGGATTCCCGTCCGAACACGAGGAGACGGTCATGAAGAAGGACATCCACCCGAAGGTTCAGCCGTGCAAGATCATCTGCGACGGCGAGGTCGTGCTCGAGACGCTGAGCACCAAGTCCGAGATCCACGTCGACGTCTGGTCGGGCAACCACCCGTTCTTCACCGGCCAGCAGCGCTTCATCGACACCGAGGGTCGGGTCGAGAAGTTCCAGAAGCGCTTCGGCACCAGCTACCGCAAGTAGGCGGCGGCCGCGCGACGCGGCCCGACCCGAGCGACGAGCCCCGGCGTGATCGAGCGCCGGGGCTCGTCGCGTGGGGTCGCGGCGTCGCTCAGTAGACGGCCGCGCGGACCGTGGTGCCCTCGCCGGTGCCGCTCTCGATCTCGTACACCCCGCCGCGAGCCTCGACCCGCTCGCGCATCTGCCGCAGGCCCAGGCCGCCGGCGCTGGTGACCCGGTCGGCGACCGCGTCGACGTCGAAGCCGCCGCCGTCGTCGTTCACCTCGACGAAGGCGCGCATGCGATGGTCGCGACCCAGCCGCACGCGCACCGAGCGGGCGCCGGCGTGCTTGGCGACGTTGTGCATGGCCTCCTGGAAGATGCGGAACAGGACCGCTTCGCTGCGGACCTCGAGCTCGCCCACCTCGCCGATCTCGACGTCGACCTGGATGCCGTTCTGCTCGCCGAAGTCGAGGGCGTAGCGGCGCACCGTCTCGACGAAGCCGTGGCGCTCGAGGTCGACCGGCCGCAGCGCGAAGATGCTGCGGCGAACCTCGCGGATCGACTCGCGGACGGTGCCGCCGGCCAGCTCGAGCTCGGCCTGGGCGCGCTCGGCGTCGCGCGCGATCAGCTTGCGGCCGAGGTCGATCTTGAGCGCAGCGAACGCCAGCGACTGCGCGACGCCGTCGTGGATCTCGCGGGCGATGCGGGCGCGCTCCTCGTTGATCGCGAGCTCCTCGCCGTGCAGGTAGGCGCGGGCGTTGCGGACCGCCAGGCTGACCTGGCCGGCCAGCAGCGACAGGAAGGGCAGCTGGGCCTCGCGCACCGAGCCCTTGCGTTCGTGGCCCATGACCAGGACACCGAGCAGCTCGTCC
>CAZJGU010000046.1:0-21911 GCA_964545455.1 uncultured bacterium | reverse complement strand
CCCGGACCGAGGTTTCAACGTCATGACGCGTGGCGACGCGACCTGCTCGGTCTGCGCCGACCCGTCGCGCGATCCGGCGCTGGTGTGCGTCGTCGAACAGCCCGCCGACCTGCTCGCGATCGAACGCTCGGGCGAGTTCCGCGGCCGTTACCACGTGCTGCACGGGGCGCTCTCGCCCATGAACGGCGTCGGCCCCGACCAGTTGACGATCCCCGCCCTGCTCGAACGGGTCGCGGGGGACGAGGTCGGCGAGGTGATCCTCGCCACCTCGACCACGGTCGAGGGCGAAGCGACCGCGATGTACCTCGCCCGCGCCCTCGGCGAGCGCGGCGCCACCGTGTCCCGCATCGCCTACGGGCTACCGGTCGGGGGCGATCTCGAGTACGCCGACGAGGTGACCCTGGGCCGCGCGATCAGCCACCGCCGGCGCCTCGACTGACCCCTCCGACACGGCGCCTCGCGCGCCCGCGCGCTCCCGCGCGAGGCGCCGCGAGCGGCACCTTGACAGCCGCCGGAGCGTGCCTATAATGGCCGCCGATTGGATGGTTCCGATGGCTTCCACCCGTGACGAGGGCGCCGCGCGGCGCTTGGTGATCGTCGAGTCGCCGACCAAGGCCAACACCATCGCGCGCTTCCTGCCCAAGGGCTACGAGGTGATGGCGAGCATGGGCCACGTCCGTGACCTGCCCGCGTCGGCCGACGACATCCCGGCCCGCTACCGCGGTCAGGAGTGGGCGCGCCTGGGCATGAAGGTCGAGGACGACTTCGCGCCGCTCTACGTGGTCACCAAACCCAAGGTGGTCCGCGAGCTCAAGGCCAAGCTCAAGAACGCCGACGAGCTCGTCATCGCGACGGACGAGGATCGCGAGGGCGAGTCGATCGGCTGGCACCTCCTCGAGGTCCTTGAGCCGAAGGTCCCGGTCAAGCGCATGGTGTTCCACGAGATCACCGAGTCGGCGATCCGCAAGGCGCTGGACGACACCCGCGACATCGACCGCCACCTGGTCGAGGCGCAGGAGACGCGTCGCCTGCTGGACCGCCTGGTGGGCTACACCATCAGCCCGCTGCTGTGGCGCAAGATCGCGCCCCGCCTGTCCGCCGGCCGCGTCCAGTCGGTCGCCGTCCGCATCCTGGTCCAACGCGAGAAGGAACGCCTGGCGTTCGTGCCGGCCGCCTACTGGGACCTGCAGGCTCGGCTGGCCGCCGCGACGGGCGAGGAAGCGCGCGCCTTCGACGCCACCGCGACCCACGTCGACGGGCTGCGCCTGGCGACCGGCAAGGACTTCGACCCGGACACCGGCCGCCTCGAGGAGGGCCTGCAGCCGGGTCGCGACCTGATCCAACTGAGCGAGGAGGACGCCCGCCGCTTGGCGGACGCCGCCGAGGGCGCGGCCTTTCGGGTCGCGGCGATCGAGGAGCGCGAGCAGACCCGCAACCCCTCGCCGCCGTTCACCACCTCGACCCTGCAGCAGGAGGCCAGCCGCAAGCTCGGCATGGCCGCGCGCGACACGATGCGCGTCGCGCAGGGGCTGTACGAGCGCGGCCTGATCACCTACATGCGGACCGACTCGACCCATCTGTCGGGCGAAGCGATCGGCGCGGCCCGCCGCCGCGTCGAGGCGCTCTACGGCGCCGACTACCTGTTCGAGCGGGTGCGCCAGTACCGCGGCAAGGCCCGCAACGCCCAGGAGGCGCACGAGGCGATCCGCCCGGCCGGCGAGCGCATGCTCACGGCGAAGGAACACCGCCTGAACGGCCGCGACGCCGCCCTCTACGACCTGATCTGGACGCGTACGATCGCGACCCAGATGGCCGAGGCTCGGCTGCGCTTCGTGACCGCCCGGATCGAGACGGACCTGGACGGCCGAGCGGTCGCCCTGCGCGCCAGCGGCCGGCAGGTCCTCTTCCCCGGCTTCTTCCGCGCCTACGTCGAGGGCAGCGACGACCCCGAGGCCGCGCTGGACGACCGCGACCAGCCGCTCCCGCCGCTGGCCGAGGGCGACGCGTTGCGGGCGATCTCGCTGGACCCGAGCGGCCACGAGACCAAGCCGCCCGCCCGCATCACCGAGGCGTCGCTGGTCAAGATCCTCGAGCAGGAGGGGATCGGTCGGCCGTCGACCTACGCCAGCATCATCGACACGATCGTGCAGCGCGGGTACGTCCGCAAGCAGGGCCAGCAGCTGGTGCCGACCTTCACCGCCTTCGCGACGAACAACCTGCTCGAGCACCAGTTCGCCCAGCTCGTCGACACCGAGTTCACCGCCGAGATGGAGGCCAAGCTGGACGAGATCGCCGCCGGCACGCTGGAGGCGATCCCCTACCTCAAGGGCTTCTACGGCGGGACCGAGGGGATCGAGGCGCGCGTCGCGCAGGGCCTCGACGGCATCGACCCGCGCGAGATCTCGACCGTGCGCTCGTCCCGCTGGGACCCCTACCTGGTTCGGGTCGGCCGCTACGGCCCCTACGTCGAGGCGCAGGTCGAGGGCGAGCGGATCACCACCTCGCTGCCCGACGAGTGGGCGCCGGGCGACGTGACGCGCGAGATGCTCGCCGAGCTGGTCGACCGCCAGGTCCAGGGCGACGTCGAGGTCGGCCAGACCGACGAGGGCCAGGCGATGCTGCTCAAGAACGGTCCCTACGGTCCGTACCTGCAGCTCGGTCCCGACGAGCAGGAGGGCAAGCCCCGGCGCGTCTCGCTGCCGCCCGGGGTGGCGCCGCACGACGTCGACGAGGCGCTGGCCCGACGCCTGCTGGATCTGCCGCGCGAGCTTGGCGCGCATCCCGAGAGCGGCAAGAAGATCGTGGCCGGCATCGGCCGCTACGGCCCCTACGTGCGGCACGAGCGCACCTACGCCTCGCTGACGCCGGAGGACGACGTGCTCGAGGTCGGGCTCGATCGCGCCGTCGAGCTGTTGGCGGCCAAGCGCACCCGCGGCCGGCGCGAGCCGCTGCGCACCCTGGGCGAGCACCCGGACGACGGTCAGCCGGTCGAGCTGCACCAGGGCCGCTACGGCCCGTACGTCAAGCACGGCACGACCAACGCGTCGCTGCGCAAGGAGCACGACCCCGAGTCGATCGAGCTGGCGGCCGCCCTGGAGCTGCTGGCCGCGCGCGAGGCGCGCAAGGGTGCCAAGGGGTCCCGCCGCGGCACGGCGGGCACGACCTCCACGACCCGGAAGACCGGCACGAAGAAGGCGGCCAAGAAGACCGGCGCGAAGAAGGCGGGCGCGAAGAAGGCCGCGACGAAGAAGGCCCGCCCGAAGGCCACGCCGACCGACCTGGAGCCGTTCCTGGGCGATCTCGACGAGCCGGTGCGCGACGTCGTGGTGCGGGCCGAAGGGATGGCCGGTCACGACGCGGCGGGCATCGCCGGGGCGGCGAACGCGTTGGGGCTCGACGAGGACGAGGCCGCCGCGCGCCACAAGCGCGGATTGTTCAAGCTGCGCATGGCCTTCGGCCGCGCCCGCTCGAACGCCGACGCCTGACGCGGGACCCCGCACGGCGCCACGCCGCCGAACCGCGAAGGTCGGCCGCCGACCGTGGACGGACGCCGGGATCCGTCGGCGCCGCGCCGGCCGGGTACGATGCCGGCGTGGCGCCCTCCCGCTACCGCCTGCGCGAAGGGATCGTGGTGCGGCGAACGCCGCTGCCCTCGGGCGACGTGGTCGTGACGCTGCTCTCCCCCGACGGCAAGTGGCGGGCCGTCGCCCGCAAGGGCCGCCTGCCGGGCGGCAACCCCGGGCGCCTGTCGCTGTTCCACGACGTGACCGTGCAGGCCTACCAGCGTCGCGACGACGACCTGGCGGTGGTGGCCCAGGTCCGCCTGGACGGCGCGCTGCCGCGCCTGGCCGACCCCGGCATCTACCCCTACGCCCACCTGCTGGCCGAGCTGGCCGAGCGACTGGCCGTCGACGTGCACCTGGGCGAACCGCTGCACGACTGGCTGGCCAGCGGCCTGCGCGGTCTGGACGTCGATCCCGACCCTGAACGGGTCGCACTGGTGCACGCCTGGATGCTTCTGCGCGTCGCCGGGCTGGGTCCCGACCCGGGCCCGGCCGTCGACGGGGATGGACTCCGATTCGACCACGTCGGGGGACGACTGGCGCGCGAGGGCGAGGGACTCGCCCTGAGCGACGACGCGGCGCGCGACCTGCGCGTCCTGATCGCCGGACGGGCGCGCGACGCGCTGGCCCGACCGCTGCCCGACCGCTCGACGCAGTGGCGGCTGCTGGGCCGCTACATCGCCTGGCACGTCGATGAGCTGCGCAGCCTGCGGGACCTGGTCGGACCGCCGAACGTGGCGCGACCGACGCCCGCACCGCCCCCGGAGGTCCTGCCGTGACCCTCGACCTGATCGCCGCCTTCGCCGCCGGCTACTTCCTGGGGGGCATCCCCTCGGCCGCCTGGATCGCGCGGCTGGCGGGACGCGACATCTTCCGCGTGGGCTCGGGCAACATGGGCTCGATGAACACGGCTCGCAACGTCGGCCCGCTCGCCGGCGTGGCGGTGTTCGTCCTGGACGTGGGCAAGGGGGCGGCAGCGGTCGTGACGGGCCTCTGGATGGGCGACGTCGGCAGCCTGGCCGAGCCCCTCGCGCCGGCCCTCGCGGCGGCGGTCGGGGTGGTCGTCGGGCACGGCTGGTCGCCCTACGCGCGCTTTCGTGGCGGCAAGGGCCTGGCGGCCGCGTTCGGTGCGACGCTACCGATCGTGCCGCTGGGCGGCCTGGCGGCGTTCACGCTGCTGGTGGCGCTGATCCTGATCACCCGCCGTTCGGAGGCGTCGGCGCTGATCGCCCTGGTCGCCCTGCCGTTCCTGACCGGGACGGTCGTGGTGCGCCAGGGCGGCACGCTCGAGGACGGCTTCGCCGTGGGGACGGGCATGGCGCTGGTCGCCGCCGTGTCGATCGTCAAGCACCTGCAGGCCTACCGGCGATTGGCCCGCGAGCGTGCGGACGCGCCGGACGCGGCGGACGCGCCGGACGCGTCGAGCGAACCCCGCGACGTCTGAGCGACGCCGCTCCCGCACCTCACTGCCAGCGTTCCCAGGCGGGCACCGGCCGCCCCAGGGCCCACGGCCGAAGCTCCCCGATCAGGTAGAGGCTGCCGGCGACCAGCACGTCACCTGCCTCGTGCGCGGTGGCGGCGTCCGCCAGGGCCGCCTCGAGCGCGTCACGGGGATCGTCGTGCACCCCGTCGACCCGGAGGTCCACCTCCCTCGCGATCCTGGCCAGCAGGTCGGGCGCCAGGGCGCGGGGGCTGGCGAGGGCGCGGGTCAGGCGCACGCCGGACACGACCGGCGCCAGCGCCGCCAGCACGCCGCGGGCGTCCTTGTCGCGGGCTAGACCCACGACGGCGACCGGGTGCGTCGCCAACCCCCGCAGGGCGTCGGCCAACGCCGTGGCCGCGGCGGGGTTGTGGGCGCCGTCGAGGATGAGTCGTCCGGGCGTCCGCGTCAGCGCCTCGGGCGCGTCCGTGGTCGGGGCGAGGACCTCCATTCGCCCGGGCCAGCGGGTCGCCTCGGCCCCGGCTGCGATCGCGGCGTCGGACGCTCCAAGCTCCCTCGCGAGCACCGCCGCCAGCGCGGCATTGCGGGCCTGAGCCGCGCCGATCGCCGGCGTCCGAAGCGTCAGCGCCGCTCGACCCGGCATGCGAACCGTCAGCTCCGAGCCGCCCCAGCCCAGGTCGCGCCGTTCGACCCGAGCATCGCGGTCCAGTCGCGCGAGGTCGACCCCCGCCTCGCGTGCCGCGGCGTCGAGGGCGTCGCCGCCCTCGCCCTCCGCGCTGCTCCAGGCCGGCCGTCCCGGCCGCAGGATGCCGGCCTTCTCGCCCGCGATCGCGCGGAGGTCGGTGCCGAGGACCGCCTGGTGGTCCAACGCGATCTGGGCCACGCCGCTGGCGACGGGATCCAGCACGTTGGTCGCGTCCAGGCGCCCCCCGAGGCCCACCTCGACCACCGCCCAGCGGACGCCGGCCCGCGCGAAGGCCAAGAGCGCCATGGCGGTGACGACCTCGAAGAAGGTAGCGCCCACCGCGTCGGCGTGCGGCGCCACCTCGGCCGCCAACGCCTCGAACGCCTCGGTGGACAGCGGACGTCCGTCGATCACGATCCGTTCGCCCGGGTCGCTCAGGTGCGGGCTGGTGGTCCGGCCAACGCGCTCTCCGCGCGGCGCCGCATCGGCCGCGAGCATCGCCGCGAGGTGCGCGACGGTCCCCCCCTTGCCGTTGGTCCCGCCGATCAGCAGCGTGGCGAAGGCGTCCTGCGGACGGCCCAGGCGCTCGAGCAGCGCGCGGGTCCGGTCCAGGCCGGGCACCACCCCGAACCGTTGCCGTTCGAACAGCGCGGCCGTGGCGGGCCACCGTGCCGCGTCGTTCACGTGCGTCGATCCGCCTGTTGGATCCAGCGAGCGTGCCGGTCGTCGCCCGGCCGCTCGTGGCGCGCGACCAGCTCGGCCACGCGCGGGTCGCCACCGGCGTCGCGGATCATCGCGGCGCCGTAGGCGGCGTGGTGCGCGGCGGTCTGGCGGGCACCGGCCATGCCGCCCAGCGGCGGCTCGGCCGGCGGCGGCGCGGTCCGGACGAGGTGGACCAGGATGCGCTCGGCCACCCGGTAGCGGCGGCGGCTCTTGCCGACGTCGTGGAGCAGGGCGGCCCGGACGACCTCGGACGGCGCCTCGGGGTGCCGGCGCAGCAACGCTCGGGCCACCCGCACCGCATGGTCGCGGTCACGGCGGTCCATCGCGGCGTAGAGGTCACGCTCGGGGCGCGGCAACCAGGCTTCCGCCCAGGCGTCGTCCGGGTCCGCCAGGCGCGGGTGCAGACCCCGCACCGTGCGCCAGCCCGCGTTCCACGCCCAGACCCACGGCTTCATCCCGCGAAGCCTACCAGTCGGGTCCCTCGGATGCCGTTCTGGACGGCGCGTCTGCGCTATGCTGCCGGCGACTCCATGGACCCTTCGCTGCCCTTCCGTTCCTTCCGTCCGCGCCCCCTGCTGCCCTTCGGCCGCCGCGGGCTGCCCGCCCTGCTCGCTGCGCTCGTCCTGCTGCTCGCCGCCGGCGCGGCGTGGGCGCAGGCGCCGACGCCCGAGATCGCGCCCGCCCCGACCGAGCTTCGCGGCGACGACCCGGCCACGTTGGCCGACCGCGCCGTCGAGCGCTGGCTGGACAGCGAGTCGCGGACGCTGGCCGACCTGGCGACGCTGGACGCCGAAACCGTCTGTCGCGAGCTGCCCGGCCTGTTCGCTGCGCCACCTCCGCCGCCGGGCACCGAGGTCGACCTGACCGACGGTCAGGAACGGCCGACCGACGACGAGGGCCGGATGCGCTTCACCTACGCGGCCGAGGTGCCGCCCGATCGACTGGACGTGGTCGAAGTGCTGCTGGCCCGCGACGGCGACGCCTGGGCGGTCGAGCGCGTCGGCTTCCAGGTCCCCGACACCGGCGGCCGCGAGTTCCTGCAGTCGCGCACGGCGGGGATCGTCTTCGCGCTGGTGACGCTGGTGTTCCTGATCGGGATCGCGCGGCCCTCGCCGCTGCGACGCTGGCTGGCGTTCGGTGCGGCGTCGGTGCGAGAGCATCGCCGCCTGGTGATCGTCACCATGGTCGCGGGCTGGGCCATCGTGGGCATCGGCCTGTGGTCGGGGGCGCAGCTCCCGGACGCCTGCGAGGAGGCGGTCCTGACGATCCTCGGCTCCACCCTGGACCAGGTGGGCGCCAACCAGGCGCTCGCCAGCGGCGACGTGGCCCGTACGGCGCTGGTGATCTTCTACCAGAACTTCATGGTCGTCACGGTCACCGCCCTGTTCGGCAGCGCGCTGCTGCTGGGCGTGCCCGCCTACCTGCTGGCCGGCGCATCGTTCCTGGCGCAAGCCACCGCCTTCGGGGTCCTGGGGCTGGGCGGCTTTCCGGAGATCCTGCTGATCGGCGTGCTCTTCGTCCTCGAGTTCACCGCCTACTTCCTGGTGGTCGCGGGCGGCGGGATGCTGGTCGCGACGCTGGTGCGCGGCGGCCTGAGCCAGTTCGGGATGGCCTACCGGAAGCTGACCGCCACGTTGCCGTGGGCGGCGCTGCTGCTGATCGTGGGCGCCTGGTACGAAGCGGCGATCCTGCTGCTCTGAGGCCGCCTCAGGCGGCGTCCCAGCCCGCGAGCAGCGCGGGCGCGACGTCCAGCAGCGAGCGGGCCCGCGCCAGCCGCGGGGCCGACGGCCCCAGCGACGCGAGCGGCACCGGCGCGCGGGTGTGGCGACCGTGGCTCAGGTCCTCGAGGTTGCCGTGGTCGCTGACCAGCAGCACGTCCAGTTCCGGCGGCCGCGCGTCCAGGAGCCCGTGCAGGAAGGCGTCCAGCCGCTCGATCAGCTCGGCCGCCTGATCCGCACGGGCGGCGTGCCCGACCTGATCGGTGAGCCACACGTCGAGGAGCGTCAGGGTGCGGCGCGACGCCAGCCCGGCCAGGCGACGGCCGGCTCGCTCGGCCCCGGCGGGCCCGGCGCGGTGTCCGCCGGGCGGCTCGACCCCCAACGAGGCGAAGTAGGCGCCGTCCAGGTCGGCGGCGACGGCCTCGCCCCGCCGGTAGGCCTCCAGGTCGGGCAGGGCGACGCCGGCGGCGCGGGCCGCATGCGCCAGCGCGTTCAGTCGGAGCCGTCCGCGCTCCAGCGCCGCGAAGAAGCCGGGCGGGTAGGCGCCCGCCCAGGCGGCCGCGTCGGGCCCGTGGCGACCGGTGGCCCAGCCGAACAGCTCCCCGCCCGCTAGGAAGCGCTTGAGCGTCGGGCCGGGCCAGGGGCCGTACGGTCGCCCCATGGCGGCGACGGCGTCGCGTCCGGTCAACAGGGCGCTCTGGCCGGTGGCGGACTGCGGCAGGCCGTCGGCCCCGAGGGTCGCGTCGAGGGCCGCGAAGGCGTGCCCCTCGCGCGCCTGGAGACGCGGCGTGGTCCACGATCCGAACGCCAGCGCGTCCAGCGTCGGCGTGGCGACGGCGGCGAACGGGTTGATCGCCGGATCGCAGGACCCCAGTCCGACGCCGTCGACGAACACGATCAGCGTCGGCATGGCAGGACCCTGCGCCGCGGTCGGCTCAGGCGCCGACGCCCAACGCCTCCTGGGCACGTGCGTAGGTGCGCGCCGCGACCTCGCGGGCACGCTCGGCCCCGCGCGCCAGGACCGCGTCCAGCTCGGCCGGATCGGAGGCGTAGCCGTGGTAGCGCTCCTGGATCGGACGCAGGGTCTCGAGGATCGCCCCCAGCACCGCCTTCTTCAGGTCGCCGTAGCCCTTGCCGTCGAACTCGGCCTCGATCGCGGGCATCTCCTGCCCGGTCAGGCTCTGCAGGATGCCCAACAGGTTGCGGACGCCCGGGCTGGCGTGCTCGTAGCGGACCTCGCGGCCCGAGTCGGTCACGGCGCTCATCACCGTCTTCTTGATGCGCTTCTCACTGTCGAGGAGCTGGACGGCGTGGCGTTCGCGCTCGCGCGCGATCGACTTCGACATCTTGGCCTCGGGCTCGTCGAAGCCCATCACGCGGGCGCCGACCTTGGGCACGACCGCCCGGGGCAGCACGAAGGTGTCGCCGAAGAGGTGGTTGAAGCGTTGCGCGATGTCGCGCGTCAGCTCGATGTGCTGGACCTGGTCCTCGCCGACCGGGACGACGTCGGTGTCGTAGAGCAGGATGTCGGCCGCCTGCAGCACCGGGTAGTCCAGCAGCCCGGTCGAGACCGACTCGCGCCCCTCGCTCTTGGCCTTGAACTGGGTCATGCGGTAGAGCCAGCCCAGCGGGGTGGTGCAGTTGAGGAGCCAGGTGAGCTCGGCGTGCTCGCGCACGTGCGACTGCACGAAGACGATGCTGCTCTCCGGGTCGATCCCGCAGGCGAGGTAGAGCGCCGCGACCTGGCGGCTCTTGGCGCGCAGCTCGGCCGGATCGATCTCCTCGGGCACGGTCAGCGCGTGCAGGTCGACGACGCAGAAGACGTTGTCGCGCTCGTGCTGCTTCTCGGCCCACTGGCGCAGCGCGCCCAGGTAGTTGCCCAGGTGCAGGTCGCCCGAGGGCTGCACGCCGGAGAAGACGCGCGGCCGTCGGTCGGTCGGTGCGGCGCTCTCGGCCGCGTCGAGGCTCGTGTCCATGGCGCACGAGGATAGCACCGGGCCGTCGGCCGGGGCGGCGTCCGGACGCGTGCCGGGGCGCCACCCCCCCGGGTTCGGGCCAGCCTCAGGGCGCGTCGGACGCCAGCCGCACCACGATCACGGTCAGCCCCGGGACCTCCCAGTCTCCGGCACCGAGGTCGGGTCCATGGAGGACCGCGCCCACGTCGCCGGGCCGTTCGGCGGCGGCCAGCACGGCGGACCGGCTGGCGAGGTTGGCGACGACCAGCACCCGTTCGCCGTCCGCCTCGCGCACGAACGCCAGCAGCGGCCCCGCCTCCGGCGCCAGCAGGGTCGTGGTGCCGTGGATCAGCTCGGGGGTGCCCCGCCGCAGCGCGATGGCGGCGCGGTAGCGCTGCCAGAGCGAGTCGGGGTCGGCCCGTTGCACGGCGACGGTCAGGGCCGGATCGTCGCTCGACGGGCGGATCCACGGCACCGTGTCGCTGAAGCCCAGGCCCGGGCCTGGCTCCCACGCCATCGGGGTGCGCTTCTGCGGATCAGCGTCGCCGGGACCGTTGGGCAGGCCGATCTCCTGACCGTAGTAGAGCAGCGGCGTCCCGGGCAGCGTCATGAGCAGGTCGGCCACCAGGCCCAGGCGCGCCTCGTCCCGGCGCAACAGCCCCAGCGTCGAGGCGGGCCGCAGCTGGTCGTGGTTGGCCGAGAACCGTGCCCGCCAGGCACCCTCCGGGTAGAGGCGCGCGTCCTGCTCCAAGGCCAGTTCCAGGGGTCCGGCGCTGCGCTGCGACAGCGCGGCGAACAGCGCGTCCCAGCCGGGGTAGTCGAGGCTCATGTCGAGGTTCCCGTCGCGGTGGTAGGCGGCGACGGTCGGCGCCGACAGCGCGTAGGTCTCCCCCAGCCAGAAGGCGTGCGGCGCCGTCTGGTGCAGCCACGCCTGCATCTCGCGCAGCCAGGCCATGGTGGCGGGCGTGCCCGCGATCTCGCCGTTCTCGCCCTCGACGATGTGCTGGATGGCGTCGACGCGGAAGCCGTCGACCCCCCGCTCCAGCCAGAAGCGCATGATGCGCTTCATCTCCTCGCGCACCTCGGGGTTCTCGTGGTTCAGGTCGGGCATGCCGCTCCAGAACAGGCCGAGGTACCAGGCGCCTCCGAACTCGTGCCAGGCGGGCCCGCCCAGGCCCACCCAATCGGCCGGACGGTCGCGCCAGACGTAGCGGTCACGCGCCTCGGGGTCGCCGCGCAGCGCCGCCAGGAACCAGGGGTGCTGCAGCGCGGTGTGGTTGGGCACGAAGTCGAGGATCACGCGGATCCCGCGGGCGTGCGCCTCGGCGACGAGGACGTCGAAGTCGTCGAGCGTGCCGTAGTCGGGGTCGATGCCGTAGTAGTCGGTGACGTCGTAGCCGTGGTAGCTGGTCGACGGGTGGATCGGCATCAGCCAGATGCCGTCGACGCCGAGCTCCAGCAGGTAGTCCAGCCGCGAGGTCAGGCCGGGCAGGTCGCCGATCCCGTCGCCGTCGGAGTCCTGGAAGGAGCGCACGAAGACCTCGTACCAGACGCCCTCGTCGGGCGGACCGGCGAACGGTCCCTGCGGCGCAGCGACCGGCGCGCTCTGCGCGGTCGCCGGTGCGATCGCGAGCGTCGCCGCGGTCAGCAGCAGCACGCCCGCCCTCACGGCCGGACCCGGTCGACCCAGGCGAGCGGATCGCTGGCGACGCCCGCGACGCGCATCTCCCAGTGCAGGTGGGGCCCGGTCGACAGGCCGGTCGACCCGACCGCGCCGATGACCTGGCCGCGTTCGACGACGTCGCCGACCCGCACGTCGATGCGCGCCTGGTGGTAGTAGCGGCTGGTCACGCCGGCACCGTGGTCGATGACCGTCATGCCGCCCTTGATCGGGTAGGGCCCGGCGACGACCACCACGCCCACGTTGGTGGCACGGATCGGCGTCCCGGTCGGCGCGGCGATGTCCTCGCCCTCGTGGAAGCTGACCGGCCCGCCGGGCGCGTAGCGTCGCGCCCGGGCGAAGCCGGAGCTGCCGCGTCCCTCGACCGGCATCAGGAACGGCTCGCTCCAGCGCGGCGGGTCTGCTGGGTCGGGGGCGGCGGCCGCCAGCGTCTCGGCCTCCAGGGCCCGGGCCTCGGGGGTGATCACGGACAGCGTGGTGGCCGGAACGTTCAGTTCCTGGACCTCCGCCTCGAGGCGATCGACCGCGACGCGTCGCTGCGCGGCGCCGGGCCGGTCCAGGCCGTCGCGCCAGCGCAGGCTCAGCTCGTTCGGGACCGGCGCATCGGCCAGGGGCGCGGCGACCAGGGCCCAGCGCTCGCCGCCCGCGCCGTGCAGGGGCCGCGCGACGCCGTCGACCGCCAGGGCGAGACCCGCGACCGTCGCCTCGGACGGGGTCAGGGCGACGTCGACGCTGAACGGCGTGCCGGCGACGACCCGCTCGGGGGCGGTCAGCTCGACCGTCGCGATCGCCACGCCCTCGACCTCGACCTCGGCGCTGCCGACGTTGCCGGCCGCGTCGGCCGCTTCGATCCGCACGGGCAGCCGGCCGACCTGAGCCGCGAGCGGCACGACCAGGTCCTGGTCGACCGCTTCGACCACGACGTCGCCGTAGACGATGCGGTAGGAGGCGGGCTCGCTGGCGCTGAGGCGCAGCTCGAACGTCTCGCCGGCCGCGACGCGGTCCGGCGCCTCGACCCACAGCTCGGGCGCGGTGACGTCGCGGAACGCCTGCCCGAGGCCCAGGCCGACGGCGAGGACCGCCAGCGTCGCGACCGCGATCGTCCGAAGGCGCCGGCGTCGCGGGGTCACTCGTCGAGGGTGGCCGCTTCGTCGGGCGACATGCTGGTGACGAACGGCAGGTTGCGGTATCGATGCGCCACGTCGAGGCCGTAGCCATAGACGAAGGCGTCGTCGATCTCGAAGCCGACGTAGTCGACGGGCACCTCGACCTGGCGCCGGGACGGTTTGCTGAGCAGGCTGACGACGCGGACCGACAGCGGGCCGCGCCCCGCGAGGTACTGCAGCAGGTAGCGCATCGTCAGGCCGCTGTCGACGATGTCCTCGACCAGCAGCACGTCCTTGCCCTTCAAGCTCTGGTCGAGGTCCTTGACCAGCCGCACCTCGCCCGAGGTGGCGGTGCGGGAGCCGTAGCTGGACACCGACAGGAAGTCGAGGGTCAGCGGCAGGTCGATCGCGCGGACCAGGTCGGCCATGAACAGGAACGCCCCGTTGAGGACGCCGACGAGGTGCAGCGTCCGATCCTGGTAGTCGCGCGTGATCTGGGCACCGAGGGCCACGACGCGCGCGCGCACGACCTCCTCGCTCAACTGCACCGTGCCCTGGCCGGGCGTGAAGATGGTGTCCGCCATGGTTCCTCCCGCGACCCGGAGCGAGGCGCGCGGGGGCCTCAGCGAGGGTCGTCGCTCGCGTTCGGATCATACCCGAGGGCGCGGCGCTCCTCGGGACGGGCCTCGCGCCAGGTGCCGGCGGGCAGGTCGCCCAGCTCGATCGGTCCCACCCGCGTCCGCAACAGGCGCGTGACCGGTCGACCGACCGCCTCGAGCATCCGCCGCACCTGCCGGTTGCGGCCCTCGTGCAGGTCGATCCAGACGCCGCCGGGGGCGGGACGGACCCGGTCGGCCCGGGCCAGGCCGTCGTCCAACGCGACCCCGTTCCTCAGGCGGGCCAAGCCCTCGGGGTCGGGCGGCCCGCCGCGGCACCACACCCGGTAGCGCTTGCGGTGCTCGTAGCGCGGATGGGTCAGACGCAGCGTCAGCTCGCCGTCGTCGGTCAGCAGCAGCAGTCCCTCGCTGTCGCGGTCCAGCCGGCCGACCGGGTGCAGGCCGGGCAGGTCGGGGACCAGCCCCATCACCGTCGGCCGCCCGCGCGGATCGTGCGCGCTCGAGACGACGCCACGCGGCTTGTGCAGCACGATCACCCGGCCGGCCCGGTGCGGCCGCACGACCCGCCCATCGAGGCGCACCTCGGCCCCGGGCGGCACCCGCTGACCCAACTGTGCGACGGCGCCGTCGATCCGAACGCGGCCGGCCTCGATCAGCGCCTCGGCCTTGCGCCGCGAGGGCGCGGCCCCGGCCCGGGCCAGCCACTTCTGCAGGCGATCGCCGTCGCTCACGGTCGCTCGGCGGTCAGGTCCGCGACCAGCTCGGACGCCAGCGCACCGTGCAGCACCGGCCGGGCCGCCCCGCCGACGTGGACGCGGGGCGGGGCGTCCGGGCCGTCGCTCCAGTCGACGCGTACGTGCAGGCGCGACGGCCGTCCCATCTCGACCCCCTGCAAGCTGGCGAAGCGTGCGGACCCGTCGGGACCGGGCGCGATCCGACCGTGCGCGGCCAGCCAACCGCCCAGCGGACCGTGGGCGCTGCCGGTGCCGGGGTCCTCGACCACGCCCAGCGCCTCGCCGAACATGCGGCAACGGGTGTCGCCGTCGGCGCCGACGACCACGCACAGCGCCGCGCGGTGGCTCGGATCGGTCCACGGCGCCAGGGCGTCCAGCGTCAGGCGGGCGCGCCCCAACGCGTCCAGGTCGCGCAGCGGAACGATCAGGAAGGGGGTGCCGCAGCTCCAGCCCTCGACCGGCGCGCCCGGCTCCAGGTCGTCCTCGCTCAGGCCCAGCGCCGTCGCGACCCCGGACCGGGCGTCCACGCCGCCCAGCCGCCGTGGGCGCCCCTGGTCCATCCAGGCGCGCGTGAGCCGGCCGTCCGGGCCGCGTTCGAAGGCCAGCTCGATCGGTCCGACGCCCAGCTCGACGGTGGCGCGGTCGCCCCCGATGCGGCCGCGACGCTCCAGCGCGAAGGCGGCGCCGATCGTCGGGTGGCCGGCCATCGGCAGCTCCTGCGCCGGCGTGAAGATGCGCAAGCGGGGACGACCCTCCGGACCGGCCTGTACGAAGACCGTCTCGGAGAAGCCGAACTCGCGGGCCAGCGCGGCCATGGCGGCGCCCAGTAGGGCGCCTGCGTCGTGCACGACGGCCAGCGGGTTGCCGCCGAACGGCGTCTCGGCGAAGACGTCCCAGATCTCGGCGTCCATGGCGGGAGCCTACCGTGGGGGTCGACGCTCGGTATCCTCGCGGCCATGCACCGACCGATCCTCGAACGCTACGCCGACCTCCTGCTGGACTACTGCTGCGAGGTCGCCCCCGGCGACGTCGTGTCGCTGAACGTCGAGACCCCCGCCGTCGACCTGGCCCGCGCGCTCTACCGGGGCGCGCTGCGGCGCGACGCGCGGCCGCTGCTGCGGCTGTCGCACCCGGAGGCGCTGCAGGACCTGGTCGAGTGCGCGGGCGACGGCTTCCTGGCTTCGACCCCGGACCTGGAGCTCGAGGAGGTGCGCCGCACCGACGCCTGGATCCGGGTGGCGGCCCCGGCCAACCGTCGCGCGCTTCAGGACGCCGACCCGGCACGGCTGGGACGGCTCGAGGCGCGCATGGCGCCGGTGCAGGCCGCGCGGGTCGAGGGGACCCGCTGGGTCGGCACCCTCTTCCCCACCGCCGCGGGGGCGCAGGACGCCGGCATGAGCCTGGACGCGTTCGAGCGCTTCGTGTTCGGCGCGATGCACCTGGACCGGGACGACCCGGCCGCCGCCTGGCGCGCCCTGGGTGCACGGCAGGCGACGCTGATCGAGCGCCTGGCGGAGGCGGACGAGGTCCGCATCCGCGGCGAGGGCACCGACCTGCGCCTGCGGGTGGGCGGCCGCACCTGGGTGAACAGCGACGGCAAGCGCAACATGCCCTCGGGCGAGGTGTTCACCGGCCCGATCGAGGAAAGCGCAGAGGGCACCGTCCGCTTCGACGTGCCCAGCTTCGTCCAGGGGCGACGGGTCGAGGGCGTGACGCTGCGCTTCGAGGCGGGCGAGGTGGTCGAGGCGCACGCCGATCAGGGCGAGGAGCTGCTGCACGAGCGGCTGGCGCGCGATCCGGGCGCGCGGCGTCTGGGCGAGCTGGGGATCGGCACCAACGACGCCATCGATCGCGCGACCGGCAGCACGCTGTTCGACGAGAAGATCGGCGGGACGGTCCACCTGGCGTTGGGGCGCTCGTATGCCTCGACCGGTGGGCGCAACGAGAGCTCGATCCACTGGGACCTGATCCGCGACCTGCGCCAAGGGGGCGAGATCCTGCTGGACGGCGAGCCGTTCCAGCGCGACGGTCGCTTCCTGCTCTGAGCCTGGGCACGACGAGCGCGGTCCGGAGGTCGGGGAGGTCCCCGACCTCCGGACCGCGTCGCGTGCGGCGTTCGGGTCAGCCGTCCTGGCGGGTGGCCTGGACGTCCAGCTCGATCCTGACCTCCTCGGAGACCAGCAGCGAGCCGGCCTCGAGCACCTGGTTCCAGTTCAGACCCCACTCCTTGCGGTTGATCCGCGTGCTGGCCGAGGCGGCGCGGCGCGTCAGACCGAAGGGGTCCTGGATCGGCTCGCCGATCTCGGCGTCGAGGACGACGGGGCGGGTGACGCCGTGCATGGTGAGGTCGCCGGCGACGTCGTACCGCCCGTTCCCCTTGGCCTCGATCGAGGTCGAGACGAAGGTGACCGTGGGGTTGGCCTCGGCGTCGAAGAAGTCGGCCGAGCGCAGGTGGGCGTCGCGGTCGGCGGTGCCGGTCTGGATCGAGGCGGTCTCGATCTCGACGTGGACCGCGACGGGGGCGCCGCTCTCGTCGCTGCGGATGGTGCCGGCGACGGTGCCGAAGCGGCCGCGCACGGTGGACAGGCCCATGTGGCGGACCGAGAAGGCGACGTCGGTGTGGGTCGGGTCGATGGCCCAGGTGGCGGCGGCGGTGGCGGTGGTGCTCATGGGGGTCTCCTCTTCCAGGGTTCGGGGGGTGGGTGCGTCCACGCTGCGCGGACGGCGAGGTGCACCGTAGTCCATAGCGCTCTGTTTTGTCAAGCGCTACGACACACGAAGCGCGCGATCGAGTAGAGTGGTTCCATGGCCGCCGACGACCATGCCTTCTGCCCGGTCTACGACAGCATCCAGCTGCTCCAGGAGAAATGGGTGCTCCACATCGTGCGCGCCCTGCTGACGTCGCCGCGCGGCTTCAACGAGCTCGCGCGCGCGGTGGGCGGCGTCAACACCAGCACGCTGTCGGCCCGGCTCGAGCACCTCGAGCGCCTCGGCGTGGTGATCAAGACGGTCGAGTCGACGATGCCGCCCCGCACCCGCTACGAGCTCAGCGAGTCCGGCACGGCGCTGCAGGAGGTCGTCGACGCGATCGACGCCTGGGCACGCCGCTACATGCAGCGCTGCCGCGAGCACGAGGGCGTCGTCGCCGCCGACGTTGACGCTTGATACCCCTCAGGGGTATACCAGCGGCATGGCCAAGCGCTCCGCACCCACGACCGATCGTGCCCCCTCTCGCCTCCCCTGGCTGCTCGGCGGAGGCGTCCTCGTGGCCGTCGTCGCGACGCTGGCGATCGTCGTCGCCGGGGTCGGCGGCGCCGCGGGCCTGACCACGGTGAGCGTGCGCGACCTCGCCGACGCGAGCGCCGACGGCGCCACCGTGATCGACGTCCGCGAGCCGTACGAGTACGAGGCCGGCCACGTCGACGGCGCCCTGCTCATGCCCCTCGCCCAGACCGTGCAGCTGGCCGGTGACCTTCCCAAGGACCAGCCCGTCTACGTCATCTGCCGCTCGGGCAATCGCTCGCTGAGCGCCTCGCAAGCGCTCGTCGACGCCGGCTTCCAGGACGTCCGCAACGTCGACGGCGGCATGATCGCCTGGCAGGCCGCCGGGCTGCCGATCGCGCGCTGACCGACGCCCCGAACAGGCGTTGACAGCCCCCGGGGCCGGCGGTACGATTGGCCTCCGTCGCCCACGACGCGGGGTCCTCCCCGTCGCGACGCCGCTCGCCGAAGTGGCGGAATTGGTAGACGCGCATGATTCAGGGTCATGTGACCGCGAGGTCGTGTGGGTTCAAGTCCCACCTTCGGCACCAAGGAACGAGCCCCCTCCGCCCAGGGGGCTCGTTCTCCGTATCACCACGCGCGCGTGCGGAGGAGGGCCATGCCTAGCCGCCCAGCTCCTCCAGTGCGCCCAGCCGCCTCAGCACGTCCTTCGTCTCCCGCAGCAGCGCCAGCCGATTGGCCCGCACCGCCGGGTCGTCGACCATCACCAGCACGTCGTCCAGGAAGCGATCGAGCGGATCCTTGAGGGCCAGCACGCGCTGCAACGCCGGACCCGGATCCGGCCGGCGGGCCGGGCCGGTGCCCAGCGACCAGGGCGGCAGCTGGTCGGCCAGCTCGCTCAGCAGCGCCGCGACGCCGCCGCGCGCCGCCGGGAGCGCCTCGAACAGTGGGCCCTCCTGCGGCGCGTCGAACAGCTCGGGATCGGCCTCGGCTCCCTCCGGTGCCGCGTCGGCCAGGTTGGCGGCGCGCTTGTAGAGCGTGAACAGCTCGGCGAAGGCCTCGGTGCCGGCCAGCGCGTCCAGCAGGTGGGCGCGGCGCGCGGCCAGGATCACCGACGGCGCGCCGGCGGTGGCGGCGCGCACCGTGGTGACGCCGATCCCCTCCTCGGCCAGAAGCGACGCGACGCGGTCCCACACGAACGCCGCCACCGCGGCCTGGACGTCGGCGTCGACCGCGACCGCGCTCCCGTCGAACGGTGCCGCCGACGTCGCCAGCAGGTTTCGCAGCGAGACCTCCCAGCCCCGCGACGCCGCGATCCGCGCCAGCGCACCCGCGTCGCGCCGCAGGCCGAACGGATCGGCCGACCCGCTCGGACGCTTGCCCAAGGCGAAGAAGCCCAGCAGCTTGTCGGCCCGGTCGCACGCCGCCAGGATCGCCCCCGCCTCGCCGTCCGGAAGGGCGCCGCCGGGCGCCGTCGGCCGGACGCCGTCCTCGAGAGCCTGGGCGACCTCGGCGGGGGCGCCCTCGGCCAGCGCGTAGGCGCGGGCCATGGTGCCCTCGAGCTCGGGCAGCTCGTAGACCATCTCCGTCGCCAGGTCGGCGCGGAAGATCGGCAACGCCGCCTCCAGCACGCGCGCCACGTCGTCGCCGAGCGCTAGCGCCTCCGCCAGGCGCGGCGCCGCCTCGGCCACCCGGGTCACCTTGTCCGCCATCGAGCCCAGGTCCTTCTGGAAGGCGATCCCCGACAGCGCCCAGGCGTGCTGGGACAGGGTCTTGCCGCGATCGGCGTCCCAGAAGAAGCGCGCATCGTAGAGCCGCCCGTCCAGTACCGACTCGTAGCCGGAACGGACCGAGCCCAGGTCGCTCGCCTCGGTGTTGGCGACGCCCACGAAGCGATCGGCGATCGCGCCGTCGGGGGTGCGCAGCGGCACGAAGCGCTGGTGGTGGATCATCACCGTCGCCAGCACCTCGTCGGGCAGCGCCAGGTAGCGGGCGTCGAAGCGGCCGACGATCGCCGTCGGGCGCTCGACCAGGTCGACCACCTCGTCCAGCAGCTCCTCGTCCCAAGCCGGCTCCAGGCCGTGCTCGGCGGCGGCGGCCGCGATGGCGTCGACCGTCGCCCGACGGCGCTCCTCCGGATCGGCCAGCACGTGCGCGGCGCGCAGCACCTCCAGGTAGTCGTCGATCGCGCCCAGCTCGATCTCGTCGGGGGCCTCGAAGCGGTGCCCCCGCGTGACGCTGCCGGCCCGGACGCCGGCCACCTCGACCGGCAGGACGAGCCGGTCCAGGCGCGCCAGCAACCAGGCCACCGGCCGCACGAACGGCACCTCGACCTCGCCCCAGCGCATCTTGCGAGGGGCGGGCAGGTCGCGCACCAGGCCGGCCAGGAGCTCGGGCAGCAGCTCGGCCGCCGGCTCCCCCCCGGTCGCCACCTCGGCGAAGACGTAGGCGCCCCGCTCGGTCTCCTCGACCACCAGCGCGGACGGGTCCACCCCCTGCCCGCGCGCGAAACCGACGGCCGCCTTGGTGGGCGCGCCGTCGTCGTCGAAGGCGACCCGGGCGCTGGGGCCGCGGCGCCGTTCGATCCGCCGCTCACGCTGTTCGGCCAGGTCGTCGACGCGCACCGTCAGGCGCCGCGGGGTCGCCCAGCCGGTCAGCGCACCGTGCGCCAGGCGCGCCGCCGCCAGCCGCTCGCGCGCCAGCTCGACCAGGGCTCGACGACCCTGCGCGACGTACCAGGACGGAAGCTCCTCGGTGCCGATCTCGAACAGCAACGTCGCCATCAGGCCGCCTCCTCCTCGTCGCCATCCTGGTCGGCCAGGTAGCGACCAGCGGCCGCCTCGGCCAGCCGGCGGACGCGTTGCACGTAGCCCTGCCGCTCGGTCTGCGACAGCACGCCGCGCGCGTCCAGCAGGTTGAAGGCGTGCGAGGCCTTGAGGACGAAGTCGTAGCCGGGGTGCAGCAGACCGTCGTCGATCAGCCGGCGCGCCTCGGCCTCGTACTTCTCGAACAGCAGGCGCTGCAGGTCGGCGTCGCTGGCCTCGAAGTTGTAGCGGCAGTGCTGCACCTCGACGTCGCGCCGCAGGTCCCCCATCGTCACGCCCGGGGCGACCTGGATGTCGAAGGCGTGCTCGACCCCCTGCAGGTACATCGCGATGCGCTCGAGGCCGTAGGTCAGCTCGACCGACACCGGCCGGCAGTCCTGACCGCCGACCTGCTGGAAGTAGGTGAACTGGGTGATCTCCATCCCGTCCATCCACACCTCCCAGCCGAGCCCCCACGCGCCCAGGGTGGGCGACTCCCAGTTGTCCTCGACGAAGCGCACGTCGTGGGCGCGCACGTCGATGCCCAGCGCCGCCAGCGACGCCAGGTAGACGTCCTGGACGTCGGCCGGGCTGGGCTTGAGCAGCACCTGGTACTGGAAGAAGTACTGGAAGCGGTAGGGGTTGTCGCCGTAGCGTCCGTCGGTGGGACGGCGCGAGGGCGCGATCCCGGCGACCTTCCACGGTGCCGGCCCGAGCGACCTCAGGAAGGTCGTGGGGTAGAAGGTGCCGGCACCGACCTCGCCGTCGTGGGGCGGCGCGAGCACGCACCCCTGATCGGCCCAGAAGCGGTCGAGGGTGAGGGTGATCTCCTGGAACAGCATGTGGACTCCCGTGGGTGCGCGGGGCGAGGGCGGCGAGCGCGGAGGCGGGCGCGGGGCCGATGCGACCGGGGCCCGGGGGGACAACGTAAGCAACCCCCTTTCTGGCCCGTGCACGAGCGCGTACTATAGCACCATGCCGTCGGCCGAGATCCCGCGCTCCGCTCGCCCGCACGGGCCCCTCCCGGCCTGGGCGGTGCAGCCGTGAACCGCTACGACGATCGCGCCCGCCTGGTCTTCCACTTCGCTCGCGAGGAGGGCTCGAAGCTCGGCCACGCCATGATCGGCCCGGAGCACCTGCTGCTCGGCCTGATGCGCGAGGGCGGCACCGCCTCGAAGGTGCTGTCGGAGTTCGGCGCCACCCTCGACGCCTTCCGCGGCCAGGTCGAGGAGATGGTCGGCCGCGGCGACGGTCTGCCCCGCAACGAGACCGCCGCCATCACCCCGCGCGCCCGCCGCGTGATGGAGCTTGCCGGCAGCGAGGCGCGCAGCCTCGGCAGCAACGTGATCGCCACGGAGCACATCCTGCTCGGCATCATCCGCGAGGGCGACGGCGTCGCCTACCGCATCCTGCAGCAGCTCACGCGCGACGTCGACACGGTGCGCTGGCGCATCCTGGCCGCGGCCGACCCGAAACAGCAGCCGGAGCAGGCCGCCACCCCGTTCCTCGACGAGTACGCCCGCGACCTCACCAAGGAGGCGCGTGACGGGCGCCTGGACCCGGTCATCGGCCGGACCGAGGAGATCCGCCGCGTCATCCAGATCCTCTCCCGTCGCACCAAGAACAACCCGGTGCTGATCGGGGAGCCGGGGGTCGGCAAGA